>DASUIE010000069.1:0-30407 GCA_036273175.1 Allostellaceae bacterium
AGCGCGTCGAGGATGCGCTGGCCGAGGGCGATGACCTCGATATCCGCTTGCGGCTGTGGCACGCCGAGCAGCTCGACGCCGATCTGGTGGAACTGGCGGAAACGGCCTTTTTGCGGCCGCTCGTAGCGGAACATCGGGCCGGAATAGAAGAATTTGAGCGGGGTCGATTGGGTGAGGCCGTTCGACAGCACCGCGCGCACGACGCCGGCGGTGTTTTCGGGGCGCAGGGTCACCTCCTCCCCGCCGCGGTCGGTGAAGGTGTACATCTCCTTCGAGACGATGTCGGTGTGCTCGCCGATCGGGCGCGAGAAGACTTCGGTGAACTCGAAGATCGGCGTCGCGATCTCGGCGAACCCATAGAGCGCGGCGCAATCGCGCGCGGCCTCGCTGACCCGGCGGTGACGGCGGGCGGTCTCGGGCAACAAATCCTGCGTGCCGCGCGCCGGCTGCAAGGCGGGCATTTCTGACTATCCCTCGTAAGCTGAACGGAAAATGGCGCGTTCCGGCGCCGCCCTCAATGGCGGAAATGCCGAAGCCCGGAAAACACCATCGCGATGCCGGCCTTGTCGGCGGCGGCGATCACCTCGTCGTCGCGGCGCGACCCGCCGGGCTGGATCGCGGCGGTAATGCCGGCGGCGATGGCGGCCTCGAGCCCGTCGGCGAACGGGAAGAACGCGTCGGAGGCGAGGACCGAGCCTTGGGTCGAGAGCTTGAACGCACCGGCCTTGGCGGCGGCGATCTTGACCGAGTCGACGCGGCTCGGCTGGCCGGCGCCGATGCCGATTGTCGCGCCATCCTTGGCGAAGACGATCGCGTTCGACTTGACGTGCTTGGCGACGGTGTCCGCAAACAGGAGGTCGGCGATCTCGGCCGGGGTCGGGGCGCGCTTGGTGACGATTTTGAGCGCATCGGCGGTGGCCGAGACGCGGTCGCGCTCCTGCACGAGGAGACCGCCGGCGACCGAGCGCAAGGTCTGGCCGGGCGCTTTCGGGTCCGGCATCCCGCCGGTTGCGAGGACGCGGAGGTTGCGCTTCGAGGCCAGTGTGGCGGCCGCCTCGGGCGAAATCTCCGGGGCGATCACGACCTCGACGAAAAGCTCGGCGATGGCGGCGGCGGTCTCCGCGTCGAGCGGGCGGTTGACCGCGACGATCCCGCCAAAGGCGCTGACCGGATCGCAGGCGAGCGCCCGCATCCAGGCCGCGTGGAGCCCGGCGCCGATGGCGACGCCGCTCGGGTTGGCGTGCTTGACGATGACGACGGCCGGCTCGGCGAACTCGGCCACCGCCTCGAAGGCCGCGTCGGTGTCGTTGTAGTTGTTGTACGAAAGCTCGCGGCCCTGCACCTGGCGCGCGGTCGCGACGCCGAAGCGGGTCTCGGCGGTGCGGTAGAAGGCGGCGCCCTGGTGCGGGTTCTCGCCGTAGCGGGTGCGGTCGGCGAGGCGGGCGGCAACGACCAGGGTATCCGGGTACTCGATCCCCTCCTGCCCGGCCATCCAGGCGGCGATGGCGGCATCGTAGGCGGCGGTCGCGGCATAGGCCTTGCGCGCCAGCTCGCGGCGCATCGCCTCGCCAACCCCGCCGCCCTCCCGCGCCATCTCGTCGAGCACCGGCAGATAGTCGCCCGGGTCGGTGACGACGGCGACGAATTCGTGGTTTTTCGCGGCGGCGCGGATCAAGGCCGGGCCTCCGATGTCGATATTCTCGATGCAATCCTCGCGCCCGGCGCCCGAGGCGACCGTCGCGGCGAACGGGTAGAGGTTGGAGACCAGGAGGTCGATCTCGCCGATGCCATGATCCTCGAGCGCCGCCAGATGGTCCGGCCGGTCGCGCCGCGCGAGGAGCCCGCCATGCACCGCCGGGTGCAGGGTCTTGACCCTGCCGTCGAGCATCTCGGGGAAGCCGGTGACGGCGGCAACCTCGGTGACCGGGAGGCCGGCATCGGCGAGGGTCTTGGCAGTGCCGCCGGTCGAGATCAGCGCGACGCCGCCCGCGGCAAGCTCACGGGCGAACGGCACCAGCCCCGTCTTGTCGCTGACCGAGAGCAGCGCGCGTTTGATCGTGTGCGTCATTTGCGCCCCCTATACAGCACCGCGAGCAGGATCGCGACGGTCACCGCGGCAGCGGCCAGCGCGGCGAGGCCCAGGCCGTTCTCAGCCGCCCAGCCGCAGGCGATCAGCACCAGATTCGCCGCGATCACCCGCCGCGCGAGCGCCGCGTGCCCGAGGCCGCCGAGGACCGCCCGCTGGTAGAAATGCTGGCGATGCGCCCGCCAGATCCTTTCGCCGCGCAAAGCGCGCCGCGCGAGCGTGATCGTCGCGTCGGCGAGGAAATAGAGCGGCAGGATCAGCGCCGCCTTCCATCGCCCCGTGGCGGCGACCTGGAGCAGCAGGAACCCGATCAGATAGCCGAGCGGGACGCTGCCGACATCGCCCATGAAGACGCGGGCGGGCGCCCAGTTCGAAGCGAGGAAGCCGACCGCCGCGGCAGCGATCGCGAGGCCGAGCGCGGCGGTCGCCCAATCCGGGGCGAGCAGCAGAAGCCCGAGCCCGATCGACGCTGCCTCGCTGCCAGCAAGACCGTCGGCGCCGTCCATGAAGTTGAACAGGTTGAGAAACCAGAGCCACAGCACCGCCACCGCCAGGCGGTCCAACCAGAGCGGCAGCGCCCCCTGGAACACCGCCCCCGGCGGGCAGAGCCAGAGGCTGGCGGCCACCGCCGCCGCCTGCACGACGAGGCGTCCGCCGGCGGGCAACCCGGCGCGGTCGTCCCACCACGACAGCGCGGCCAGCACCAGCGCGCCAGCCGGGATCGGCCAGCGCGACGGCGCCATCCAGCCGAAGGCGGCGAGCGCCGCCCAGGCGAGGATTATCGCCGCGACCGGGGCGATCCCGCCACCATGCGGGATCGGCGCCGAGTGCAGGGAGCGCTCGTTGGGCGTCGCCGCGACGCCCGCTTTGCGCAGGAGCGGGATCAGCGCCCGGGTGCCAAACCCCGAGACAAGGCCCGCGCCCACCGCGACGAGCGCGAGCGCGGCCAACTCCATCGGTCAGGTGGCGGCGGGGGACCCGCCGGTCCGCTGGATCGCCCAGCGCACGGTGGCGCCGGTCGGGCCGGTCGTGCCGCTCAGCACGATCTGCTGGGTCTTCTGCACCTCGCCGGTGCCGAGATAGATGCTCTCGCCTAAGCTCATCTCGGCGCCCGATGCACGTAGCCGCCAGATGGAGCCGCTGGCCAGCCGCAACTGGACGCCGTCGCCGTCGTCGATCAAGGCCGCCTGCACCGCCGGATGCAGGTGGAAGCGCACCGCGAACTCCATCCCGGAGCGCCCGGTCAGCTTGTCCTCGCCGCGCAGATCGTCGCCGTCGCGCGCAAGGTACAATTCGCGCGAGTAGACGAGGCCGAAGCGCTGGCGGTAGCCGTCATGGCTCGCGGCGATCCATTGGTGTCCGCCCTCCTCCGCCCGGTCCACCCGCACCGGCCGCGGCGTCTGCGCGAGGGTGCCGTCGTGGTTCAAGCCGACCGCGTTGCTGTCGCCGACCACGAGCACCGAATGCGCCGCGCTCGTCCGCATCACCCGCCGCCATGCCGCCTTGGCGCCGCGATAGCCGCCGCAATTGACGACGATGCGCTCGCGCCCCTGGCTTAGCTCGAAGGACAGGACGCCGGCATGCGCCTCCGCGTCGTAGCCTGGCGGCGGGGCGTTGCCGGTATCGACGATGACGAGGCAGTGCCCGGCCTGCAGCCGCTGAAAGCCGCTATGGGGGGCCTGCATCGGCGCCCGGCCCTTGGTTTCCGACTTGGAAAGGACGAGGTCGACCAGCACGGCGTCTTCCTCGACCGAATTGTTGAAGAGCGCAAGGCGCCGGTCGCCGTGGCGGAAGAAGCGCAGCATCGGCGCCATCCGGTCGATCGCGTCTTGCAGCGCCGAGGGGACCGGGACGCGGCCGGCGCGCAACGTCGCGCGCGTGTCGAGCAGATCGCGCAACACCGAAAGCTGCACCGAGGGGCTGCGCGACAAATGCCCGCCGTCATGGAGAATCTGGGTGGTGAGCTCGCGCTCGAAGCTGCGCACGATGCGGCTGACCCTCGCCTCCGATCTGCCGAACGCGATCATCCCGCCGATCAGACCCTTCAACGCGGCGATCCGCCCGGCGCCCGTCAACTCCCACGGCGCGGTGCGCGACAGGTGGCGCAACTGCGCGGCGGCGCTCGCCAGGATAGCGCGGCGCAACGGGCGGTCGGCCTCGCGGTTGGCGATCTCGTCGAGATGGACGAGCCAGGAATAAAGGCGCGTCGCCAGCACGTCGGACCGCCACGAAATGGCGTGCCAGCGGCCGTTTTCGGCGAGCCAGCTCCGCATCAGCGCGCGGGCCGCGTCGCGCGCGCTGGCGCCGACGGCCATCAGATCGGCCATCCAGGTGAAGCCATGCCAAGCGGCGAGCCACTCCGGCCCCGCGCCGGTCGGAAACCAGACCGGCGACGGATTGCGCACCAACTCGCTCGCCAGCTCGATATCGCCGTTGAGGATCGCCGCGCCGCGCCGCGCATCGCCCGGCCACCGCTCGCCGATGCGGGCGCGCGTATCGGCCGGGACGCGACCGATCAGAGTGTGCCGATAGGCCGGGCTCTGCGCCACCGCCCGCAAGGCGTCGCGCCGCATTCGCGTGAAGAAATCCGGCGTCTCCGCCGCGCCGGGCCTGGTTCGCGCGCCGGGCGCCCCGCCGGCCCGGGCCGGGGCCGATCTCATAGGGTTACGACCACGGCGGCGCCCCGCCACACCTGCACGGCGGCAGAATCCATCCCGCTTCGTAACAAGGAAAAGCTGCCGCCGCAAGCTGCCCCGGCGGAGCGCCCCCAGGGGATCAGCCGTGGGATCAGCCGCGTTTTACCAGTCGCGCGCCGTAAAAGCCGTCGACCCCGTCATACTCGCGAAAGTGGCATGGCAGGGTGCGCAGGTCGCCTTCCTCGGTCACCCATTCGCCGGGGACGCCGACTTCCTCGGCGACGAGAGGCTTGCGCTCGACCCCGGCGCCGCTCTGCAGCAGCGACGCAATCCGCCGCGGCCCCTCCTGCGGCTCCAGGGAGCAGGTGCAATAGACCAGCGTACCGCCGGGCTTCAGCATCTCGACGGCAGACCGCAGCAGATTTTCCTGTACCGCCGCCAGGCGGGCTACATCCTCCGGCTGCTTCAGGTGCAGCACGTCCGGATGACGGCGGATGGCGCCGGTCGCGGTGCACGGCGCATCGAGCAAGACACCGTCCACGGGGTGCTCCGGCCGCCAAGAGAGAGCGTCGGCGGCGATCGCCCGTGCCGGCAGCTCGAGCCGTCGCAGGTTGGAAATCAGCCGGTCGAGCCGCCGCGCCGAGCGGTCGATCGCCGTGACCTGCGCGCCGGCATCGGCGAGTTGGGCCGTCTTGCCGCCGGGAGCGGCGCACATGTCGATGATCTCGAGCCCGGCAACCTCGCCGAACATGCGCGCGGGCACCGCGGCGGCCGCGTCTTGGATCCACCACCCGCCCTCGGCATAGCCGGGCAGCGCCACCACCGACCCGCCGGAGGAACGACGCAGCGTGCCGGTCGGCAAAAGCTGACCTTGGAGCGGCTCTCGCCAACCGTCGCTCTTGCCGTTCGACCGCAGGGTCAGGTCGAGGGGGGCCTCCTTGAGGTGCGCGACGCCGATCGCATGGGCGACGTCGTCGCCATAGGTGTCGCGCCAGGAATGCCACAGCCAGTCCGGCGTGTTGACGCGGCCGGGATCGTGCTTCTCGACCCGCTCGGCGCCTTCGACGCTGATCCGCCGCAGCACCGCGTTCACCAGCCCCTTATGCGACAGGAACCCACGGATATGGGCGAGGTCGACGCTTGTGGCGACCGCGGCGTGGGGCGGCGTCCGCAGGAACAGGAGCTGGGAGATGCCGAGCCGCAGGATGTCGTGGACCGTGGCCGCGCGCGCCGCCAGCGGCGCGTTGAGGCAACCGGCGATCAGGGCATCGATCTGGCCGAGCCGGCGCAGGACGGTGGCAACGAGAAGGCGGGCGAAGGCGCGGTCTCGTACCGACAGCTCGCCCATGTAGGAGCTGTCCTCTATGGCGTCGTCCAGCGGACGCTTGCGCCGCAGCACCGCTCCGAGCAAATCGAGCGCCACCTGGCGCGCAGAGGGAAGATCAGACATCAACGTTCGTTACGGCGTTCGCCCCCAGAGGGATTCCCAATGTGTCGTGACGCCAACGCCGCGGAAGTCTTTGCGTTCCCGCAAACCTCTCGTCGCACGGTTGAGAAACCCCGCCGCCCCTATCCATAAAGGGCACCCCCAATGTACGCCCACGCACGCAGCCGCGTCTCCGCGACATTCCGCCTTATTTGACCGTGACCCACCGCAGGTAGAACGCGTTGTCGGCGGGCTGCACCACCTCGATATTGTCGCGCACGGCCCAAACGATCACCTGCTGGTGCAAAGGGATCGTCGCGACGTCGTTCTGCACGATCTTCGCGGCCTCGTCGATCAGCGCCTGGCGCTTGTCCTTGTTGAGCTCGTGCGCCATCTGCTCGGTCAATTCATCGACCTTTGGGTTCGAGTAGCCGCCGTTGTTGGTCTGGCCGCGACCGTGCGGATCGCGCGACGACAGCAGCGTATAGAAGACGTTGTGGGCGTCGTAGGTGCCCGGGGTCCAGCCCTGCAATGAGAAGCTGAGCTTGTAGTTCGGATAGCCGACATCGGCGAAGAACTTGACCTTGGTGCGGGCGAACACGTCGACCTTGACGCCGATGCGCGCCAGCATCGCCGCGATCGCCGTGCAAATCTGCTCGTCCTGGACGTAGCGGTCGTTGGGGCAATCCATCTGGATCTGAAACCCGTCGGGATAGCCCGCCTCGGCGAGCAGCGCCTTGGCCTTGACCGTGTCGACCGGCGGCCGCTTGTCGAGCGCCGGGTCGTAGCCGTTGACCCCCGGCCCATACATCAGCCAGGTCGGGTGGGCCTGGCCGCGCATGACCCGCTTGGCGATCGCGTCTTCGTCGATCGCCAGGGCGAAAGCGCGCCGCACCCGCACATCCTTGAGCGGGTTCTTCCCCTTGACGTTGGAGAACAGAAGCTCGGGACGGACTTGGTCCATCGCGAGATAGATCGTGCGCAGCTCGGGTCCCTCGATCAGCTTGACCCCGGAGGTATGGGCGATACGGTCGGCATCCTGCGGCGGGACCGAATAGATCATGTCCATCTCGCCCGACAGCAGCGCGGCGACGCGGGTCGAGGCGTTGGAGATCACGTCGAACTCGGCGCGGTCGACATTGCCGTCGATCTTGCCCCAATAGTTCGGGTTCTTCTCGACCACGGTCCTGCGGTCGGGCTCGCGCGAGACGAGCTGGTATGGCCCGGTTCCCATCGCATGGGTCAGCGCGTAGTTCTCGCCCTTGCCAAAAACGACGTTCTCGACCGCGCCATGCGCCTCGCACCACGCCTTGGACATGATATCCATCGCGGTCATCTCGGAGGGCAGGATCGGGTCGGGTCCGTTGGTCTCGATATCGACGGTCAGATCGTCGACCTTGCGCATCTCCTTGACCGTGGCGACCTGGGAGCGCTTGGCCGAATTCTTGCCGGTGATCCGGTGATACGAGAACACGACATCGTCGGCCGTAAATGGCGTGCCGTCCTGCCATTTGACGTTCGGCCGCAGGTGAAAGCGCCAGACATTCGGCCCGGTCGTCTCCCAGCTCGTCGCCAGGTCGGGCTCCAATCCCAGTTTTTTGTTCCGCTGGACCAGCCGCTCATAGATGTTGGCGAGAAACGAGTTCTGGACCGTCTCGTTAAAGGTGTACGGGTCCATCGCTCGCGCATCGCCGTCATTGGCCCATTTGAAGGTGGCCGCCCGCGCGCCCGGCGCGATCAGCACCGCAATCGCCAACGCCGCCCCTGTTCCACGCCACCCCATCGCCCCGCCTCCGGTTTTCTTTGCCGGAAAGGATACTTGCTGGCTTCGGCAGCGCAAGCGCGGCAATGCCGCGTCCCTCAACCGGTCGGCAGCCTCAGCGCCGGGACGAAAAACGGCGCGACCGCCTTGCCGCGGTCGCCGCCATGCGTCATCAGCCAGCGCCGCGCCTCGTCGAGCGCCGCGCCCAGGGCGGTCTGGTTCCACAGCCAGTCGCCGAGCTGACGGCTCGACGGCTTCTTGCCCCCGGCGATCGCCGCCTCAAGGGCGAATGCCTTGAGATCGTCGCTGGCGAATCGCAATGCCAGCACGTCCGACATCCCCGGAACCGGGCTCGAAGGCGCTTCGCCGCGCAGGCAGGCGCCGAGATAGGCGCCGGACTGCGCTGGCGCGAGGCCGGTAAGCCCCACCGTGCTGCGGCCCCGCTCGGTGCAGGATCGGGCATAAGCCGGCGCCAGCGCGCGCAGCTCCGCCTCCATCGCGTCGGGGCCGTGGCTGCGCGCCGGCCGGATCGGCGGCCGCCAGTCCGGGTCCGGCTGCTCGCGCGGGTCGTCCTCGGGAAAATCGGCGATCAGGCTCGTCGTCTTCCGCGCCGTCAGCAGCCGGAGCGCGGCGAGGATTACGGAGCGCTGGAACGCGGGATGGCTGGGCGGGCCGATCGGGCGGCCCAGCTCGAAGGGCACCCACAGCGCACGCGGCGGGCGGGTGCGCTCGGCCTGCGGCCGGATCAGGGCGATCGCGACGGTCGCGATCCCGGCTTCCTCGAGGTGATGCCCCAGCGCACTCACGGCGCGCGTGCAGAGCGGTCACACCGAGGTGAGGAGGACCGCGTCGACCTTGTCTGCCTTGAGCTTGGCCGCGACCTCGGCGGCTCCGTCGACCATGTGAACCGGATCGGTCGCGCCCATGAACGAGTAGTGCCTCGCCGCGACGGACCCGATACTTCGCTGCGCGGCCATCTCTTTGAGGCGGTCGAGCGGAAAGACCACATTCCAGTCCTCCTGGAACCCGGTGCGGTCGAAATTGATCGAGATGTGGCTGCATAACAGGTCGGTCGGGTGAACCGTCGCCGGGATCTCGCGGTATTCCGCGTCGCGTCCGCGGAACACGCGATCGCCGCGCACGACGAGCCCGGCCGATGAGACGATCGCGACGCGCCGCTGGTTCAGCGGTTTGCCGGAGACCCACGGAGAGGTCGCGAACTCCGGGCATTCCAGTTCGGCGAGCCGGGAAGCCATCGCCGCCGGCAGTCTTTCCAGTCTCATTGGACTTTCTCCGTTACCGAGGCACGCCCTGCTCACCGAGGTCCCAATAGAGACCGGTCATCACCTTTAATCCCTCGCGCGCAACCGGGGCGAGCATGTGCTCGTTGGGGGCATGCTGAGAGCACGAGGCATAGGAATGCGGCACCCAGATTGTCGGCAATCCGAGATCGGCCGCGAAAATATCGTTCGGCAGCGAACCGCCGAGATTGGGCAGGATCGCCGGCCGTTTGCCGGTGGTCCGCGCGATCGAGGCGGCGGCCCAGCGTACCCATTCGTGATCGGGATCGAGCCGCGTCGCCGGAAAATAGGCCTTCTTCCACGGCTCGACCTTGACCATCGGGAACCCGCGGGCGTCGAGATGCCGGCGCAGGGCCGGCATGAAACCCTCCGGATCGACCCCGACGACAAACCTGATCTGGCACGTCGCGGTCGCCTTCGGCGGGATCGCGTTGACCGGGTTTTCGGGGTTGCCGGTCGTAAACGCCAAGATTTCGAAGCTGCACCAGCCGAAGACCTTTTCGCTCGGGGTCAGGTTGGGTTCGCCCCATTCGGGATCGATCTCGGGCGCGTCCTCGCCGCCTCCGCCCCTACTTTGTTCGATTGGGCAGTCCGCGAGAGCCATGCGGACGGAATTGGGCATGTGGGTCGGCACCCACTCCTTGATGCGGATCGCGCCCTTCTCGCTGGTGATCGTCGCGAGCGCATGGGCGAGGACGATGCCGGGATTGGCGAGCAGCCCGCCCCAATTGCCGGAATGGTGGCCGCCCTCGCGCAGCTCGACGACGAGATCGAAATTCATCGCGCCGCGGGCCCCGAGAAAGATCGTCGGCCGGTCTGGGGCGAGGCGCGGGCCATCCGACGCGATCAGCACATCGGCCGCGAGTTTGTCCTTGTGATCGCGGCAAATCTCACGCAGGCCGGGCGAGCCGACCTCCTCGCCGGTTTCGACCAGGAACTTCGCGTTGAACCCCAGCCTCTTGCGCGTTTTCAGCACCGCCGCGAGCGCGGCGATGTTGATCGAGTGCTGCCCCTTGTTGTCGGCGGTGCCGCGCCCGTAGAGGCGATCGCCTCGGCGGGTCAGCTCCCACGGCGACAACCCCTCGTGCCATTGCGGCTCCAGCCCGCGGATGACGTCGCCATGTCCGTAGCAGAGTGTCGTCGTCGCGGCCCCATCCTCGCGCCGCTCGGCGATCAGCGCCGGCCCGCCCCGCACCGGGTTGTCGATGATTTCGCTGTCGAAGCCGAGTCGGGCGAGCGACGGCGCGATCTCGTCCTGCAAGTAGGATTGCAGCACGGCGCCCCGCCCTTCGACCTGGCTTTCGGTCGGGATCGCGACGCGCCGGGACAGGTCGGCGGCAAACCCGCCTTCGTCGAAATAGGCTTCGGCGGTGGTGATCGCTGCCTCTCGACTCATTCGAAGCGCTCCCCTGGCTGACATGGGAGCACCATGCCGCGAGACCCCCTCACCAACTAATTAATTCATTACAAGTAAACTATTTTTCCGGGAAAGCCGCCCGCGCTCAGTGGCGCCGCGCCGGCCCGTTGGTCGCGGTCCAGGACGGCGGATCGCTCGCCGGAAAGCTGTCTTCCGACGCGCGCTGCACGGCGTCGCGATCTCGCGCGCGGCCGCCGCGGCGGCGTTCCGCAGCCTTTTGCTCGCCGCCCCCGGAAGGCTCGCGGCACAGGCCATGCCAAATGAGCGCGAGACCGCCGAGGCCGAGCACGATCGGACCGAGCGGCGGCGCGCCGATCGCCCGCCACAACATCGTTACCCCGGCCGCGACCGAGGCGATGCGCGCGCCGCGGCTGAAATCTGCCGGTACCGACGCCCCGGTATTCAAGGTCGTTGCCATGGTCCGTCTCGCCAATTGCGCGTTGCCGGTTCAACACGCCGAACGAGGCATGCGTTCCCGTGCCGCACGGCCCGATCTTGCCGAACCATCGCCACAGTTTACCTATATAGCGAAGTGATCGCGGCTTCGGGGGAGGCCGCCGGTGGGCACCTTGATGAAAAGACATGGCTGACAGGCCGCTGCGCGTCGATGCCGACGACCGTCTGCGAAGCGGCGGCAACCCCAAGCGCGGCGGCAGGAAACCGCCAGTGCGCCGAAAATCGCGCGGCGTTTTGGGTTCTCTGCTCAAGGTTGCGATTCTGGTTTTCCTGTGGGCCGGCATCGTCGGCGGGTGCGCACTGGGATATTTCGCCCTCACCCTCCCGGACACCAGCCAGCTCGCCGTCGCCGAGCGCCGGCCGAGCGTCACGATCCGCGCCGCCGACGGCACCATCGTCGCCACGTTCGGCGATCTCTTTGGCGAGCCGCTGACGCTGAAGCAGATCGCCCCCGACCTGCCCAAGGCGGTGATCGCGACCGAAGACCGCCGCTTTTACAGCCACTTCGGAGTCGACCCGATCGGCCTCTTGCGCGCCGCCTGGGCCGACCTCAGCGCCGGCCACGTCGTCCAGGGCGGCAGCACGATCACCCAGCAGCTCGCCAAAATCGCCTTTCTGACCCCCGAGCGCAGCTTTTCCCGCAAAATCCGCGAAACGCTGATGGCGCTCTGGCTGGAGCGCCGCTTCACCAAGGACCAGATCCTCGAAATCTACCTGAACCGGGTCTATCTCGGGGCCGGTACTTATGGCGTCGACGCCGCCGCGCACCGCTATTTCGGCAAGTCGGCGCGCAAGCTCGACCTGTTCGAATGCGCCGTCATCGCCGGCCTGCTCAAGGCGCCGACGCGGTTCAGCCCGGCGCATGACCGCGACAAGGCCGAGGCGCGGGCCGCCCAGGTGCTCGATAACATGGTCGACGCCGGCTACATCACCGCGGCCCAGGCGGCCGGCGCCGAAAAGGAAGGACCGACGATCACCGCCCGCGCCGCGGAGCGCCCGGGGTCGCGGTACTTCGCCGACTGGATCGCCGAGCAGGTGCGCGAGTTCGCCGGGATGGACGACAAGGACCTGACCGTGACGACGACGTTCGATCCGCGCCTGCAGGCGGCGGCGGAGGCCGCGATCGGCGATACCGTCGCGCGCGCCGGCCAAAAATACGCGGTCAGCCAGGGCGCGCTCGTCGCCATGTCGCCGGACGGCGCGGTGCGGGCGATGGTGGGCGGGCGCAAATACGGCGACAGCCAGTTCAACCGCGCGACCCAGGCCGAACGCCAGCCGGGCTCGGCCTTCAAGCCCTTTGTCTATCTCGCCGGGCTCGAAAGCGGTCTGCGTCCAGACGACCATTTCACCGACGCGCCGGTCCGGGTCGGCAACTGGCAGCCGCGGAACTATACCGGCCGCTATCTCGGCGATGTGACGATGGCCGAGGCGCTCGCCGAGTCGATCAACACGGTCGCCGTCCAGGTCGCCCAGCATGCCGGGATCGCCAACGTCGTCGCGGTCGCCAACCGGCTCGGAATCGCGTCGACGCTGACGCCGGACGCGAGCATCGCGCTCGGCACCGATGAGGTGAATCTGCTGGAGCTGGTTTCGGCCTATGCGGCGTTCGCCAATGGCGGCACCGGCGTCATGCCCTATGGCATCAGCGAAATCCGCGACGGCGCCGGCAAGGTGCTGTACCGCCGCGCCGGCGGCGGACCCGGACGGGTGATCGCGCCCGAAAACGTGGCGATGATGAACCAGATGCTCGAAGGGGTCGTCGAGCACGGGACCGGCAAGTCGGCGCGCCTGCCACGGCCGATGGCCGGCAAGACCGGCACGACCCAGGAATACCGCGACGCCTGGTTTATCGGTTACACGGCGAATCTGGTAGCCGGGGTCTGGCTCGGCAACGACGACAACACCCCGATGAAGAAGGTCACCGGCGGCACCCTTCCGGCCGCCACGTGGCGCAATTTCATGCTCGCGGCAATCGGCAAATCGCCGGCCGAGCCGCTGCCGAGCGCCCCGACCGACAGTCCGTCGACAGCCGGCCCCTCGCCCCTCGACAATCTGCTGAGAGGGCTCGGGCTGACCAACGGAACGCCGGTCCCGGCGCCGCCCGACCGCATGCCGGGGCCGGCGCCGGTTTCCGACATTCGCTGACTAATGCAGCGGCGAGAAGGCCGCCGGAACGACCAGCATGTTTTCCTGGCGGATGAACTGGCCACGCGTATTGGGCGGCCACGCGCCGGAAGCCCGCGCCTTGTCGCGCACCGCGAAACGCTCGGCGGCGTCCTTATAGGCCCAGACGTGAATCCACTGGTTCAGCCCGCCGATCTCGGTCGAGCCGCAGAAGGCCATCGGCGAGAATTTCTGCCGGCCCTCGATCTTCTCGGCCCAGGCCTCGGTGACAATCCCGACGCCGCCCGGCTGCATCGTGTAGGTGCGGATCTCGTAGATGTCGCCGAGCCGCCGGTCGCCGAGCTTGGGCGAGAACGGCGCGAGGTTGACGATCTTGCTTTCCATGTCCTCGATGAACTCGCCAATCTTGGGCGGCCAGTTCGACAGCTTCGCCGCGTCGCCGCGCAGCTTCGCCCGCTGGCCGAGGTCTTCGTAGGGCCAGCAATGGATGATCCGGTTCAACGGGCCGACTTCAGTGTGGAAGAAGGCGCCGAGCGGGGAAATCTTGGTCCGGTCGGCCAAGGCCTCGCCAAACCGCTTTTCCACCTCGGGGATCGAGCCGGGCTTGACCCGGTAGGTGCGCATCTCGACGATCATGGGAATTCTCCTCGCGTGGGTTCGCCGCCGGCCATCTTAGCGCGCTATGGCAGCCGCGCCAGCCGTTCGGTCAGCAGGGCGTAAAAGCCGGCCGCGTCGACCTTCTCCAAGACCAGCGCGTTTGCCGGGCGGCCGGTGACGCCGCGCCAGTCGGTGACGCTCATGCCGAGGGTCAGTGCGCTCTCGGTCTCGACCGCGACATTGACCCGGCTCCCCTGGAACAGCTCCGGCGCGATGAGCCAGGCGATCACGCACGGGTCGTGCAGCGTCATCGCCCGCCGCGCCGGCGGCACCGGCCGCAGCAATGCCGAGACCGCCTTCCCGGCCCGGTTGCCGAGCGCGCGCAGCCGGGCCAGCCGCGTCCGGGTGCTGACGAGTTGCCGGGTCACCTCGAGCGGCGCCAGGGCGATCGGCGCACCGCTTTCGAACACGATGGCGGCCGCGTGCGGGTCGCAATGGAAGTTGAACTCGGCGGCCGGCGTCATGTTGCCCGGTCCGCGCGTGGCGCCGCCCATGATCGCCAGGCTGCCCAGCCTCTCCGCGATATCCGGCGCGGCGAGAAAGGCGGCGGCGATGTTAGTCAGCGGGCCGAGCGCGGCGATGGCGACCGTGCGCGGCGCCGCCGCTCGCACTGTCTCGACGAGGAAATCGACGCCGGGCTCCGGCCGCAACGCCGCCGCCGGGTCGGCGAGCCGCAAGGCGCCGAGCCCGCCCTCGCCATGGGCCATGACCGCGTCGCGCAGCTCCAGCCTGAGCGGCCCGGCGTGCCCGCCATAAACCGGGACGTCACCCCGTCCCGCCAGCTCGACCAGCGCCCGTGCGTTGCGCTCGACAACCGCGAGCGGCGCATTGCCGGCGACGGCGACCAGCGCCCTCACCTCCAGCTCGGGCGACCCCAGCGCCATGAGGATGGCGACGGCGTCGTCGATCCCGGGGTCCGTGTCGATGATCACGGTTCGCGCCATTCGCCCTTTCCCATCATCACGACCCTTGACCTTGTATGCGAACCAAAGTAGAACACAAGAAGTTGTTTAGCTTTTGTTCCCGAATGGGGGATTGGAACCATGCTGACACGCAAGCAGCACGAGCTCCTGCTCTTTATCAATGCCCGCCTGGGCGCCAACGGCATCGCCCCGTCTTTCGACGAGATGAAGGACGCGCTCAACCTTCGCTCGAAATCAGGCATCCATCGGCTGATCAGCGGGCTTGAGGAGCGCGGCTTCATTCGCCGCCTGCCGCACCGCGCCCGCGCGCTCGAAGTGCTGAAGCTGCCCGAGGAGAGCGCGGCGCCGATGGGGACCGAGCGCAGCAAGTTTTCGCCGACGGTGATCCGCGGCGATTTCTCCAACGCGCTTCCCGGGACGCCGGTCGCCGCCGAGATCGAGGCGGTCGACCTGCCGCTTTACGGGCGGATCGCCGCCGGCACGCCGATCGAGGCGCTGCGCGACCAGACGGCGAGCGTCGCGGTGCCCGGCGCGCTGCTCGGCCGCGGCAGCGAGCACTACGCTCTCGAAGTCGCCGGCGACAGCATGATCGACGCCGGCATCTTCGACGGCGACACGGTGATCATCCAACGCTGCGACGTGGCCGAGAACGGCTCGATCGTCGTCGCTCTGGTCGATAACCAGGAGGCGACGCTGAAGCGCCTCAGGAAGCGCGGCGACTCGATTGCCCTCGAACCGGCCAACCAGACCTACGAGACGCGCATCTTCGGCCCCGACCGGGTCAAGGTGCAGGGCCGGCTCGTCGGATTGATGCGGCGGTATTAGACGCGTAGTCTTCCCGCCCAATCGCGGCGGGAGGAAACGATGCTCGGGATGATGCAGGATCAGCCTTTGCTGATCTCGCGGATCATCAGCCATGCGGCCAAGTATCATGGCGACACCGAGCTCGTCTCGCGCACGGTCGAGGGCCCGATCCACCGCTACGGCTATGCCGACGCCGAGCGCGGGTCGAAGCGGGTTGCCCGGGCGCTGAAGCGGCTCGGCATCGCCCCGGGAGACCGGGTCGGAACCCTCGCCTGGAACACCTACCGGCACTTCGAGCTCTATTACGGCATCTCCGGCATCGGCGCGGTGTGCCACACGATCAATCCGCGCCTCTACGACGACCAGCTGGTCTACATCATCAACCATGCGCATGACCGCATCCTCTTTGTCGAGGAAGGCTTTCTGCCGCTGATCGACCGGCTTTGGCCGCGCCTGCACAACGATTTGGGCATCGTCACGATGACCGCCACGGTGCCGGATACGCCGGTCCCGGTTGTCGCCAGCTTCGACGAGCTTGTCGGGACCGAGAGCGCCGAGTTCGATTGGCCCGATTTCGACGAGCGGATGGGGGCGGCGCTTTGCTACACCTCGGGCACGACCGGCCGGCCCAAGGGCGCGCTCTATACTCATCGCTCGACGGTGATCCAC
Organism: Allostellaceae bacterium; assembly: GCA_036273175.1. GTDB lineage: Bacteria > Pseudomonadota > Alphaproteobacteria > ATCC43930 > CGMCC-115725 > DATARH01. The sequence continues at coordinate 16,262 of DASUIE010000069.1, forward strand.
GCCTACGCCGCCTCGACACCGGGGGCGATCCCGATGGGCGTGGATTCGGTATGCTGCCCGGCGGTGCCGATGTTCCACGCCTGCGCCTGGAGCGTGCCCTATGTCGCGCCGCTCAACGGCGCCAAGCTCGTGCTGCCCGGCAACAGGCTCGACGGCGCCAGCCTCTACGAGCTGTTCGAGGCCGAGAAGGTCACCTACGCGCTCGGCGTGCCGACGATCTGGCTCGGCTTCGAGGCGCATCTCAACGCCACCGGGTTGCGCTGCACGACCCTCAAATCGGTGCTGTCGGGGGGCTCGGCGGTGCCGCCCTCGATGATCGAGGCGTTCGACCGGCACGGCATCGATGTGATCCAGGGCTGGGGCATGACCGAGATGAGCCCGCTCGGTACCGTCGCCGTGCTCAAGGCCAAGCACCAGAACCTGCCGCGCGAGGAGCGGCTCAAATACAAGGCGAAGCAGGGCCGCCCGGTCTTCGGCGTCGAATTCAAGCTGGTCGACGACGACGGCAACGAGCTGCCGCATGACGGCGAGGCGGTCGGGGAGCTGCTGGTGCGCGGACCGTGGATCGTCAGCGGCTATTTCGAGGATCCGGAAGCGACCGCCGCCGCGGTGGAGCCCGACGGCTGGTTTCATACCGGCGATGTCGCGACGCTCGACCCCGACGGCTATCTGACGATCCGCGACCGCAGCAAGGACGTGATCAAGTCGGGCGGCGAATGGATCAGCTCGATCGATCTCGAAGTCGCGGCGATGGCGCATGAGGATGTCGCCGAGGCTGCCGTCGTCGCGATCCCCGACCGGAAATGGGCCGAGCGGCCGCTGTTGATCGTCACCGCCCGCCCCGGCCGCACGCCCGACCGCAGGGCGCTGACCGCCTTTCTCGCCGAGCGTTTCCCGCGCTGGATGCTCCCCGACGACGTCGTCACCCTGGCCGAGCTGCCGCATACCGCGACCGGCAAGGTGATGAAGACGAAGCTGCGTGAACTATATGCGGACCACAAGGTGACGCCCGAGGCGTTATCCTAGCGGCATGACCGTCACCGTCCGCTTCGCCCCGTCGCCGACCGGGTTCCTGCATATCGGCGGCGCCCGCACGGCGCTGTTCAATTGGCTTTTCGCGCGCCACCACGGCGGCACCTTCCGCCTGCGCATCGAGGACACCGACCGCGTGCGCTCGACCCCCGAGGCGACTAAAGCGATCGTCGACGGGATGCGCTGGCTCGGCCTCGATTGGGACGGCGAAATCGTCCACCAATTCACCCGCGCCGCGCGGCATGCCGAGGCGGCCGACCAGATGCTCGCCGCCGGCCGCGCCTATCGCTGCTACTGCTCACAAGAGGAGCTGGAGGCGATGCGCGAGAAGGCACGCGCCGAGAAGCGCTCGGTCCGCTACGACGGCACCTGGCGCGATCGCGACCCCGCCGAGGCGCCGCCGAGGGTGGCGCCGGCGATCCGCCTCAGGGCGCCGCAAGAGGGCGTGACGACGATCGCCGACCTCGTTCAGGGCGAGGTCACGGTCGCCAATGCCGAGCTCGACGATCTGATCATCCTGCGCGCGGACGGCACCCCGACCTACAACCTCTCGGTCGTCGTCGACGATCACGACATGGGCATCACCCACGTGATCCGCGGCGACGACCACCTCAACAACGCCTTCCGCCAGACGCAGATCTATCGGGCGCTGGGCTGGGAGGTCCCGGAGTTCGCCCATATCCCGCTGATCCACGGCGAGGACGGGCTCAAGATGTCGAAGCGGCGCGGCACCGTCGCGGTCGGCGAATACCGCGACCTCGGCTACCTGCCCGAGGCGATGCGCAACTACCTGCTCCGGCTCGGCTGGAGCCACGGCGACGACGAAATCATGTCGCTCGACGACGCGGTCAACTGGTTCTCGTTCGCCAATGTCGGGCGCGGCCCGTCGCGCTTCGACCTGGCCAAGCTCGACAGCGTCAACGCCCACTACATCAAGGAAGCCGACGACGCGCGGCTGGTCGGGCTGCTCGGCCCGTTCCTCGGCAAGACGCTGACCCCGGGCGACCGGCTGCGGCTGCTGCGCGCGATGCCGGGGCTGAAGCCGCGAGCGAAGACGCTGGTGGAGCTGGCCCGGAAAGCCGCGTTCTACATCGCCGAGCGGCCGCTGCGGCCGGAGCCCGAGGCGGCCAAGCTCCTGACCCAAGAGGCCCGCGCGCTGCTCGGCGAGTTGCGCGGCAATCTCGGCGAAACGTGGGAGCACGACGCGCTCGAAGCGGGGTTGCGCGATTTCGCGGCGCAAAAGGGCCTCAAGCTCGGCGCGGTCGCGCAACCGCTGCGCGCCGCCCTCACCGGATCGACCGCCTCGCCAGGGATTTTCGAGGTCATGGAGGTGCTCGGGCGTGATGAAACCCTGGCTCGCCTCGGCGACGCGGCGGGCGAATCTGCCTAAAAAATTCTCTTCGCAATTGCGATATTGCAGCGCAATATAGCAGGTACTTTGATAATCGGCAGAGGCGGGCTTATTCTCCACGCAGATCGGGCAAGGGCCTGCCGCCGTAGCGATTGAGGTGCATCAATGGATGGGGATAACGCCAAGGTAACCGCGCCGAACGCGACGATGACCTTGACCGACAACGCGACCGGCAAGTCCATCGATCTGCCGGTGATCAACGGCTCGGTCGGCCCCAAGGTCATCGACGTGCGGAGCCTCTACGCGAAGACCGGCTATTTCACCTACGACCCCGGCTTTATGGCGACCGCGGCCTGTCGCTCCAGCATCACCTATATCGACGGCGACGAGGGCATCCTCATGTATCGGGGCTTCCCGATCGAGGAGCTGGCGGCCAAGAGCGACTTCCTGGAAGTCGCTTATTTGTTGCTGAACGGGGAGCTGCCGACGGCCGGGCAGCGCGACCAGTTCGTCAGCGACATTACGCACCACACCATGGTGCATGAGCAGATCACGACGTTTTTCCGCGGCTTCCGGCGCGACGCGCACCCGATGGCGGTGCTGTGCGGGGTGGTCGGGGCGCTGTCGGCCTTCTATCACGACTCGACCGACATCAACGATCCGTACCAGCGGATGGTCGCCTCGCACCGGCTCATCGCCAAGCTGCCGACGATCGGCGCGATGGCGTACAAATATTCGCTCGGCCAGCCCTTTATCTATCCGAAGAACTCGCTCGGCTATGCCGAGAACTTCCTCCACATGACCTTCGCGGTGCCGTGCGAGGAGTACAAGGTCAATCCGGTTCTGGCGAAGGCCATGGACCGGATTTTCATTTTGCACGCCGACCACGAGCAGAACGCCTCGACCGCGACCGTGCGCAACGCCGGCTCGTCGGGCGCCAACCCGTTCGCCTGCATCGCCGCCGGCATCGCCTCCCTCTGGGGCCCGGCGCATGGCGGGGCCAACGAGGCGGTGCTGAAGATGCTCGCCAAGATCAAGGACAAGTCCGGCATCCCCGAGTTCCTGAGCCAGGTCAAGGACAAGGGCAACCACGAGATCCTGTTCGGCTTCGGACACCGGGTCTACAAGAACTACGACCCGCGCGCCCATGTGCTGCGGGAGAGCTGTCACCAGGTGCTCGCCGAGCTCGGGATCAAGGACGACCCGCTCCTCGACCTGGCGATCGAGCTCGAAAAAATCGCGCTCAACGACGAGTACTTCATCAGCCGCAAGCTGTACCCGAACGTCGATTTCTATTCGGGCATCATCCTCAAGGCGATGGGCTTCCCGACCTCGATGTTCACGGTGCTGTTCGCGATCGCCCGCACGGTCGGCTGGATCGCGCAATGGACCGAGATGATCGAGGACCCCGACACCAAGATCGGCCGGCCCCGCCAGCTCTTCACCGGCGCCGACCGCCGCCCCTACGTCGCGATCAACCAGCGCCGCTAAGCCGCAGGCGCTCCGTGCAGCAAAGCGGCTCGGCAGGGCAGACCCCCGCCGAGCCGCTTTGCTTTAATGGTGATGGCCGCCGCCGTGGCCGCCGTGCCCGCCGCCATGGTGATGGCCGCCAAACCGTCCGCCGAAGCCGAAACCGACGACCACGCCGGGCGAGCCGTAATACGGCCCCCCGTAATAGGCGTAGGGGTCGTAGTAGTACGGATAGGGGTAAGGATACGGATACGGGTATGGGTACGGAGCCGGGTAGGCCGCCGCGGGCGCCGGATAGGCTGGAGCGGGAGCGACCGCTGGCGCGGTTCTCAGCGTGCTCAGTTCCTGCTGATTGAGCTGCTCGGAACTCTGCGCGAATGCCGGAACGGCAAGCGCCAGCGCGGCGGCAAAAGCAGCCCCGCTCACAAGTCGATACATCGAGAAATCCTCGCCGTGTGCAAACGCATCAATAGCTGGCGACGAGATCGGCCCAAATCAACGGCGTCAACGGGCGCAGCCCGACACGCCTGTGTTACTTGCGCTCGACGAGCTCGATCTTGTAGCCGTCGGGGTCCTCGATAAAGGCGATGACCGAACCGCCATGCGCCATCGGGCCGGCCGGACGCGGGATCTTGACCCCGGCCTTGGCAAGCCGGTCGCAGGTCGCGTAGACATCGGGCACGCCGATCGCGAGATGGCCGAACCCGCTGCCGAGCGCGTAAGGCTCGGCCTGGTCCCAGTTATGGGTCAGCTCGACGACCGTGCTGCTTTCCTCGTCGCCGTAGCCGACAAAGGCGAGCGTGAACTTGCCGGTCGGGTAATCGCGCTTGCGGATCAGGTTCATACCGAGTTCCTCGGTATAGAACTTCAGCGACTTGTCGAGGTCCTTGACGCGGAGCATCGTGTGCAGGAAGCGGTAATTCTCGGTGGCGGGCATCGGGGCTTCTCCTGTTATCGCCGGCGCTCGGCGATGAGCGAAAGGATCCGGTCGGCGGCCTGGAGGCTCGGCGAGACCCCGCCGGCTCCGAGACGCCGCATCGCCTCATCATATCCGCTGAGATGCGCGGCACGAACCGCTTCGTCCCGAATCAGGATCGCCATCGCCTCGGCCAGCTTGTCCGGGATGCAGTCATACCGCACGAGCTCCGGCACCAGCTTGCGGTCGAGCATCAGGTTGACGAGGTTATAGGTCCGCATCTTGAGGACCCAGTCGAGCACGTGCTCGGTCAGCGGGCTCAGCCTATAGGCGACGGCCATCGGCAACCGCGCCATCGCCAGCTCCAGCGCCACCGACCCCGACGCCGCCAGCGCCGCGCGGCTGGCCGCGAAGGCGTCGTATTTCGCCGCGTTGCCGCGCACGAGGATCGGCGCGCCCGGCCACCCGCGTATGCCGGCCTGGACGAGGGCGGCGACATTCTCCACCGTCGGTACGACCACCCGAAACGGGCCGACCCTTCCCTCCAACAGACGCAACGCCTCGCCGAAAATCGGCACGAGCCGGCGCACCTCGCCGCCGCGGCTGCCGGGAAGCACGCTCAGCACCAGGGCCTCGGGCGGGATGCCGTGCTCGGCGCGAAAGCGGGCGCCATCGCCGGAGCCGGCGCCGCCGTCGACCACCGGGTGACCGACGCAGGTGCTCGCCAGTCCCTCGCGCTCGAAATACGACGGCTCGAACGGCAGCAGCGTCAGCAGATGGTCGTACCAGCGTGCGACCCGCCGCGCCCGGCTGCCGCGCCACGCCCAGACCATCGGCGCGACATAGTGGATCAGCGGCAGGGTCTCGCCGGCGCGGCGGAGGCGATGGGCGATGCGCCAGGTGAAGCCGGAGCTGTCGATCGTCACCACCGCGTCGGGCTGGGCGGCGCGGATCGCGGCGACCGTCTCGCGCACGTGGCGGAGGATCGTCCGCGCCCGCGGCAGAACCTCGGCAACCCCGGCGACGGCGAGGTCGGCGAGCGGCACGAGGCTTTCGAGTCCCTGCTCCGCCATCCGCTCGCCGCCGATGCCGGCGATCTTGAGGTCGCCGCCGGTTCGCTCCTTCAGCGCCGCGATCAACGCACCGCCGATCGCATCGCCCGACGGCTCGCCGGTGACGATATAGACGAAGATCACTCGGGGACACGCACGCCGACGACAAAGATGCCGGCCGCGTCGGCGGCGCGGGCCACCTCGTCCCGGTCGAGCAGCAGCACCGCGCCCGCCTCGGCCGCGATCCCGCGCAACCCGGCCTCGGCGGCGACGGAAACGGTGCGAGGCCCGAGCGCGGGGCGGTCGACGCGCCTCTCCTGCCCCGGCTTCTCGGCCTTGACCAGCACCCCGCCCGGACCCGGCCGCTGCAAGCCGGCGCAACGGCGGACCAGCGCGTCGGTGCCTTCGATCGCCTCGACGCCGAGCACCATGCCCTGCTGAACGACGACCGACTGGCCGATATCGAGCGCCCCGACCGCGCGGGCGATGCGCAGCCCGTGCGCGATATCGGCAAGCGCGCGCGAGTCTGGCACGAGCGCGCCGACCGGCCCCTCCGGCATCGCCGCAGTCTCGGCCAAAAGCTGGTCGGGGCCTATCACCCGGAAGCCTTCGCTCTCAATCTCCTTGATCACCGCCGAGAGGAGCCGGTCATCGCCCAGCGCGCGCAGCCCGATCCGGGCAAAGAACTTGGCCGCCCGCCAATCCGGCCGCAGCGAGGCGATCGACGGCCGGTGCACGCCGCCCGCCAGGACCAGCTCGCCGACACCGTTGGCCCGCAGCAGATCGAAGCCGGCCGCGGCGGCGCCGATCCGGCACCAGGCATGCGGCACCTCGGCGACCGTTTCCGGGTCCGCCTCGCCCTCCAGCGCCAGAACGAAAACCGCGCGACCGTCGCTCCGGCATTTCTCGATCACCCGGCGCGGCAACCCGCCGCTCCCCGCGACGATGCCGAGCGGGCCAGCGCCGCTAGCCGTCATTCGGCCCTTTGGGCTGGCAGATCGCCCGGCTCGAATCGGCGCGAATGAACGCGACCACATCGTCGACCGGGCCGATCCCGGCAAACTTCGCGGCCGCCTCCTCGACCCGCTCGCCGAAGGTGCCGCCGCCGTTGGCGAACAAGAGCTGATAGGCGGTGCGCAGACCTTGGATGTCGTCGCGGCTGAACCCGCGGCGCTGCATTCCGATGATGTTGAGGCCGGTCAGCCGGGCGCGGTCGCCCATCACCAACCCATATGGGATCACGTCGCGCTCGACCCCGGACATGCCGCCGATCATCGCGTGCCGCCCGATGCGCACGAATTGGTGCACCGCCGACAGCCCGCCGAGGATCGCGTGATCCTCGATCACCACGTGGCCGCCGAGCGTCGCGTTGTTGACAAGGATCACGTGGTCGCCGATCTGGCAGTCATGCGCGACATGCGCCCCGACCATCAACAGGCAATGGCTGCCGACGCGCGTGACCATTCCGCCGCCAGCGGTGCCCGGGTTGATCGTGACATGCTCGCGGATCGTGTTGTCGCAACCGATCTCCAGCGAGGACGGCTCGCCGGCGTATTTCAGGTCCTGGGTCTCGGAGCCGATCGAGGCAAACGGGAAGATACGGGTGCCGGCGCCGATCGTCGTGCGGCCGTCAATCACGACATGGGCCTTCAGCGACACGCCGGCGCCCAGAGCGACGTCCCGGCCGATCACGCAATAGGGGCCGATCGCGACATCGTCGGCTAGCGACGCGCCCGGATCGACAATCGCGGTGGGATGAATCTCGGCCATGCCTACTCGTCGAGGATCATCGCGGCGAAGACGGCTTCGGCCGCAAGCTGGCCGCCAACCACGGCCTTCCCCTCGAACTTCCACACGTTGCGGCGGTTGCGCTGCTTGGTGACATGGATCAGGAGCTTGTCGCCGGGCACGACCGGACGGCGGAACCGGGCCTCGTCGATCGTCATGAAATACACGAGCTTCCCCTCCGACTCGCGCCCCAGCGTGTGCACCACCAGCACCGCCGCGGTCTGCGCCATCGCCTCGACGATCAGAACACCCGGCATTACCGGCCGGGCCGGGAAATGCCCCTTGAAGTAGTATTCGTCGATCGTGACCTGCTTTATCCCCGTGGCCCGCTCGTTGGCGACCGCGTCGACGACCTTGTCGATCATCAGAAAAGGATGCCGGTGCGGGATCATTTCCATGACCCGGTCGAGCCCGATCTCGACGCCGGTAGCCTCGGCCACTGCCGGATCGGTCATTGCTTGCCCTTTTTTGTCATCATGCGCCGCAACAGCCCGTTTTGCCTCAACCACTCCCGGACCGGCACGGCCGGCGTGCCCCCGATCCTCGCCCCGGGCTCGACATCGGCGATAACCCCGGCCTGGGCCGCGATCTGCGCGCCCTTGCCGATCCGCAGGTGACCGGCAACCCCCGCCTGACCGCCCGCCATCACGTAGTCCTCGAACACAGTGCTGCCGGAAATCCCCACCTGGGCAACGAGAACATTGCCGCGCCCGATCCGCACATTGTGACCGATCTGCACGAGATTATCGATCATCGTGCCGGGACCGATCACCGTATCGTGCCCGGAACCGCGGTCGATTGTCGTGTTGGCGCCGATATCGACATCGTCGCCGATCACCACCCGGCCGAGCTGCGGTATCTTGACCGGTCGGACCGGGTCGGGAGCGAAGCCGAATCCGGGCTGGCCGATCCGCACGCCTGGATGCAGCACCACCCGCGAACCGATGAGGCAGTGACTCAGCGTCACATTGGCCGCGACGCGGCAGTCGTCGCCGAGCTCGACCGCGGCGCCGATCACCGAATTCGCCCCGACCGCGCAGCGTGCGCCGAGCCGGGCCCCGCCCTCGATAACGACATTCGGCCCGATCTCGCAATCGTCGGGGACGGTCGCCGAGGGATCGACTGAGGCGGTGGCGGCCCGCCCGGGGCGCAACGGCGGCAATGGATAAAAAGCCTGAGCCGCGAGCGCGTAAGCCCGATAGGGCTGGGGCGAGACCAGCAACGCCATCCCGGCCGGAGCCCGCCCGGCAAGACTCGGCGCGATAAAAGCAGCGCCTGCCCGCGAACGGGATAGCTCGCCAACGTACTTGCGATTGTCGAGGAATGTCACATCGTCGGGACCGGCGGTTTCGAGCGGTGCGACGTCGCGTATCGGCCTATCGTCCCCGGCGCCGCGCAATTCCGACCCGGTGAGCGCCGCGAGTTCAGCCAGCGAGAAGGGTCCGGCGCGTTCGAAGAAGCGGGAATCCGCCATCTGCCGCGCGCGGGCCCGGCCGCCTATCTCTTTTTGGCGGGCGCCTTGGCCGGCGTGGGAGCCGGGGTCGGCGTCACCGGGGCGGGCTCGACAAACGTCACCGTCATTGTCGGCATTTCCTCGTCGAGCTTTTGCAGGACCTGATCGGTCACGTCGAATTGCTGGTCGAACAGCACCAGCTCGGACCGCTGGAGCACGAGGTTGGCCTTACGGTCCTTGGCGATCCCGGTGATGATCTTCAGCATCGATTGCTGGATCTTTTCGAGCGCGTCGGCATTGGATTTCTCCAGCGCCTGCCGCTTGCTCTGGACCGTGCGGTCGAGGTCGTTGACCTTGCCCTGGAACTCGCGGCCCTTGGCGTTGAGCGCTTCTTGCGACAGCGAGGCCTGCTGGCGCTGCAAGGTATCGCGCTCCTTGCGGAGCTCGTCTTCCTGGTGCGAGATTTCCTTGGCGTATTCGGCACGCTTCGCCTCGATCTGCTGGCGGACCATCTTGGCCGCCTTGGATTCCTGCAGCAATTTCTGCACGTCGACGACGACGACGGTAAGCTGCGGCGATGTCGCGGCAGGCGCGGGCGCGGGCTGCGCCGGGGCCGGCTGCTGAGCCTGCGCGACGGAAATTGATAAAGCAAAAAGGCACGCTAGCGGGACCAGCCCGATGCGAAATGCCGACATTAGAACCTCGTGCCGAAGCTGATCCGGAATAATTGGGTCTGGTCGATGCTTTCTTTCTTGATCGGAACGGCTAGGTCAAGGCGGATCGGACCGACAGGCGAAGCCCACGATACGCCGAAGCCGACGCTCGCGCGGATCGCCGCATTATCGAATACCTGCGGCTGAACCCCGCCCGTCGTGGCCAACTGCGCCGGGGTGAGCACCAGGGCCTTTTGATCGTTGCCCCATAACGTGCCGAAATCGGTAAAGACGCGACCGGTAATGCCAAGTTCCTTCGGAAGCCCGAGCGGCACGCCGAGCTGTATCGAGCCCAACCAGTATTTGTTGCCGCCGAGAGAATCGTTGCTGACGATATCGCGCGGGCCGATGCCGGCGGGGGCGAAGCCGCGCAGATTGTCGCCGCCGACGAAGTAGCGATCCTGCAGCAGCACCGGTTGACCGCCCCAGCCGAAAATGTCGCCGGCCTCGCCGGTAACCCCGAGCACCCATTCCGGCCACAGCGAGTAGTAATACCCGGCGCTGACCTTGTTGCGGATGTAGTCGACGCCGAACCCGACGCCGGCGAAATCGGTGCCGAGCGAAGCGTACCAGCCGCTCGTCGGGTTGGTCCGGCTGTCGCGGCGGTCGTAAAGCAGCACCTGACCGATCGACGACGTCAAATGCGTGCCTTGCTGCAGCGCGATAAACAGCGAGGCGTCGCTTTGCACATCGGTGATCGCGTCGGACCGCACCGTGTATTTCAGCGTCTGCCGCAGGTTTTCCGAAATCTGATAGCCCATGCGCAGCGAGCCGCCATAGGAGAACTGCTCGTAGGCCGGCGCGACGCCGGAGAAGAAGTTGGTCGTCGGGCTGGTCTTGACCTCGAACAGATCCCAGCCGGCGGCGACGGGCTTATCGAGGAAATACGGGTCGGTGAAACTGACATCGACCTGCTGCGACCGCAACGACAAGACGCTGCCGATACGCAAATCCTCGCCGCGGCCGAGGAAATTCTTTTCGCCGATCGAGGCGTCGATCAACGGACCGTCGCTGGTCGAGAAGCCGAGGCCGAACGAAAGCTGGCCCGTCGATTGCTCCTCAACCTCGACCGCGACGACGGTGCGGTCGGGCGCCGAGCCGGGTTTGTTGACGACCTCGACCTTCTTGAAGAAGCCGAGATTCTTGATGCGCTCCTTGGAGCGCTTCATCTTGTCGGTATTGAACGCGTCGCCCTCGACGAGCCGCATCTCGCGCCGGATCACCTTGTCGAGCGTGCGGACGTTACCGGTGATGTCGATCCGCTCGACATAGACCTGCGGGCCTTCCTGGACATCGAAGGTGATGTCGATCGTGCGGTCCGCGCGGTTGCGATTGACCTGCGGCTTGACCTCGACAAAGGCGTAACCGCGGTTGCCGACCTCGTCGGTGATGACCGATATCGAATGCTCGACCGCCTCGGCGTCGTACCAGTCGCCCGGCTGTACCGTCAGCAGCGGCAGGACGTCGTCGCGCGACAGGTTCTTCAGCTTGATGTTGACGTCGACCTTGCCGAATTTGTAGCGCTCGCCTTCGTCGATCGTGAACGTCACGATAAAGCCGTCGCGGTCGGGGGTCATTTCGGCGATCGCCGAGACCACCCTGAAATCGGCGTAGCCTTGCGACAGATAAAACTTGCGCAACAGCTCTCGGTCATAGGTCAGCCGGTCGGGGTCGTAGGTGTCGGCGTTCGAGAAAAACCGGTACCAGCGGCTCTCCTTGGTATCGATCGCGCTGCGCAGCGTGCCGTCGCTGAAGTTCCGGTTGCCGACGAAGTTGATCGAGCGCACCCCGGTCGACGGTCCCTCGTTGATCTCGAAGACGAGGTCGACGCGGTTTTCCGAAAGCTGGATGACCTTGGGCTCGACGGTCGCGGCGAAATGCGCGTGGCGGCGATAGAGGTCGAGGATTCGCTTCACGTCGTTCTGCACGCGGGTGCGGGTGTAGACGACGCGCGGGCGCAGCTGGATCTCGCCGTTCAGGTCCTTGTCGGTGAGCTTCTTGTTCCCCTCGAAGGCGATGCGGTTGATGATCGGGTTCTCGACCACGCGCACGACCAGCGTGTTGCCCTCGCGGTCGAGTTTGACATCGGCGAAGAGGCCGGTCGCGAACAGCGCCTTCAGCGACTTGTCGACCCGCTCGGCGTCCCAGGGGTCGCCCTGCTGGATCAGGAGGTAGGAGAGGACCGTCTCGGTCTCGATCCGCTGCGTGCCCTCGACCTTGATCGCGGCGATGGTGCCCGCCGGCGCGGCGGCGGGAGCGGCTTTGGCGGGCGGCGGCGGCGCATGGCGGCGCGCGGTCTGCGCGGCGCTCGGATGCAGCCACAGGACCGCGGCCAAAAGCGCGCCACAAATCGCCAACCAACGGTGAATTGCCCGCGTCGAATGCAAACCGCCCCCCACCCAGACGCTTATCAAATACAGACCGGCCGTTCGGTCAGGTCACGAGACGCTTCACAAACTCGACAATGCCCACATGTACTAGATCATTCCAGGTGGCGAAGACCATCAGTGTCAACACCAACGCCAGGCCAATTCGAAATCCGTATTCCTGCGCCCGCTGGCCCAGCGGTTTTCCGCGAATAGCCTCAGCGGCATAGAACAGCAGGTGTCCGCCGTCAAGCACCGGCACCGGGAACAGGTTGATCAGCCCCAGATTGATCGACAGCACCGCCATGAAGGACAAAAGCGGACCGATGCCGATCTGCGCGACCTCCCCCGAGATCTGCGCGATCCTCAGCGGGCCGCCCAGCTCGTCGCTCGGGCGCGAGCCGATGACGATCTGGTACATCGCCTGGAATGTCGCGGCCGACATGTTCCAGGTTTCCGCGACCGACCGCCACATCGCGGTCAGCGGGTCCCGGCGGACGTACTCGACGCCGCTATGGCCGATGCCGAGCATCCCGATCTTGTGCGAGTTGCCAAAGCGGTCGGTGAATTCGGTGAGGCTCGGCGTCACGTTCAGCGTGACCGGCGCCCCGGCCCGCTGAACGACGATCGTCATCGGGCTTCCGGGGTTGAGCCGCACGATCTGCTGTACATCCTCGAAGCGCTCGATCGCGCGGCCGTCTATCGACGTAATCACGTCGCCGACCTGCACTCCGGCCTTTGCCGCGGCGCTGTCCGCCGTCACCTGGCCCACCTCGGCCGGGGTGAAGGGCTCGCCATAGGTCATGAACAACAGCGCCAGCACGACGATCGCGAAGACGAAATTGGCCCCCGGCCCGCCGGCGACGATCGCGGCGCGCTGGCCCAGCCTCTTGCCGTGGAACGACGCTTCGCGCTCGGCTGCCGTCATCTGCGCGAGGAGCGGCGTGGCGAGACCCGAGGACGGGTCGCTGTCGCCAAACATCTTGACGTAGCCGCCGAGCGGGATCGCGCTGAATTTCCAGCGAGTGCCCGCACGGTCGTACCAGCCGAACAATTCCGGTCCGAAGCCGATCGAGAAAACGTCGATTTTGACCCCGTTGCGGCGGGCAATCAGGTAATGGCCGAGCTCGTGCACAAAGACCAGCACGGTCAGGACCACGAGGAACGCGACCACCGTGAAGAGAAAGTGGTAGGCGCCCCCGTGCAAAAACGCTTCCATGACTACCTTTACTTCGTGTCGGTTCGGTTACGCCCAAGGTGCGCGCGACCCCGCGAGGCCACGACGCGCGCGGCGATCTCCCGCGCCTGGAGATCGACGCCGTAGACGTCGTCAAGCGAATCGAGGCGCCCGCCCGGCAGGGCGGCGAGCGTCTCCTCGACGGTCGCGGCAATATCGAGAAACCCTATCCGCCCGTCCATGAATGCATATACCGCGGTCTCGTTCGCGGCGTTGAGCACCGTCGCCGCGCACCCGCCAGAGATCAGCGCTTCGCGAGCCAAACGCAAGGCCGGAAAGCGCTCCTTATCGGGGGCTTCGAAGGTCAGGCGACCGATCGCGGCGAGGTCGAGGCCTTTCGAGGGATAGGCGGTGCGGTCAGGCCAGCCCAGCACATAGGAGATCGGGGTCCGCATGTCGGGCGAGCCCATATGCGCCAGCACCGAGCCATCCTTGTAGGTCACGAGGCCGTGGATGATCGAGTGCGGATGAACGACGACGCCGATCTGCTCGGACGGCAGCTGGAACAGGTGGTGCGCCTCGATGACCTCGAGGCCCTTGTTCATCAGCGTCGCCGAGTCGATTGTGACCTTCGGGCCCATCGACCAGTTCGGATGCTTGAGTGCCTGTTCAGGCGTGGCGGCATTGATGGCATCCAGCGACCATGTTCGAAACGGTCCGCCCGATGCCGTCAGGATCACGCGTCTGACGTCACCCCAATTGCCGGATCCGAGAGCCTGAAAGACCGCATTGTGTTCGGAGTCGACCGGCAGAATCCTGGCGCCAAAC
>DASUIE010000070.1:0-4798 GCA_036273175.1 Allostellaceae bacterium
CGCAGCGACCTCGCCCATGTCGAGCCGGCCGATTTGATGCCGGACACGATCGGCAACCAGACCGTGTCCGAGTCGCCCTCACCGGAGGCGATCGTTCCCCGGCCGGAGGTCGCGGCGATGATGCACCGCGTCGTGTCGCAGGGCTATGTCCGGAACAAGCTGACGGTATTCCCAGGCGGCAGGCGCACGGCAAGTGCCCGCTCGCCAGAAACGCCGGCGAGCGAGCTGCCGCTTTTTGTCGGCACCTCTGCCGTGGCGCTGGCCGGCGATACGCTGGAACTCCCGGCGGATCGGCACGACCACGACCACGATCACGAACAGGATCGCCACCTTGACCGAATCCTTGAGGCAAAGATGAAGGGCTATGAGGGCGATAGCTGCGGGGAATGCGGCAACTTCACCCTCGTCCGCAACGGCACCTGCCTCAAATGCAACACCTGCGGCTCGACGAGCGGGTGTTCGTGACGTGTCGGAGGAAGAAATCTCGATCCCTCCGGCGATCCGCGCCCTCCACGCCAGGGAGCGGGAGCGCGCCGAGACCCGTGAGGCGGAGCTGGCCGGCGACTGGCAGGAGAAGCTGCGCCAGATTTTCGCGCTCGAAACGGACTGGCTGCGGCGTGCCGTTACGGCGTCAGGATAGGTCCTGCGGCATCAGCACGACGTTGTCCATCGCACAGGCGCCATCGAAAGCGGCGCGGCGGTTGGAGAGCAAGACCGTCAGCGGATGATTGGCAGTTTCCTCTATCGATAGCGGGAAGCTGACTTCGAGCCCGCCTTCGCGCTCCGGGCGCACCGCCGCTTCGCCGAGCATCCGGTCGCTGTGGAGCTCGACCTGAAACTCGTGCTCGGTGGCCTCGCGCGAGAACAGCAGCTTGACGACCGCCAGCCAGTTCCCGGGCGCGATCATGATCCCCGGCCCCTGAATAAGACAGCGGGCGCGGCCGGTGATGTCGACAATCCAGCTTGCCCGTTCGCTCGGCCGGTCGCCGAGAAAGAACAGCTCGCGAGCCCAGGTAATCGGCGTCAGGTGGCCGGTATCGAAATAGGTGATGTAGGGGGCCAGCGCCCCTTCAGCCCATGCGCGAGGATTTGAGTCCAACTCGTGCCAACGCGCGCGAGCAGCGGCAGCATCCGCGACGATGCCTTGCTCGGCAAGCTCCGCGACGATCGAAGCCGTGTCGCCGGCCAGCCCAAGGTGCGCGGCGATCGCGTCAGCGGCGGCGATGGGATCGGCGGCCGCCTCGTCGCCGCGGATCGTGAGCCCTCCCGGCGTTCCGTCATAGCTGGAGATAGCCGCACAGCTCGATGCGACCAGGGACGTTGCCGCCGCGATATCGTCGCCGAGATCGGCCAGCGCAAGCCGCGGGTCGTCAAAGGCGAGGATGAAGCGCCGCTCGGCCTGGGTCAGGGTCCCGCGCAGCCATCCCCCCGGACGTCGGCACGAAACGACCCCGTGCGAGACCCCAGCTCGGATTGCGGCGGCCGCAAGTTCGGGGAGATTGTCGGCGGCCAGAATCGGGCCGTCGCCATACGCCGCCCGCACAAACGCGGCGACGACGGCGTCGCACCATGCCGAAAAATGGCCCGGCAGCCCGACGACGAAATACAGCATCCGTGGCTTTCCTACCGCAATTTCCGCTTGCGCGTAACCGGGTGCCCACCGAGTGTGCGCCGATGATCTTGTTTTCGGTCGGGCTGCCTGGGCGCTTCGCGGCATGGTGCGACGCGGCGGTGGCCCGGCTCGCGGGCGAGGCCGCAATCATCGGCGCCGAGACCCCCGATGAAGTCGCCGCTGCGCTGATCCGGTCGGCCGAGCCTAATCTCGTCGTCGCGGCGCGCTGTCCCACCCCGGCCCTTCGTACCCTGCTCATTGACGCGGAGGCGCCGATTTTTGTCGCGGTCGACGATCCTCGGCAAAGTCTCTTCCACCTGGTTGCGGAGGGACACGATTTCCGCGCCGCTACCCGCGTGATCGCGAATAGCGGCGTTGCCGCAGCCGTTTGCGCCTCCCTGCCGAAAGCGTGCTTGCTCCGGCCGGGCGAGACCCCGGACATGTTTCCGCCAGACATGCCGCCCTATGCGCCGCCGGATATCGAGAGCTGGTGGGAAGCACTCGATCCGGCCATCCGGACCGTCGCCGACGGGGCGTTGCGCGAATCCGGGGAGATCACCTGGGACCGAAGCCTGCTCTGGCTCGTCGCCGACCCCGCCCGGCATGCCGGAAGCGCGAT
The DNA here is from genome assembly GCA_036273175.1 of Allostellaceae bacterium. Lineage (GTDB taxonomy): Bacteria > Pseudomonadota > Alphaproteobacteria > ATCC43930 > CGMCC-115725 > DATARH01. The sequence continues at coordinate 2,232 of DASUIE010000070.1, forward strand.
CGAGATCGGTGATCCGGGACCTCTCGTCGCCGGGCCGGAAATCGGCTTGCCGCCGGGCAATTGGGCCGCCTCGGTCACGCTCGCCGTTTCGCGCGAAGCGGTTGGCGCCGGGTTCGCCATCGAAATCCGCGGCCCCGAGCCGCTCGCCAGCGCCCAGGCCACCCCCGATGCGCGCGGTCTCTGTGCGGCGACTCTGGTCTTTCCGGTCGCCCCGGCGGGGCAGACCATCTCGTTCTCGATCGCGAGCACCGCGCCCGTGCCAGGCGGCCGGCTCGCCCTCGGTAATGTCGTGCTGGTGCCGAGCCACGGGGCGAACTCGGTCATCCCGTCCGAGCTGACGGCTGTGCTCGACTTGTAGCGCTCGGCTTCGGCTTGCATAATTTCGCCCGAGGAAATGGGGGATCGAGCCGCGCATGAAAATCATGATCACCGGAGGGGCCGGTTTTATCGGCTCGGCCGTGTGCCGGCTCTTCGTCGGCGAATTTGCCGCGACCGTGCTCAATGCCGACAAGCTTACCTACGCGGCCAATCGCGCCTCGCTTCGCCCGATCGAAAACGATCCCAATTACCGCTTTCACCAGGCCGATATCTGCGATGGCAAGGCAATGGCGTCGCTGATCGATTCGTTCGCACCGGACGCGATCTTGCATCTCGCCGCCGAATCGCATGTCGACCGCTCGATTGACGGGCCAGGCGATTTTATCGCCACCAATGTCGGCGGCACCTATGCGCTGCTGGAGGCGGCGCTCGGCTACTGGCGCAAACTGCCGGCGGATCGCGCCGCACGCTTTCGTTTCCATCACGTTTCGACCGACGAAGTGTTCGGTTCGCTCGGCCGAACCGGGCTGTTCCGAGAGACGAGCCGTTACAAGCCCAACTCGCCCTACTCCGCATCGAAGGCGGCGTCGGACCACCTCGTACGCGCCTGGCACGAGACCTACGGGTTGCCCGTCGTGCTGAGCAATTGCTCAAACAATTACGGGCCCTATCACTTCCCCGAAAAGCTGATCCCGCTGGCGATCCTCAAGGCACTGCACGGCGAGGAGATCCCGGTCTACGGCAAGGGTGAGAACGTGCGCGACTGGCTCTACGTCGACGACCACGCCCGCGCGCTCCACGCCATCCTCACCAAGGGAAAGCCCGGCGAAAGCTATAATGTCGGTGGCGACGGCGAGCGCACCAACATCGACATCGTGCGGGCGATTTGCGGGCTGCTCGACGAATTGGCGCCGTCGGGTTCGCCGCATGCCGGGCTGATCACCTTTGTCGACGACCGCCCCGGCCACGATCTGCGCTATGCGATGGATTGGCGCAAGTTGCGTCGGCAGCTTGGGTGGACCCCGCGCGAGACGGTGGAAAGCGGGCTTCGCAAGACCGTCGAGTGGTATCTCGCCAACCGCTGGTGGTGGGAGCCGATTTGGAACCGGCGGTATCGCGGCGAGCGGCTGGGCACGCTGCGGCGGGCGGCGGCGCGATGAAGGGCATCGTCCTTGCCGGCGGGGCCGGCACCCGGCTGCATCCGATGACCCTGGTGATGAGCAAGCAGCTGCTGCCCGTTTACGACAAGCCGATGATCTATTACCCGCTGACGACGCTGATGCTGGCCGGCATCCGCGATATCCTCGTCATCACGACGCCCGAGGAGCACGGCCGGTTCGAGGGCCTGCTCGGCGATGGCAGCCAATGGGGCGTCAAACTCAGCTACGCGACCCAGCCGAAACCGGAGGGGCTGGCGCAGGCTTTTGTGATCGGCCGCGACTTTATCGGCGACGGCGCGGTCGCGCTGGTGCTAGGCGACAACATTTTCTACAGCGGCGGGCTATCGGAGATGTTGCAGGAGGCGGCGCGCCCTCGGTCTGGGGCGACCGTCTTCGCCTACCAAGTCCGCAACGCCGAGGCTTATGGCGTCGTCGAGTTCGACGATGCCGGCAAGGCGCTGTCGATCGTCGAGAAGCCGGCGCGGCCGCGCTCGCGCTGGGCCGTGACGGGGCTCTATTTCTACGACAACGCGGTCGTCGATATCGCCGCCAAGCTCAAGCCTTCGGCGCGCGGCGAGCTCGAAGTCACCGACGTTAACAATGTCTATCTGCGCGAGGGCGCGCTGCGGGTCGAAAGGCTCGGCCGGGGCGCGGCTTGGTTCGATACCGGCACCCCCGAGGCATTGATCGACGCGGCCGAGTTCGTGCGCACGATCGAGGTGCGCCAGGGCCTCAAGATCGCCTGTCCCGAGGAGGTTGCCTACCACATGGGCTTTATCGACCGCGACGCGGTCCTTGCGGCTTCGAGTCGCTTCGGCAGGAGCGAGTACGGGCGTTACCTCGCCGGATTGCTGGAGTAGGTTTTGCCGAAGCGCGCTTACGAGCCGCACGGCCATTCGGAAGGATCGAACGATGAGCGACGGCTTTGCCTATTCCAACCTGTTCGCCCGGAACCTGCCGGCCCCGGCAGCGCGCTTTGGCGGCTACCCGAAATACAATTTCATCGGCGGCCATAACGACCCGACCCTCATCCCGATCGACGGGCTGATCGAGGCGGCGACCGCGGCCCTGAGAAAGGAAGGCGACAAG
>DASUIE010000071.1:0-28882 GCA_036273175.1 Allostellaceae bacterium
CGAGGTCTCAGAACTTCTTGGGATCGGCAGTCTGTGCGCCTATCGCGCAACCGCTCGCGGCAAGCGGCGCGCTGCGGCGGTGGCGGCGATGTTGCGTCGGAGTTCGGCGTCGTGGTCTGGATGCAACGTCCCCATCAGGCGGTCCCACCATGTGAAATGCGTCGCGTAGTTGCAGCGGAAATAGCGGTGGTGCTGGTCGTGATGGGTGACGCCGACGAGCGGCGAGGGCGGCCAGCACCAGCGCCCGCCGTGTTCCCACCCGGAATGGCCGATGATACCGGTGACCTGGTCGAAAATCTTGTGCGCGAGCAGCACCGCCGGCGCGACCGGGAAGACCAGGTGCGCGACGAGCCAGTAGGATTGCAGGAACAAATTGTCGATCAGCCGGTCGCTGTTGTTCGACCACACGACCGGCGTGACCGTCATGTGGTGCCACTGATGCACCCGGCGATACAGCGCCTTGCCGTGGATCAGCCGGTGGAACCAGTAGAACCAGGCGTCGAAAATCAGCAGCGAGGCGATCGCCGAGAGGATCGGGCCGATCGTGCCGGTCGGCGAGGTCCAGCCCCAGCCGAGTTCGGCATAGAGCCAATGCCCGGTTCCGAACATCGCGGCGATGCCCGCGAGCGAGACGAGGCTTTGGCGCCGGTCGCGGCGGATCAGGTCGGACGCGGTCGCGCGCGCCTGGATTTTGGCGGCGGCGATCCGGCCGTTGAGATGCGTCATCACCAGGCAGGTCGACAGGTAAACCGCGACGAGGATCACGTAGACGACCGCGATCGTCGCAATCAGCGCTATGATTTCTCGGCTCATGACGGCGCAGGGTGCCACCTCGCGTCGAGAGGAGGAAGGGAGAGATGGACGCATTCACCTCCGCGACCCGCCTGGCCGGCGAAATCCGCGACCGCAAGATCGGCTGCCTTGAAGCGCTCGATTTCTACGTGGCCCGCGCCGAGCGGCTGAACCCGCCCCTCAACGCGATCGTCGCCTGGCAGGTGGAGGCCGCCCGCGAGCGCGCCCGCGCCGCCGATGCCGCCCTCGCCAAGGGCGAAAACTGGGGTCCGCTGCACGGCGTGCCGATGACGGTCAAGGAGTCCTACAATATCGCCGGGCTCAAGACGACTTGGGGCAACCCGGCCCGGCGCGACAATGTCGCGACCGAGAACGCGGTCGTCGTCGACCGGCTGCTCGGCGCGGGCGCGGTCATCTACGGCAAGACCAACGTGCCGTATTTGCTGATGGACTCGCAGAGCTACAACGAGATTTACGGCACCACCAACAACCCGTGGGATGTGACGCGCGGACCGGGCGGTTCGTCGGGCGGCGAGGCGGCGGCGCTGGCGGCGGGATTTTCCGCGCTCGGCGCCGGCAGCGACATCGCCGGCTCCTTGCGCAACCCCGCGCATTACTGCGGCGTCTACGGGCACAAGCCGACCTATGGCCTCGTTCCGCCGCGCGGTCACTCGCAGGTGCCGACCGTGACGCCGGCCGATATCTCCGTCGTCGGGCCGATGGCAAGGCATGCCGAGGATCTGGCGCTGGCGCTCGGCGTCATCGCCGGGCCGGATACGCTGGCGCGCGGCTGGAAGGTCGAGCTGCCGGCGCCGCGGGCGAAGCGGCTTGGCGGGTTCCGTGTCGGAGTATGGGCGGAATCGCCGCTGAGCGAGATCGACGCCAGCGTGCGCGAGCGGCTCGACGCGGCGGTCGCGGCAATCGAGCGGCGAGGGGCGACGGTCGACCGCGCCGCGCATCCCGAGATCGGCGACGAGGCGCATCACCGCCTGTTCATGACGCTGTTGCGCGGCGCCACGTCCGCCCGCCTCAGCGACGCCGATTACGCGGCGCAGCAGGAGATCGCCGCCGGGATCGCGCCCGACGACATGAGCTTCCGCGCGACCCTGGCGCGGGGCGCGACGCTCGATCATCGCGGCTGGGGCCAGCTCAACGAGGAGCGCAACAAGCTCCGCCATGCCTGGCACGAGTTCTTCGAGCGCTACGACGTGCTGCTGGCGCCGGTCGCGGCGACCGCGGCGTTCCGCCACGACCACAACCCCGACCGCGACGCGCGGCTGATCCCGGTCAACAACAAGATGGTGCCGTATGGCGACCAGCGTTTCTGGGCCGGCATCGCGAGCCTCTGCTACCTGCCGGCGACGGCCGCGCCGCTCGGCCTGACCGCTTCCGGGCTGCCGGTCGGGGTTCAGATCGTCGGCGCCGAGGGCGACGATTTGACGACCATCGAGTTCGCCCGGCTGCTCGCGGAGGAGATCGGCGGCTTCACTCCGCCGCCCGGGTATTAGCGCGCGTCCCGCATGCGCCGGCGGCCGAGCGGCCGAACTTCGGCCGCCGGGGCCATCGCCTTGATGGACGCCTGAAACGCGTCCCGCCGTTCGTGGATCGAGGCGATGACGGGACCCATCGGCACGCCGACATCCACCAGCACCGCCTCGGACAGTTGCAGGCTCGCTTCGATGGTCTCCGGCACGGCATGCGAGGCGCCGGTCCGGTAAAGCTGCGCCGCGTGCCGGGCGTCGCGCGCGCGGGCGACGATCAGCAGGTCCGGCCGTTCCGCCCGCGCCCCCGCGACCAGCGCGTCGGCGGCGCCGGAATCGTCGACGGTGACGACGAGCGCCCGCGCCGTTTCCAGATGCAGCCGCCGGAGCAGCTCGATCTGCGTCATGTCGCCGAAATAGATCGGCTTCCCTTCCCGGCGCTGGCGGGCGACGCGGTCGGGATCGCGGTCGATCGCGACATAGGGCAGCTTGTGTGCGTCGAGCATGCCGGCGACGGTTTGTCCGACCCGGCCAAACCCGGCGATGATGACGCGCGGCAGCGCCTCGGCGCCGTGCGGGACAAGCAGGGCCGGATCGATGGCGGCCGCGGCTGCGAGGCGCGGCGCCAACCGGTCGCCCAGCTTGGAAAGCAGCGGAATGGTCGCCATCGTCAGAGCGGTGACGAACAGCACCGCGCTCGCGGCTTCCGCCGGGAGCAGATGCTCGGCGATCGCAACCGCGACGATGATAAAGGCAAATTCGCCGCCGGGGCCGAGCAGCATGCCCGTGCGCAGAGCGCTCCGCCACTGCACCCCAAAGGCGCGGGCCAGCGGCGTGACGAGCAGCAATTTCACCAGCACTAGGCCAGCCGACGCGCCAAGCACCAGCAGCGGGTGGGCGCCGAGCGTGCGGATATCGAGGGTCATGCCGACGGCGATCAGGAACACGCCGACAAACAGCCCCTTGAACGGCTCGATCGTAACCTCGACCTGCCGGCGGTATTCCGTGCCCGCCAGCAGCAGGCCGCCGATCAGCGCGCCGAGAGCCATGGACAGACCGGCGGCGGCGGTGACCAGCCCGGCGCCGATCACGACGAGGAGGCAGGCCGCGACGAACGATTCCTGACGGCGGGTGCGCGCCACGCCGCGGAACAGCGGCCGCAAACCCAAGCGCCCGAACGCGACGATCGCCGCGATGGCGGCGAGCGCCTGGACGGCCACGAGACCGAAACTGGCCGCGCCTCCACGATTGCCGGGGCCGGCCGCGCCGAGCACGAAGAGAACCGGGACCACGGCCAAATCCTGGAACAGCAGGATGGCGAAGCTGGTGCGCCCGATCGTCGTGTTCAGCCGCTTTTCGTCGGACAGCACCTGGATGACCACGGCCGTGGAGGACATCGCAAGGGCGAGGCCTATGACGGCCGCGCTTCTCCAGCCATAGCCAAGCAGCATGGCGCACCCGGCGAGCACGCCGCTGCAAAGAACCACTTGAAGGGCGCCGAGGCCGAAGACCAGCCGCCGCATCACGAGCAGCCGTTCGAACGACAGCTCCAGCCCGATCATGAACAGCAAAAGCACGACGCCGAGATGCGCGATCGGCTCGATCGCCGCCGGCTCGCTGATGCTGACCGCCGAAAGCCACCCAAGGCTCGGAGGGAGGGACGCGAGCCCGAACGGCCCGACGCCGACCCCGACAAGGATAAAGCCGAGGACCGAACTGACGCGCAGGCGGTTGAACAGCGGGATGACCACGGCCGCGGCGCCGAGGACGATGAGCGCCGCCTTGTACAGCGAAAGATCGAGGGCAACTGGCTCCATCTTTCGAGCTTAACAGGTGCGGCCGCCTCGGGGGCACCTCCCGCTAGAACGTAAACATCGTCGCGTCGGGCGGGAGGCCCATCATCACCCGGCCGACGGTCTCGAAATGGCTCTGCCGGGCCTGCATCTGCTGAGCGATCGTGTGGATGTCGCGGAAGCGGCGCTCGAACGGGTTGACGTTGAAGATCGCGGTCGCGCCGGCGGCCTGGTAGAGCACGTCGACGCAGTCGCGTGCCTGGTGGATCGCCCAGGTCGTCGCGAGGCGCAGGGTCGCGTTCTGCTCCAGCGTCATCGCGCCGTTACCTGTCACGTGGTCCCAGCTTTCCTCCAGCACGCCGATGACATAGCGGCGCGCCGAGGAGAGGCGTGCCTCGACTTGCGCGATCTGCGATTGGATCACGTTGTTGTTGCGCATCGTCACCTTGGCGCCGCGCGGAATCTTGTCGCGTGCCAGCTCGATGAACGAGTCCATGACGCTGCGGGCGACCCCGAGCGCCACCCCGGCGAAGGCGGAGGCGTAGACGTTGCTGCTGCTGAAGCGGTAGAGAGCGCCCTCTTCGCGCGGACGGTTCGAGGGGTCGCGGTCGATCGTGTGGTCCTCGGCGACGAACAGATCGTCGACCGACCAGGTGTCGCTGCCGGTGCCGCGCAACCCCAGCACGTGCCAGATATCGGTCATCTTGGCGGAGGATTTCGGGAAAAGCAGCGTGCGCATGATCGCGCTGCCGTCCTCGCGCAGCAGCGGCGCGCCGTTTCCGGTGAAGACGCTGACATGCGCGCCGATCCAGCTCGCGTGATGACTGCCGCTGGCGAAGCTCCAGCTTCCGGTGACGCGGAACCCTCCGGGCACGGTGGTCGCCTTGGCGGGGCCGGGCGGGCCCCAGCCGACGATGCCGTCGGGCGGGCCGAAAATCTCCTTCGCGACCTCGGCGCTCAGATAGGCGGCGCTCATCGAGCAGCCGCAGCTCTGCCCGACGCACCAGGCGGCGCTGGCGTCGTGGCGCGCGATCTCCTCGACGACCTGCATGTATTGCGCCGGCCGCATCTCCTCGCCGCCGAGCGAGCGCGGCTTGAGGAGGGCGTACATGCCGCTCTCGATCAGAGCGGCGACGAGGTGCGGCGGCAGCTCGCGCCGCGCCTCGATCTCGTCGGCCGCCTCGTCGATCAGCGGTCCCAGCGCCTTGGCGCGATCGAGCGGCGTTCCGGCGTTCTTCCCATTCGACCGCATCGCAGGCTCCCGTGACATCTGCCACGAGCGGCAATAATCGCGATCCGGCGCGAGCGCAACAGCAAGCAGGCCGCGGAAGCGATCCGCGGCCTGCCTGTTCGCGCCCTAACGGTCAGCGGTAATAGTAGCCCGGGGGCGGCGGCTCCTCGGGAGTGGTCGCCGCGCCGACGACCGCACCCGTGGCCGCGCCGACGCCGGCGCCGATCGCGGCACCGGTTCCGCCGCCGGCCGCCGCGCCGATCGCGGCGCCGCTCGCGCCGCCGATCAAGGCGCCGCCAACGGCCCGCTGGCCCGGATCGTAAGGATTGTTGCACCCGGCAAGCCCCAGCAGCATCAGAAACGCGGCTGGCGCGATCAGTGTCCTGGTCATCGGCTGTCCCTTCCTGAGCGGCGTTCGGTTGACAATCTTCCAGAACGCAATCCTGTGAGTGTCGTTCCCCAGGGGCGCGCGGAGGGCGGGAATCGGCAAGCCGCTTGTAATCCGCGCGCTTCCCTGGAATCGGTACGCGATGTCGGAATTGCGCGCCCCCACGCCGATTTCCCGGATCAAGCCGACGCATCGCGGCTTTGCCCCGCGGGCCGGGTCGGAGCATCGCGGCGTCGTGCTGACGCCGACGCTCGACGACGATCTGCTGTGGGGCCAGCCGATCGACGATCCCCCGCCGATCATCGAGGGGTTCCTCGACGACGAGCCGCCGATCGAGGCCGCGCCGGAACCCGAGCCGCCGCCGGCGCCAGAGCTCGCGCCGCCGCTTGAGCCCCCGGCGGCGCCGCCCGGACGCCCGGCCCGCCGAGCCTTCCTCGCCCCGACCGCACCGCCATTTCCCCGGCGCGAACTGCCGCCCGCGCCGCCACCCTTGGAAGCCGAACCGGAGCCGCCGGACGTGCCGGCATCGACCGCCGACGAGACCGTTCCATGGTGGCGGGAGCCGCCGCCCGAACACCAGGACGCCGCGTTCGAGCCGCCGCCCGCGACCGGCGAGGCGGTGACGACCGTCGATCGGCTCGGCGCGGCGCTGCATGCCGCGCGCGCCTGGTGGCCGCAGCAGAAGCGGCCGATCATCGTCGCGGCTTGCGTGGTCGGCGTCGTGGTGCTCGCGGCCGGCGTTATCGGCATCGGGCCGTTGGAGCGGATCGGGCACCGCAAGGCGCCGCCGCCGACGCTGGTGCCCGCCGCCGCGCCGGCCTCGACCCCGGCCCCGCCGCCCCAGGCGAAAGCGCCGGCGCCGCCGGACGATCCCACCGCGCGGGTGCCGTTTTATCTCGACCGCGCCAAAGCCGGAGACGCCGATTCCGCCCTCGAGCTGGCGATCCTTTACGCCAAGGGCGAGGGGGTGACCCAGGACTACCAGCAGGCCGCGACCTGGTTCCGCGCCGCCGCCGAAAAAGGCGTGGCCCGGGCGCAATACGATCTCGGCGTGCTGTACGAGCGGGGGCGCGGGCTGCCGGTCAACTACAACGAGGCCTTCACCTGGTACAGCCGCGCCGCCGAGGGGAATTTCGCGCTCGCGCAGTACAACCTCGCGGTCGCCTACACGCGGGGCCAGGGGACGCGGCAGGACTTCGTCGCCGCCGCCGGCTGGTACCGCCGCGCCGCGATCCAGGGCGTGACGCCGGCGATGGTCAACCTGGCGATCCTCTACGAGCGCGGCGAGGGGGTCGCCGCCTCGGCGATCGACGCCTATTCCTGGTATCGCGCCGCCGCCTCGCATGGCAACCAGCCCTCGGCCAAGCGCGCGGCGGAGCTGTTCGACGTGCTGTCGGCCGCCGATCGGGCGCGGGCCGAGGCGCGCACGGCGACGGTCTTGTCGGAGCTCCCGGCGGCGGCGCCGAGCGACGCAGCGGCCGCCGAGCCGGCGGCTCTCAAATCCGGGCTCGACCCCGATACCGCCGACCCAAAACCCGCCGCCAAGCCGAAATGACGGCGACAGCGTATCTATCGTTAACCGGACCGGCTTAGGCTCCGCTCCGCAACGGGAGACCACAATGGCGCGCACGACGCTGCCGCCGGACCTCGAGCCGGTAGCCGACGACTATATCATCGAGCGCGAGGACCAGCGCCCGTCGACGCCGATCGCGACCCGGATCATCCGCGTGCTGCGGGTGCTGATGGTGATCGTCCTCGCCGCCGCGTCGCTGGCGTTGTTCTGGGTCGTCGGGACGATGATCGGGCTGTTTTAAAGGCGGGACAGCGGGCCTAGCGCGACAGACGGGCGGCGACGAGATCGACCGGCCAGAACAGCCCGGCATCCATCGCCACGATCACGCGTTCCGGCGACAGGAGCGGGCCGCCAAAGATGGGCGGCTTGCTGAGGTGGTAGCCCGCGTCGCCGAAGGCTACCGCGAAATACGCCAGCAACGGGAGCAAGGACAGGCGCCCGGTCATCTCACACCACCCTGATATTCTTGAACTGCCACGGATCGTCGCGGTCGAGGTCTTCGGGGAAAAGAATCTCGCGGTCCTGGAGCGGGGTCCAGTCGCCCCACACCCCGACCATCTCGCCGAGATACGGGCCGGCGATTTCGAGCACGCGGGCGAAATCCATCTCGTCGGGCTCGACGATGCCGCGGCGCGGGTTTTCGATGGCCCAGATGATTCCGGCCAGGACGGCCGCCGTCACCTGCAGCGAGGTCGCGTTGTTGTGCGGCGCGACCCGCCGCGCCTCCTCGATCGACAGCCGCGAGCCATACCAGTAGACGCCGCCCGCCTGGCCCATCAGCAGCACGCCGAGTTCGTCGATGCCCGCGGCGATCTCCTCGACGATCAGGCGCTTGCGGCTCTGGAGCTGCCAGTTTTTGCCGGCGAGCTCGTGCAGGCTCAAGATGGCGTCGTCGCAGGGGTGGTAGGCGTAGTGGCAGGTCGGACGGTAGCGCGCCTCGGCGCCGTCACCGACCGTGAGGTAGTCGGCGATCGAGATCGACTCGCCATGGGTGATCAGATAGCCGAGATAGGGTCCTTCGAGCGGGGTCCAGCTTCTGACTCGGGTCCCGGCGCCCGGGCGCATCAGGTAGATCGCCGCCTGGCCGCCGGCGTCGTGGCGGTGGCCGTCCTGGGGGAAATGCCGCTCATGCGTGCCCCAGCCCAATTCCGCCGGCTGGGAGCCTTCGCTGAAGAAACCGTCGATGGACCAGGTATTGACGAATTCGCCGGGCTCCTTCGGGGTCGCGGCGACCTGGGTGTCGCGCTCGGCGATGTGGATGGCCTTGACCCCCAGCCGCTCGGAAAGGCGGGCCCAGCCCTCGCGGTCGGTCGGGGGCGGGGACTTCGCCAGATCGACCAGCGCCTGCTTGACGAAATGCGAGACGAGGCCGGGATTGGCGCCGTGGGTGATGACGGCGGTCGGACCGGACGGGTTTTTGCGGCGCAGGGCGAGGGCGCTCTCGCGCAGCGCGTAGTTGGAGCGCGCCGAGGGCGGCAGGTTCGGGTCGGTATAGCCTCCCGGCCACGGCTCGATGCAGGTGTCGAGGTAGAGGGCGTCGCGCTCCTGGCAGAACTCGATGAGGGCGAGGCTCGACACGTCGACCGAGACGTTGAGCAGGAAGTCGCCCTGGCCGAGCCGGGGCGTCAGCACCTCGCGGTAGTTCTCGCGGGTGAGCGCGTGCTCGATGAATTCGATGCCGTATTCGGCGGCGATTTCGCGGCCGCGCGGCTCGGCGGTGACGATGGCGATCTGGTCAGGGCGGATGTCGAGGTGGCGCAACAGCAGCGGCATGACCCCCTGGCCGATGCTCCCGAACCCGACGATCACCAGGCGGCCGGCGAAGGCCGCGTGCTTGCTCATGCCGGTCAGGCGGCCTGGGCTGCCGCGTGGCGGCGTTGCAGGACCACCTTCTCGCAGACGCGGCCGAAGAAGTGATAGCCGGAGCCGCCTTCGGCGAGGAGGTCGAGGAACTCGTCGGGCTGGCCGATCTGCACGCCGCCGAGAATGTCGGCGCCGCGGGCGAAGAACGCATCGGGCAGCAGGCCTACGGTCGGGCCGACCAGGGTCACGCGCGCGTCGGGCCGGGCCATCGCCAAGAGGTCTTCCATCGAGTCGTTGAGCAGCGTCGTGCCGGTAATCAGCAGCACATCGGCCCGCGGCACGATTTCGGACGCCATCTCGGCCGGGCGGTAGAACGGCATCTCGTCGGCCTTCAGCGTCGCCGGGTCCTTTTCGAGGACGAGATACGCGAGGTTGCGCCGCTTGAGCGCCTTGAGGAACGGCACGAAGGCGCCGACGACGACGGTGAGGTCCTTCGGCGCAAAAGTATTGGCCTCGAACGCATCGACGCCGCGGCGCAGCTCGGCGAACGGGTGCGGGCGGCGGCTCGCGGCGAGCTCGGCGAGGGCGTTGACCGTGGCGATCCCGACGGCGCGGCGGATGCCGTGGTCGGAAAAAGCCTCCTTCATCCCGTCGCGCGCCGGCTTGCCGGCCATCTTGCCGGGGAACGGCATCGCCATCGCCGAGGAGGGGCAGCATACCGCCTCGGGAATGGTCTTGATCGGCGTGGCGCAGGCCCCCGCATGACCGGTGCTGAGCTTGACCCCGGTAAAGAACAGGCCGATGACCGCGCGCTCGATCGTGATATGGTCGAGCTCGGCGCCCAGGATGTCGCCGATGGCCGCGATCGTCTCTTCCAGGATGGTGGTCGCCACGCGCCGTGTCCTTTGTGCCGTTTGCAGGGGGTTTATCATAATCGGGGAACGATGAAAGCAATCCGCATTGCCGGCGCCGCCTCGGCGTTACTGCTGTTAACCCAGTTCGTGCCCGCCGCGCGGGCGCAAGGAGCCACAGGAACCATGACCGAGATGCCGGACGGGCTGAAATACACCGATACCCAGGTCGGAACGGGCGCCATCGCCACCTCCGGCAAGACGGTCTCCGTGCATTACACGGGCTGGCTCTACGAGAACGGGGCCAAGGGCAAGAAATTCGACAGCTCGCTCGATCGCGGCCAGCCGTTTTCGTTCAAGCTCGGCGCCGGCCAGGTCATCAAGGGCTGGGACGAGGGGGTCGCCGGGATGAAAATCGGCGGCAAGCGCACGCTGATCATCCCGCCTGCGCTCGGCTACGGCTCGCGCGGCGCGGGCGGCGTGATTCCGCCCTTCGCGACGCTGACCTTCGATGTCGAGCTGCTGAAGGTCGAAAACTAGAACGGGGCCGAACGGGAGCTGGGCCGGGGCCGAACGCGATGACGCGGCTGACCCTGCGCATCGATTTCGACGGCGATCGCGCGATCGGCCCCGGCAAGATTCGGCTTCTCGAACTGATCGACGCCAAGGGCTCGATCTCCGCCGCCGGGCGCGAGATGGCGATGTCGTATCGCCGCGCCTGGCTGCTCGTCGACAATCTCAACCGCTGCTTCCGCGAACCGGTCGTCGCCGCGCAGACCGGCGGGGCGCGAGGCGGCGGCGCGGCGCTGACCGCGCTCGGGCATGAGGTCGTCAAGCACTACCGCGCGATCGAGAAAAGCGCGGCGGCCGCGGGGTCGGACCATGTCGGCGCCCTCGCCGCGGCGCTCGCCGACATGGCCGAGCCGCCGGAAGCGCGGGAGCCGCCGCTGGGGGATTAGCAAGCGAGATTCGCCCGCATCAATCAGGGGAGAGGGACCGATGATCGCAGATCGCGCCTGGTTCACCCGCAACCTTGGGTTCGACCCGCTCACGGAGCCGCCGCCGGCTAAGGCATTTGCGTTTCCGGCCGCGGCCACGTCGGCCGACCTTCAAGATCTACAACGCGAAATCATCGATTTCGATTCCGAGGCGCCTTCGGGCCTGCAGTTTCTCGCCTTTTCGACAGCCACGGGGCTGTCCCGCTTCAAGGACATTCCCTGGCCCGCCGGCCAGGCCCCCGTCACGGCGGCCGATCCCGGCGGCGTTGCCGGCGGGAAGCTGCCGCGGGCTGACGTCCTGATCGTCACCTGGACCGTCGACGAGGGGCATGCCCTGAGCCGAGTCCTGACGCCCGGCAAGGACTCGCGGAACGACTACTTCCACTACACCCACAATTATCCGGAAATATCGCAGGACATGCGGCCCGGTTGCCCGGCCCGGATCGCGCAGCGGCTCGGCGCCTACTGGCGCACCAGCATCGCGGGCAAGTCGGTCGTGATCTTCAAATCCGAATCCCACATGTCGCAAGACGGCCCCAAGCTGCCGAACATCAAGGTGTGGCGGCAGATCATCTCGGAGGTTCGGCCCAAGCTCGTGATCACCACCGGCACCGCCGGCGGCATCGGGGCCGATACGGAGGTCGGCGATGTCGTCGTGAGCCCGGTCGTGCGCTTCGACTGCACCGCGAAATTCAAGGCCGAGCCGTTTGCCCAGGCCCATTACGCGAACCGCGTCGCCGACACCTCGCTGTTCGCGACGGCGAAAGAACTGTTCGCGACCAACGCGGGCCAGCTTCCACGCGACAACACGCGGGCGCCGATCGTCACGGTCGACGCGTCCCAGAGCCTGACCTCCTGCGTCGTGACGACCGATTTCTTCGGCTTCGACACCTCGAACAACCACTACAAGCTCCAGGGCCTCGGTGCGGTGTCCGAGATGGGCGACGCGGTATTGGGCTTCGTGGCGCATGAGCTCGGGGCGGGGGCGCCGGCCTGGCTCGCCATCCGCAACGTCTCGGACCCCCAGATCGCGGCCGATGGCCTCACGCTGAAGCAGCAGGCGGAGATGGCGGCCCATATCTACAAGGGCTTCGGGCGCTGGAGCTCGGTCTGCAGCGCGATCGTCTGCTGGGCGAGCGTGGTCGCGCTATAGCCGGCGCGCTTTAGCCGGCCACCGCATCGGCATCGGCGCCGGCGGCCGGGGTCGTGCCGGCGAAGGCGTGATGGTCGAAGGCGATGCTTTTGATGACGGCATAGACCTGGCGGCCCGGCTCCAGGCCGAGCGCCTCGACCGAGCGCCGGGTCAGCCGCGCGACCAGCGCCTCGCCGGCGCAATCGAGGCGAATTTCGACGATCGGCCCTTCGGCCTGGCCGATCTCGGCGACCGTGCCGGGGAGCACGTTGAGCGCGCTGAGCCCCTCGGGCGGGTGGAGGCCGATCATCACGTCGCGGGCGCGGATGCGCACCCGGAGCGCGGTGCCGAGCGGCAGGTCGAGCCGCGGCACCCGCAGCTCGCCGGCCGCTGCGCGCAAGAGGCTGAGGCCGAACCGCGCGTCGACGCCGGTCACCCGCGTGTTGAGGATCGCGCCGGCCTCGACGCGCCCGGTCAGCGGGAAGAGATCGAGCCGCCCCATGATCTCGGCCGGCGTCCCGGTCGCGGCGACGCGACCCGACGACAGCACGACGAGGTTGGTCGCGAGCCGGGCGACCTCGGGGATCGAGTGGCTGACATAAACGATCGGGATGCGGGTCTCGTCGCGCAGCCGCTCGATATAGGGAAGGATTTCGGCCTTGCGCCCTTCGTCGAGCGAGGCCAGCGGCTCGTCCATCACGAGAAGGCGCGGGCGCGCGAGCAGGGCGCGGCCGATCGCGACGCGCTGCTTTTCTCCGCCGGAGAGGGTCGCCGGCCGCCGCGCGAGAAGATCGCCGATGCCGAGCAGCCCGACCACCTGGTCGATATCCGCGGCGCGTCGCGGCAGGCGGGCGAAGCGGCGGCCGTAGAGCAGGTTTTGCCGCACGGTCAGATGCGGGAACAGGCGGCCTTCCTGGAAGACATAGCCGATGCGGCGGCGATGGGCCGGGACAAAGCGGCCGGTCGCGGTGTCGGTCAGCGCCTCGCCGTCGAGCATGACGCGGCCGCGGTCGGGGCGGATCAGCCCGGCGATCACGTTGATGACCGAGGTCTTGCCGGCTCCCGAGCGGCCGAACAGCGCGGTGAGCCCGCCTTCGACCGCGAATTCGGCGTCGAGGGTAAAGGCGCCGAGCCGGTGCTCGACCGATACCTCCAGGGTCATGTGGCGGCCCCGCGCGCGGCCCGGCGGGCGACCGCCTCCGAGGCAAAGAGCGCCACCGCCGAGATGACGACGGCGATGACCGTCAGCCGCAGCGCGGCCGCGTCGCCGCCGGGCACCTGGGTCGCCATGTAGATCGCGGTCGGCACGGTCTGGGTCTCGCCCGGGATGTTCGAGACGAAGGTGATGGTCGCGCCGAACTCGCCGAGCGAGCGGGCGAAGCTGAGGATCATCCCGGCGACGATCCCGGGCAGGATCAGCGGCAGCGTCACGGTGACGAAGACCCAGACTGCGCTGGCGCCGAGCGTCGCGGCGGCTTCCTCGAGGCGGCGGTCGACCGCGTCGAGCGACAGGCGGATCGCCCGCACCATCAGCGGGAATCCCATCACCGCGCTGGCGAGCGCGGCGCCGGTCCAGCGGAAGGCGAAGACGAGCCCGATCGTGTCGGCGAAAAAGCGGCCGAGCGGCCCCTTCCGCCCGAACAGCAGCAGCAGCACATAACCGGTGACGACGGGCGGCAGCACCAGCGGCAGATGCACCAGCACGTTCAACACCGACTTGCCCCAGAATTTGCCGCGCGCCAGCAGCATCGCCGTGGCGACGCCGAGGGGGAGGCTGACCGCCATCGCCCACATCGCGACCCATAGCGACAGGCGGATCGCGGTCAACTCATCGGGCGAAAGATCGGTCAGCCAATTCACGGCTTCTTGTCTAGCACGGTAAAGCCATGCGACTCGAATGCCTTGCGGGCCTCCGGGCCTTGCAGATAGGCGGCGAGGGGCTTGGCGTCGGGGTTTTTAGAGGCGGCGGTCAGCGCCATCGGATAGACGATCGGCTCGACCGCCTCGGCCGGGAAGGCGGCGACGATCCTGACGCCGGGGTCGACCGCCGCGTCGGTCTTGTAGACGATACCGAGCGGCGCCTCGCCGCGCGAGACGAGGAGCAGCGCCGCGCGGACATTCTCGGCGGCCGCGACGTGGCTGGAGACGCTTTGCCAGACGCCGAGCTTTTCGAGCGCGTTCTTGCCGTAGATGCCGGCCGGGACCGCGGCCGGGTCGGCCATCGCCAGCTTGCCGTTGCCGACAAGCTGGGCGAGCGGGAAATTGGGCGCGATCGTCGTCTTGACGGTGCTGTCCTTCGGCGCGATCAGGACCAGGACGTTGCCGAGCAGGTTCACGCGGCTGGCGTGGTCGATCAGCTTTTTGCCGTCGAGGTAGTCCATCCATTTGATATCGGCGGAGATGTAGAGGTCGGCGGGGGCGCCGTTCTCGATCTGCTTCGCCAATGTCGAGCTGGCCGCGTAGGAGATCACAGGGTGCTTGCCGCTCCCGGCGGCGGCCGCGTCGAGCGCCTCCTTGAGGCTCGCCGCGGCGAAGACCACGACATCCCCCGGCGCCGCGAACGCAGGAGCGGCGGTCAAGGCCAGCAAGAGTGCGATGACAAGGCGGCGCATGGCTCTCTCTTTCGTTATATCTGACTAGATACATCGATTGCCGCGCGCTGCCTAGTGCCGGCGCGCCGCAGCCTTTATCGTGGCCGGGAAACCAGGGAGCAGGGGAATGCAGCTTTTCAACCTAAGCGGGCGGGTCGCGGTCGTCACCGGCGGCAATGGCGGGATCGGGCTCGGCATGGCGCGGGGACTCGCCGGGGCCGGCGCGACCGTCGTCGTCGCCGCGCGCAACCGGACGAAATCGGAGGCGGCGGTCGCCGAGCTCGGCGGCAAGGCCGGTTTCGTCGCGCTCGACGTCGCCGATCCCGCATCGTGCCGCGCGATGGTCGGCGAGACCGTGTCGCGCTGGGGCCGGCTCGACATTCTCGTCAACAATGCGGGCATGTCGATCAGGAAGCCGCCCGAGACCTACACGGTCGAGGAGTGGCGGCAGGTGCTCAACGTCAACCTGACCGGGGCCTTTGTGCTGTGCCAGGCGGCCTACGAGCAGATGAAACCGCGCGGCGGCGGCAAGATCATCAATATCGGCTCGATGATGTCGATTTTCGGCGGGGCCTATGCGGCGCCGTATTCATCGAGCAAGGGCGGGATGGTGCAGATGACCAAGTCGCTGGCGACCGCGTGGGCCAAGGACAATGTGCAAGTCAACGCGGTGCTGCCCGGCTGGATCGACACCGAGCTGACCCGGAACGCGCGCGACCAGGTCAAGGGGCTGAACGAGCGGGTCTTGGCGCGCACCCCGGCCGGACGCTGGGGGGTGCCGAACGACCTGTCCGGGATCGCCGTGTTCCTCGCCGCCCCGGCCTCCGACTTCGTGACCGGCGCCGCGATCCCGGTCGATGGGGGTTACGCCTCGGAATTTTGATGGCGGGACTACCGCCCGAGTTGGGCGAGGTGCATCGTGCTGCGGTCGTGCTTGCTCCACACGCCGGTATTGTCGCCGACCGCGATGCGCATCCGCGCATAGCAATCCTCGCGCTCGCTGGCGAGATAGCGGATGAAGGCGCCGCTCTGCTGCTGACAAAGCTGCAGCGCGTCGCGCTTGCGCGCGTCGGTCGGGTAGCTGTGCTTGTAGATCGCGGCGATCTCGTGCGGGAAGCTCGCCGCGCTGGCGAGCAGCGCCGCGGCGGCACCGAGTACGAGTTTCTGCGCGAGTCTCATCGTCGCCTCCAGACATCGACTGCCGGCAACGCGCCGGCACCCGCCCTGTCTCAAGCGACGTGCCAATCGGGCCAAAGAAGACAAAGCGATGATTTGTCCGGCAAAGTATAGTTAACGAAATTCTATCGCCCGTTGCTGTCCTGCAATTTGCAAGGACATTTGCGACGCTTACAGGCCCAGATAGAACTTCCGGATCAGCTCGTTGTTGTGGAGCTCGTCGGTGTTGCGGCCCTCAAAGGCGATGTGGCCGTGGACGATGACGTAGCCGCGGTCGGCGATGCGGACCGCCTGGTTGAAATTCTGCTCGGCCATCAGCACGGTGAGCTCGAACCGCTCCTTCAGCTCCTTGATCTTGTCGATCGTGCGCGAGACGAGGATCGGCGCGAGGCCGACCGACGGTTCGTCGATCAGCAGGATGCGCGGCTCCGACATCAGCGCCCGGCCGAGGGCGAGCATCTGCTGCTCGCCGCCCGACATGCTGCCGGCGAGCTGGCGCCGCCGTTCCTGCAGTACCGGAAAGGTCTGGTAGGCGGAATCGAGGTTGCGGGAGATTCCGCCGCGCGCCTTCTTGCGAAAGGCGCCGAGCAGCAGGTTTTCCTCGACGGTCAGCTTGGGGAAGAGGCGGCGGCCCTCGGGCACCAGCGCGATGCCGAGGTCGACGATCTCCTCGGTGCCGCGGCCGACCAGGTCGTGCGTCGCGCCGTCGATCTCGGCGACGATCGTACCGCTGTGCGGCCGGAGCATGCCCATGATGCATTTCATCAGGGTGCTCTTGCCGTTGCCGTTGGTGCCCAGGAGCGCGACGGTCTCGGCGTGCGAGACGGACACCGAGACGTCCTCGAGCACCCGGACCGAGCCATACCCGGCATTGACGCCGCTGAGGGTGAGGCTATTCGCCAAGATACGCCCTCTCGACCTCGGGGTTTCGCATCGCCTCCTGCGGATCGCCGTCGGCAATCTTGTGTCCGGCGACCAGCACCACGAGCCGGGTCGAGAACTTCATCACCGCGCTCATAATGTGCTCGATCAGCACGATCGTGATGCCCTGCTGGTTGAGCCGGAACAGCACGGCGAGGATCTCCTCGACCTCGGACGGCGACAGCCCCGCCATCGTCTCGTCGGCGAAGAGCAAACGCGGCTGCGTCGCGACGGCGCGGGCCAGCTCCAGCTTGCGCATCTCGACCTGGGTCAGGTCGCGCGGCAGCCGCGTCGCCTTGTCGGCGAGGCCGACATCGGTCAACAGCTCCGAGCAGCGCTCGGCGATCTGCGCGTCGGTCATATGCGGCTGGCCGTGCCGCGCGTTGACCGTGTAGAGCAGCGGCACGCGGATATTGTCGTTGAGCGAGAGGGTGTGAAACGGCTTGGGGAGCTGGAAGCTGCGGGCGAGGCCAAGCCGCGTGCGCTGATGCGCGATCATCCCTTCCATCTTGCGCCCGTCGAACAGCACCGTGCCGGTCTCGTTGCGCAGCGTGCCGCACAGGCAGTTGACCAAGGTCGACTTGCCCGAGCCGTTCGGCCCGATCAGGCCGAGCCGATCGCCCGGATTGATCGCCAGGTCGATGTTTTCGAGCGCGACAAAGCCGCCGAAGCGCTTGCCGAGCCCGTTGACGGCGAGCAGCGGTCCCTCGCTCATCGCCGATCCTTGCCCCGCCAGGAACGGACCAGCCCGACGATCCCGTTGGGCGCGATGATCACGAAGGCGATCAGGAGGAGGCCGACGATCAGGAGGTTGAGCGCCGACGAGATCGTCACCGTCGCAAGCTGCTGGATCGTGCCGAGGAGGATCGAGCCGATCACCGGGCCGATCCAGCTCGTCATCCCGCCGATCACCGGCATCGCGACGCTGTTGACCGCGTAGGCGAGGCTGAAGCTGGAGGTCGGGTCGAGATAGGTGACGTAATAGGGGAGCGGCGCCCCGGCCATGCCCATCAGCCCGCCCGACAGCGTCGTCGCGATCAGCTTGAGACGCAGCGTCGGCACGCCGCCCGCCTCGGCCGCCAGCTCGTCGTCGCGGATCGCGGCGAAGCCGAGCCCGAGCCGCGACCCCTCGATCGAGCGCGCGATCCCGACCGAGATCAGCGACAGGATTATCATCAGCGTATAGAGGTACTGGATGTAGGTGCCGATCAGCGGCGCCTCGGCCGGGCGAATGATATAGACGCCGCGCGACCCGCCGACATAGTCCCAGTTCACGATAAAGGTCTGCACGACGATCGTGATCGCCAAGGTCGCGATCGCGAAAAACACACCGCGCAGCCGCAGCGTCAGATACCCCGTACCGAGACCGATGATCCCGGAGATGACCCCGCCGACCAGGATCATCACCGGGAGCGGCACGGCCCCCATCTTGTGCAGCACGACCGAGCTGTAGGCGCCGAGCGCGAAAAAGGCGCCGGTGCCAAAATTGGTGTAGCCGGTATAGCCGCCGAGAATGTTCCATGCCGTCGACAGCACGATGTACTGCAGCACGACATAGGCGGCGAAGTAATAGTACTCGTTCTGGATCCAGAGCCTGGTTACGACCAGGAAAGCAGCGGTGCACAGCGTGGCTGTCAGCCACCAGACCGAGCGGCTCACCGCTAGCGCCCCGCCAGTCCGGCCGGCCGCACCGCCAGCGTCACCAGCAGAAGGCCGAAGGCCACGGCCGGCGCCCAGGACGGGCCGTAAAAGGTCGCGGTGATGCTCTCGACGACGCCGAGCAGCATCGCGGCCGCGAGCATGCCCGGAAAACTCGTCATCCCGCCGAGCACGCAGATCGCGAAGATGCGCCCGATATAGTCGCGCCCGATCGACGGCTCGACCGGCTGGATGATGATCAGGAACGCACCGGCGAGCGAGCAGGTCGCGATCGAGATGCCGACCGCGGCGCGCTTGATCCGCCGCGGGCTCGCCGCCATCAGCTGCAGCGCCTGCCCGTCCTGCGACACGGCAAGGATCGCGCGGCCGAGAAAGCTGCGCGACAGGAACATCTGCAGCGCACCGATCATCAAGAGCGAGACGACGCACGGGATCAGCATCCGCAGCGGCAGGTCGAGGATCCAGAATTTGAGGCTGGGGCCGATATAGCCGGCTTCGACAAAGCGGTAATCGACGCCGAAGACGAGCACCAGCGATACCTCGCCGACGAACAGGAGGCCGAAGAAGAACGCGAGGCCCTGGATCGCCTGGTCTCCGCGCCGCTCGAAGGCGTGGTAGTAGAGCTCGTAGACCGCCATCCCCAACAGGTAGAACGGCGGCATCATCAGGATCCCGATCACGATCGGGTCGACGCCATAGCTCTGGTTGAACACATAGGCCGCGTAGGAGCCGAGGAGGATGAAGGCCGGCTGCGCGATGTTGGCGATGTCGAGCATCCCGAACGAGATCGTGATGCCGACGCTCACCGCCGCGTAGAACCCGCCGAGCAGGATGCCGGCGACGATCGCGTTGATCAGCAGGTCGAAGGAGACGAACATGCGCGAGGCGCTGCTAGCGCGGCCGAACTCGGCGGCGCGCTTCGACACCCAACATACGACTCCCCCCTCGGTGCTCGTTCGGCGCTGCACATCGAGCACCGCATCCCATTAGAACAGCAACCGGCGCGTCTGTTAAGCGGGATGGCGCGGCAGGGTCGAGGTCAATACGCCCCGTAGGACAAGCGTCCGCCTAGGAACGCGGCCGTCCGTCAAAACCGGCTCTCGCTGATCCCGGTCTCGCGCTCCTTATCGGTGCGGCTGCGGGGATCGCGATCGACGAACGGGGCAATGAGCGCCGTAAATAGCCAGCGATGTCGCCTGATTCTTTTGGGGGATCGAGAATCGTAGGGCGTCGGGTTATGAGGCGAGATTACGGATTTGTCGGGCGCGAGAGGAGTCATGGGGGCCTCGGCTCGGTGCCATCGAGAGATGCTTTATGCTTAACAAAAGTTAATTTTCTCCTGACTTATCCCCGCCGACGACCGATTCGCAGTGATCTGTTCCCGCAATCTTTTGGTGCTTTCAGATTTTGGACTCCCGATAACATGGTATTGGCAATCCGAAATTCTTTTAGCCGATTCAAAGATGTCCCACCAAAGGCGCCAAGCCTTCACCGAATTGTGAATTCAGGGTTTGGGTGAGCAGAGATCCTAGAAATACGCGCAAAGGTATAAGTTCGATGATTGAAGACAATTCTTGTCAATTGCGTTTGTATAATGAATGTTCAATTAATCATCTTTTTAAGTGCATTTTATCGGAATTGCCGCCAACCTCGTCGGCATGAAAAGGATATTCGTCATCACCACCGCTCCGCTCGTCAGCAACGGCTTGCGGCAGTTTCTGGGCAAAGCCGGATACACAGTAGTCGGCGAGGCATCCCAAATTGCGGGCGCGATCGCCTCTGGCCCAAAACGGGCCGATTTGGTCATCGTCGACGCGGCCCTCTGCACCGGAGACATCGACGTCTTGGCATTACTTCGACAGAGTACGGGCGACAGGATCATTGTCTTGGGCAACAGCAATCAGCTCCGTTCCCTCCCTCCGGGTCTGATCATGGCCGCAGACGGTGTCCTGTCGCTCGACATGAGCTGCGAGGCGCTGCGCCAATCGCTCGTGGTCGTTGAAGCAGGCGAGCGGGTCACGCCCGGCTGGCTGATGCAGTCGGTCATGATGGCGGATGCGCCGGCTCCCGCCGAGACCGTGGACAGGAGCGCGGCGCCGTCTCGCCGCGAAGCAGAGATGCTGTGTCTCCTCGCCGAGGGACTGAGCAACAAGTTGATTGCGCGTGAGCTCGGCATCTCCGAGGCGACGGTCAAGGTTCACCTGAAGCACCTGTTTCAAAAGCTCCGCTTCATCAACCGCACGCAGGCCGCGCTCTGGGCCCAGCAAAATCTGAAGGGTCAGGAACGGCCGCGCCCGCAAGTCCCGGTTGGGGCCAGCGCCGCCCCTCCTATCGTTCTGGTGCAACCGAACCGCCATAGCGCGCACAAGCGCCCGATCGCGGAACAGCGGACCGACGACGTAGCGGTCTTGCCGGTGCCCGACTATGGCCAATCGAGGATGATGCCGGCGGCTCCCCAGCGATAGAGAGCCGGGACCGACGGCTTATTTTATCATGCCGATCATGCGGATCAGCGTGACGAGGATGGCGATAAACGTCAGAAGAAAGCCGAGCGCGGGGATATGGGCCAGCCAGTCCCACAGATCTGCGATTGACCAGGTGATAAAGGAAGCGTCCATTCGGAGACTCCCGAGAACGTGCCGTGGGAGCGGTAGCGGTTACTTGTCTGCCTCATCGACCGCGACGCAGCTTGCTCATCTCATGCGCCCCTTCGCTTAAGGCGAGGGCCTCCCGCGGCCGGCCATTTGCGAGCAGCACCGGGGCAAGGTTGTAGCGCACGCGCGCCGTGCTCGGATGCGCCGCGCCGAGCTCCTCCTCCCACCGAGCCGCCCTGCGTCCGCTGGAACTCCAGAGCCACTTCGATCTGCGCAGGGGTCGCGAGACCGCGTACGACAAGCATTTCAGCATGACGCATCCATCGGGTGTTGATCCGATAGTAAAATCGTTTGCCAGACCCGAAATATTCTTGCCGCCCGTTGTAAAACGCGGGAGGTCAATTTCAGTATGTTTTGCTATCGTTAATATTGTATTACTTTATCTACTAGTATAATAAGGCGTTAAAATCTTTGATAAAATCCCGACTTTGCGATGGCGCGCAAGTGGAGGTGCGGCCGGCGCGATCCGTGTAAACTCGGTACCAGCGCTTGGCCACGACGGATGCGTTTCGCATGAATGACGGCTTCGAACCTCGCTTCGAGGATTATCGGCTGCTGACCGGGACGGGCCGGTTTCTCGACGACGGGCGGCTTGCCGGGGCGGCGCATGCCGTCTTTGTGCGTTCGCCGCACGCCTTCGCCGATATCCGCCGCATCGACGCGGCGCCGGCGCTGGCGGTTCCGGGGGTCGTCGCGGTGCTGACCGCCGCCGACCTTGCGCGGGAAGGAGCCGGCGACATCAACGCGATCACGCCGGTGCCCGGCGGGGCGGAGATGGTCGTCGTGCCGCATCCGGCGCTCGCCGGCAAGGTCGTGCGGCATGTCGGCGACCCGGTCGCGCTGGTCGTCGCCGAGACCGAGGCGGCGGCGCGCGACGGGGCCGAGCATGTCGCGATCGACTACGTCCCGCGCGAGCCGGCCGCAGAGCTCGACCGCGCGGTCGCTCCCGGCGCGCCCCTCATCTGGCCCGAGGCGGCCGGCAACATCGCGCTCGACTGGCATGGTTTCGCGCCCGACCCGGCGGCGCGGTCGGCGCTCGACGCGGCGTTCGCCGGCGCGGCGCATGTCGTGAGGGTGCGGCTCGTCAACCAGCGCATCGTCATGGCGCCGATGGAGCCGCGCGGCGCGCTTGCCGAATATGACGGGCGCTACACGCTGCATTGCGCCTCGCAGAGCGCGATCGTGCTGCGCCATCATCTGGCGGCGAGCCTCGGTGTCGCGGCCGACCGCGTGCGTGTCCTGACCGGCGATGTCGGCGGCGCCTTCGGCATGCGCACCACGTCCTATCCCGAATATGCCGCGCTGCTGATCGCGGCGAGGCTGACCGGGCGGCGCGTCCATTGGCTGTCGACGCGCTCCGAGGGATTCCTGACCGACAATCAGGCGCGCGACACGATTATCGAGGCACGGCTCGCGCTCGACGCGGACGGCAAGTTTCTCGCGATCGACATCGACGAGCTGGCGGCGATGGGCGCGTACCTGACCTCGCACGGGCCGTTTATCGCGACCGCGAATTTCGCGCGCTGCCTGCCCGGGATGTACGACATCCCGCGGATCGGCCTTCGCATCCGCTGCGTCTTCACCAATACGGTGCCGACCGGGCCCTATCGCGGCGCCGGACGGCCGGAGGCGAATTATTGCCTCGAACGGCTGGTCGACGCGGCCGCGCGGCAGACCGGGATCGATCCGCTGGAGCTGCGCCGCCGCAACCTGATCCCGGCGGCGCGGATGCCCTATACCGGCGCGCTCGGCACCGTGTTCGACAGCGGCGATTTCGCGCCGCTGATCGGCGACGCGCTGACCCGCGCCGACCTTGCCGGGTATCCGGCCCGCCGGGAAATCTCGGCGGCGGCGGGGAAGCGGCGCGGCCTCGGCATCGGGTGCTTTCTCGAAATCGCCGGCGGGCAGCCGGGCGAAGGGGCGCGGATCGCCTTTCCGGGCGAGAGCCGGCTGATGCTGGCGATCGGCATCGGGCCGAGCGGGCAGGGGCATGCGACGCTCTATCGCCGGATGGCGGCGGAGCGGCTCGGCATCCCGGTCGAACAGGTCGAGCTGACCCATGGCGACAGCGACAGCAACGTGCCGAGCGCCGGCGCGGTCGCCTCGCGCTCGACGATGTCGGTCGGCAGCGCGGTGTATGCGGCGGTCGACGCGGTGATCGAGAAGGGAAAGCGCGCCGCCGCGAACATCCTCGAAGCGGCGGAGGCCGATATCGGCTATCGCGACGGGGTTTTCGAGATCGTCGGCACCGACCGGCGCGTGTCGCTGTTCGAGGTCGCCGCCACGGCCGAGCTCGAAACGCAGAGCACCGCCGACGCGCTGCCCTCCTTCCCCAATGGCTGCCACATCGCCGAGGTCGAGATCGATCCCGAGACCGGGCATGTCGAGCTCGCCGCCTATACCGCGGTCGACGATTGCGGGCGGGTGCTGCAGCCGGTGCTGGTCGAGGGACAGGTCCACGGCGGCGTCGCGCAGGGCGTCGGCCAGGCGCTGATGGAGCACGGGGTGTACGATCCGGGGAGCGGGCAGCTTATCGCCGGCTCGTTCATGGATTACGCGATGCCGCGCGCCGACGATCTGCCGCCGATCGCCAGCGGGTTCCACCCGGTGCCGAGCCAGCGCAACCCGCTTGGCGTCAAGGGCGTCGGCGAGGCCGGCACGACGGCCGCGCTCGCCGCGGTGATGAACGCGATCTCCGACGCCTTGCCGCCCGGCGCCAAGATCGATATGCCTGCGACGCCCGAGGCGGTGTGGCGGGCGCTCGACCAACCCTACCCGCGAGGAGCCTAGCGATGCTGTTTACCTGCCGCCCTCAGGGCGCGCCGATCCCCGGCCGCTTTCCCGGCCCCGCGCATGCCCGCGGCAAGTGGTTCTCGGTCGATATCCACTGCCACACGCTGTGCCAAGCGGCCCGCGACCTGGTCCAGGCGGCGAAGCTGCCGAATACGCGCCACCGCCACGACAGCCCCGAGACCGCGGCGGCCACCGCGGAGCACCAGTCGCGCGTGCTGCCGCAGCTCATCTCGCTGGAGACGCGGCTCGCCGACATGGACCAGATGGGGATCGACGTGCAGGCGATCTCGCCGTCGCCCGACCAGACCTATTGGGGCGCGCCGGCCGACCTGGCGATAGAGGCGACGCGGCTGGTCAACGACAACATCGCCTCGCTCTGCGGCAAGCATCCCGACCGCTTCGCCGGGCTCGGCACGGTGCCGTTCCAGGCGCCGGAGCTGGCGGTCGCCGAACTGGAGCGGCTCAACAAGTCGCTGGGCCTGCGCGGAATCGAGATCGCTGGCTCGGTCGCGGGCGAGGATTTGTCGGCCGAGAAATACCGGCCGATCTTCCAGAAATGCGAGGAGCTGGGGCTGGTGCTCTTCATGCACCCGACCGGGTTCACCGAGACGAGCCGGATGGGGCCATGGCATCTCGGCAATCTGATCGGCAACCCGCTCGAATCGACCGTGGCCGTGCATCACCTGATCTTTGGCGGGGTGCTCGACGCCTATCCGGGGTTGAAGCTGGTGATCGCGCATGGCGGCGGGTTTCTGCCGGCCTATTCGGGGCGCATCGACCACGGCGCCGCCGCCCGCCCCGATACCTGCGAGCACATCCACCACGACCCGACTCATTACCTGAAGCGGCTGTATTTCGACACGATGGTGTTCACCCACCACCAGCTCGAATACCTCGTCGAGGTGTGGGGCGCCGACCACATCCTGATGGGCACCGACTATCCGTTCGACATGGGCGAGGTCGACCCGATCGGCTTTATCGAGGGCGCGCAAAAGCTCAGCGACGGCGACCGCAAGGCGATCCTCGGCGGCAATGCCGCGCGGCTCCTCAACATCCCGCTGGCGGTGCGCAAATGAGCCTCACCCTGACCCAGGCCTCGACCATCGTCGACACCGCGCTCGCCAAGGGGCGCGAACTCAAGCTGCACCCGCTGACCGTCGTCGTGCTCGATGCCGGCGGCCACATGGTGGCGATGAAGCGCGAGGACGAGAGCGGCATCCTCCGCACCGAGATCGCCACCGGCAAGGCCTGGGGCACGCTCGGCATGGGGTTTGGCGGCCGCGAGTTCGCGCGGCGCGCGGCCGGCGGCGGCGCGGTGTTCCTGCAGGCGCTGATGGCGGCCTCGGGCGGGCGGATCGTGCCGGCGCCGGGCGGTGTGCTGATCCGCGACGCGGCCGGAGCCATCGTCGGCGCGGTCGGGATCAGCGGCGACACCTCCGACAAGGACGAGATGTGCTGCGTCGCGGGGATCGCGGCAGCCGGGCTGACCGCGGATACCGGGGAAACTCCATAGCGCTTGCATCGCGCTTGGGACCTCGCTATATTTCGATAGTTTTCGAACTATCGAAATGACCATGCAACAGTCCAACGCGATCGCGGCGCTCGGCGCTCTCGCCCAGGGAACGCGGCTCGACCTGTTCCGGCTGCTGGTGACCTGCGGCCCCAAAGGGCTGCCGGCCGGGACGATCGGGGAACGGCTCGCGGTCGCGCCGTCGTCGCTGTCGTTTCATCTGCAGCAGCTCGCTCATGCCGGGCTGATCACGCAGCGCCGGCTCGGCCGCCAGCTGATCTATGCCGCCGAATACGGCGCGATGAACGCGCTCATCGCCTACCTGACCGAGAATTGCTGCGGAGGGGACGAGGCGTCTGCGACGTGTTGCGATCCCTCCGCCGCTGCCTGAGGAGAACCCCGATGGACGATGGACAAATCAAGGAGATGGTTCGCGCCCGGTATGGCGGCATCGCCGCGGCGGGAGGCGTAGAATCGTGCTGCGGCCCCGCGGCGAGCGGCCAGCTTGCCGTCAAGGCGCGGCAGATTGGCTATTCCGAGGCCGACCTGGCGGCGGCGCCGGACGGGGCCAATCTCGGCCTCGGCTGCGGCAACCCGCAGGCGATCGCGGCGATGCAGCCCGGCGAGACCGTGGTCGATCTCGGCAGCGGCGCCGGGTTCGACTGCTTTCTGGCCGCGCGCCAGGTAGGCGAGGCGGGGCGCGTCATCGGTGTCGACATGACTCACGAGATGCTGGCTAAGGCACGGACCAATGCCGCCGCGATCGGCGCGGCGAATGTCGAGTTCCGCCTCGGCGAGCTCGAGCACCTGCCGATCGCCGACGGTGCGGCCGATGTCGTGATCTCGAATTGCGTGATCAACCTGGTGCCTGACAAGGCCCAGGTCTTCCGCGAGGCGTTTCGCGTGCTGAAACCGGGCGGCCGGCTCGCGGTATCGGACGTCGTCAATATCGTGCCGCTTTCGGCGGAACTGCGCGCCGACCCGGCGCTGCTGTGCGGCTGCGTCGCCGGCGCAGCGCCCCAGACCGAAATCGAAGCGTGGCTCGCCGCCGCCGGATTTGTCGATCTGCGGATCGTCGCCAAGCCCGAGAGCCGCGATGTTGTCGCCGGCTGGGCGCCGGGCCGGGGGATCGAGAACCATATCGCCTCGGCGATCATCGAAGCCCGCAAGCCGCGCGACGGCGAGGCCGCGAGCTGCTGCGCGCCGTCGTGCTGCGCCTCCTAGGATGAGCACGCTCGCCGCGGCCGAAAAGCCGGCCGCGGTGGCGAGACCGGTTGCGTTCGCCGCCGCGATCGAGCTGGTCGCGACCGCGTTTCTGCTGATCGCCGTCGTCGGCTCGGGGATCATGGCCGAGCGGCTGTCGGGCGGGAATGCCGCGCTGGCGCTGCTCGCCAACGCGCTGGCGACCGGCGGGGCGCTGGTGGCGCTGATCCTCGCATTCGGGCCGAGCTCGGGCGCGCATATGAACCCGGTCGTGACCCTCGCCGCGGCGGCGACCGGCGGGATGCGCTGGAACGCGGTGCCGCCCTATCTGGCGGCGCAATTCGCGGGCGCCGTCCTCGGGGTGTGGCTCGCGCATGTCATGTTCGACCTGCCGATCCTCCAGCTGTCGACGCATGTGCGGGCCGGGCCGCCGCAATGGGTGGCCGAGATCATCGCGACCTTCGGGCTGCTCGCCGTGATTTGGGGCTGCCGGGCGCATCGCGAGCCGGTGACCGCGTTCGCGGTCGCGGCCTATATCACCGGCGCCTACTGGTTCACCGCGTCGACCTCGTTCGCCAACCCGGCGGTGACGGTGGCGCGGGCGCTAACCGATACCTTCGCCGGAATTCGGCCGGTGGACGCGCCGGGCTTTATCCTCGCCCAATTCGTGGCGCTTCTTCTCGTTCTCCCGCTGCTTCGACGTATGGACTAATTTCCTAGTCCCGACTGCAGGCGGCGCCGCCAAGGACACAGAACTTGGCGCAATGCGGGTGATTGAGCGCAACCGCGCCGCTCGCCGCGCGCAGTGTCGGGCCGAGCTCGAATTGCGGATCGTCGGGGAGAAGGGTGCAGGCGACGACCGCCGGCCGGGGGGCGCCCTTGCGCTTGACGACCATGCGGGCGCTGGCGCACATCACGCTGTCCGGCGATTTGTGGAGGATCCCCCAGCACGCGGTGGTGATCTCCGGCACATCGACGGTCGCGTTCATCTCCGGGAAGATCATCAGCGCGACCGGGTCGTCCGCGTCGAGGGCGATGCCGTGCTCGGCGAAGAACCGCGCGAAGCCGTGGCGGATCGCCGCCTCGGGCTCGCCCGAGAGGTAGCGGCTCGCGACGTTGATCGAGAATCCGTTATCGGCGAGCCATTTGAGGCCGTCGATGGTCGGCTGCCAGCTGCGCCGGCCGCGCTCGGCTTCGTGCACGGCGGGAGCGTAATGGTCGAGCGAGACGCGGATGGTCAGCCGGTCGCGGTAGTCCGCGTTGAGCCTTAGCAGCGCCGGCTTGCATTTCGCCATCGGCCGCATCGCGTTGGTCAGAACGATTGCGCGCAGCCCGCGGGACAGCACCAGGTCGAGCATCGCCGGCAGGTCCGGGTTCATAAACGGCTCGCCGCCGGTGAAGCCGATGAGCCGGGTGCCGAGCCCGTCCGCGACGATCTCGTCGAGATATTCGGCGACCTCGGCCACGGTCAGATAGGCCAGGCGGTCGTTCTTCGGCGACGATTCGATATAGCAATTGGCGCAGGTCAGATTGCACAGCGTGCCGGTGTTGAACCACAGCGTGTCGAGCGATTTGAGCGCGACCGCCGCGCGCCGGTCCCCGGCCGCGGTCACGGCGGGGTCGCGAAACTTGGCCGGGTTCAAACCCGGCACGGCTTCGGCGAGCGAGGTGACCATGTACCGCCTCTGATTGTGAAAACCTGGACGAAACGAGCGATCTGCCTATATTAGCGTTTTGCCGGGGCCGCACGTCACATGGAACCTTCTGTTCCCCGTCACATTCGGTTGACCTCCCACCCGGGGAATGCTGGGCAAGCCAAGATACCGCTCCACTGGGGCGCCGCCGACGCGGCGTCGCGCGGACCCGTCGTCGCCAGCCCCGCCGCTCCGCGGCACCGCAACGCGATCGGCTCTTATTCCGGCGCCTATGCGGTGTATCGCGCGCTGGCGGTCGCGACCCGCGCGCTGGCCCACGACCACCGCCCCGACCTGACCGATACCGCTCCCGCCGCGATCCTCGCGCCGCAGCCGCAATGGGCCGATCCGCACAAGATCGTCTCACTCGACCCGTACGGCCATTTGGTCGGCGAGGTCTTCGCCGAGCAGATCGCCGCCGGGATCGACGCACGGCCGACGATCGCGGTCACCCGTGCGCGGATCAACCTGCCCGAGATCATGGCGCGGCTGCCGCTGAGCGGCATCGTGCCGGATGGCGCCATCATGTCGGCGACCGGCGAGATCAGCGTGACCAAGGCCGCGATCGATCCGGTGTGGCATTTGCCGGGTCTGGCGGCGCGGTTCGGCGTCGACGAAGCCGATCTGCGGCGCACGCTG
>DASUIE010000072.1:0-3994 GCA_036273175.1 Allostellaceae bacterium
ATCAGCGCCCAGGCCACCCGCCAGCGATAAGCCGACAGATACGGCAGCAGCTTGCGCAGCATCGGCTCAGGCCGTGCGCGGCGCGCCGGTCGCCATCGGCGGGCGTCCAGGCACGTCGAGCGGCGTCAGATTGGCCTCGCCCGCGGCCCGGTCGATCAGCCGCCGCATCCGCAGCGAAAACTCGTGCATCTGCCAGCCGATGCCCACCGCCGCGGCGGCGCCGGAAATCGCGAAGGCGGCGCCCGCCAGCATGTTTCCGGTCGCCAGCAGCAGCGCCGCGATGGCCAGCAGCGCAAGCCCGGCTCGCGCCAGCCCTGACGGCACCGGCATGCAGCGCAGCCGGTAGAGCCGCTTGACCCCGCCGTGATTCTCAGCGGCGACGAGGATCCGCGCACGGTCGAACAGTCCGCGCGACAGGGTCACATCCCAGCCGCCCCAGCCGCTATCCATCGCCGCCGCATAGCCGTGCGCCTGGCCCACCGCCATGACCCCGCCGAGCAGCGTCTCCTTCTCGTCGCCCTGCTCGCTCCAGTAGGAGAGGACAAAGCCGCGCTCGGTCCACGACAGCGGCGGGCGCGGCCCGGCATCGGGCACCGCCGGCGCCGCGCGCAACAACCTGATCCGCCATTTGAGCCGCTCATACCCGCGCAGCAGCGGTCCGAGATAGATCAGCATGGCGACGAGCGCGCGCGCCTTCACCCCGCTGAAGCGCGGATCGATCTTGGCCCGCGCGGCGCCAACGATGCAGATCGCCCAGGTCAGCAGCAGCGGCAGCGTCAGCAGCAGCCACCCTCCGCCGTTAACGAGCCCAACCAGCGCCAGCGCCAGGGCAACGATGCCCCACTCGAAGGTCATCGGCAGGTATTGCGCGAGGGAGCCGGGCTTTTCGTACAGGCTCTGGAACAGGCCGCGCCCGAAGACGCCCGAATACACCCGCGACTTGCTTCCCAGCAGCAGCGCGCTCGACAGATCGCCGTAGATGCGGCCGCTCCACATGGCCTGGCCGAAGGCGTTGAAGCGCGCGGGGTGCCTGGCATAGACCAGCGCCTCGGCCTTTCCGTAGCCGCGCTGCTGGCCGATATAGGCGCCGACCGTGTTGCGGCGGAAATGCCAGACCATCGCCGCCGCGCTGAAGCCGATCGCGTAGCCGGCATCCTGCAGCCGCCAGCAGATGTCGACATCGTCGCCGGCGGCGCGGAAGGTCGGGTCGAACCCTCCCAATCCAAGCAGCACGTCGCGGCGGAACGCCATGTTGCACCCGGCGATGTGCTCGGCGATCTGGTCGTCGAGGAGGACATGGCACGGCCCGCCCGGCGAGACCGCGACCGCGGCCGGGACCAGGCTGTTCTCCGGCGGCGGGAAATTCGGGCCGCCGCACGCGACCAGCCCGCCGCGCTCCATCGTGCCGACCAGGAAATCGAGCCAGTCGGGGTCGGCGACGCAGTCGCTATCGGTATAGGCGACGATCTCGCCGGTCGCCGCCTCGGCGCCGACATTGCGCGCGACCGACAGGCCTTTGTTCTCCTGGCTGATGATGCGGCAATAGGGATAGCGCTCGGCGATCGCCTCGGTCCCGTCCTCGGACCCGTCATTGACGACGATGACCTCGTAATCGGGGTAGTTCAGGTGCTCGAGCGAGGCGAGGCACTGGTCGATCGTCGACTCGGCGTTGTAGGCGCAGACGACGACCGACACCCGCGGCATGCGCGGCGCAGGCGGCGGGATATGCCCCGTGTAAGCGCGGGCCACCTCGTGAAAGGCAGGTTTCGGCTCGCGGTCTTTGTCGACGAGGCCGAAGGCCCAGTCCTCGATCGGGTGGCCGCCGGTGAACCACTCGTCGGTCCACGCGAAGATGAAGGTGCCGGCGACCCCGGTCGAGAACGCCGCCTCGACCTGCCACGACAGCAAGCCCGCCTGGTGCGCCTCGCCGGCATGCATCGAATCGCCGCCGAACTCGGTCAGCACCAGCGGCTTGTCGAAGGCGATGTTGTGAAGCCGCGAGACATAGCGGCGGAACGCGTGCTCGTCGTGCAGATAGACGTTGAAGCACAGAAAGTCGGTGAAATCGACGACCAGGTATTCGGTCGACGGGAAATTGGCGTAGCTGACGAGCGCGCCGGGATGCTCGGCCTTCACCAGCGCATGGAGTTCCTTCAGCAGGCGCCGCACCGCCGGCGCGCCATGCCAGCGCACCATGTCGGGCGGGATTTCGTTGCCGATCAAGTAGGCGAAGATGGCCGGGTGCCGCTTGCAGGCGCGCACCCCCTCGACCACCGTGTCGCGCACCTTCTGCCGCGACGCCGGCGTGGCGAGAAACGCGGTGTGCTGCGACCAGGGCAATCCCGCGAGCACCTTGAGCCCCGCCTCCTCGGCGGCATCGAGAAGCCAAACCGGCGGCACCGTGAAGACCCGCACGGTGTTGATTCCCGCCGTCTTCATCAGCGCGAAGTCCCGCGCCACCATCGCCGCCTCGGGAAACGGCGCGCCGTGGCTGCCGACGGTGAATGGCCCGTAGGTCACGCCCTTGACGAAATGCTTGTCGCCGCCGGGCGCGCGGAAAAAGCGCCCGTCGACGCGGAAGCCGGCGCCCGCCTGGGTGTCGATCGGCCGGCCGCTCATGGGTGCTGCCCGTGCCAGGCCATGGCGGTACGCACGATCGTGTCGATATCCGATTGCGCCGCTCGCCAGCCGAGCAGCTCAGCGGCCCGGCCGGGATCGGCGACCAGCGCCGGCGGGTCGCCTTCGCGGCGCGGCGCGAGCCGCCGCGGCACCTCGCGGCCGCCGACGCGCTCGACCGAGGCAAGCAATTCCAGGACCGAAGTCCCGCTGCCGGTGCCGAGATTGATCGCGGCGCTGTCCCCGCCCTTGTCGAGATAACCCAGCGCGCGAACATGGGCGTCGGCGAGATCGGCGACATGAATATAGTCGCGGATCGCGGTGCCGTCTTTTGTCGGATAGTCGGTCCCGAAAATACTGATCGGCCCGGCCTGCCCCAACCCGGCGCGGATCGCCAGCGGGATCACATGCGTCTCCGGATCGTGCCTTTCCCCCAGCTCGCCCTCCGGATCGGCGCCGGCCGCGTTGAAATAACGCAATGCGGCGAAGCGGATACCATAAGCGGGACCGTACCAGCGGAGGGCCCGCTCGATCGCCAGCTTGGTCTCGCCGTACGGATTGACCGGACCCAGGGGCGTATCCTCGCGCATCGGGATTTTCTCGGGATTGCCATAGACCGCGCAGGTTGAGGAAAAGACTATAGAGCCAATCCCGGCCTCGCGCATTGCCCCCAGCAATATAAGAGTACCGCCGACATTATTACGATAGTACAGTTCTGGGTCAGCGACCGATTCCCCTACATAGGCGAACGCGGCGAAATGCATTACGGCGGCCACCGAGTATTGCTCGATCGCGGCGAGAAGCGCGGCGCGGTCGGAAAGGTCGCCCTCGACCAGCGGTCCCCAACGCACCGCCTCGCGATGGCCGCGCGACAGATTGTCGAAGACCACGGGCACGTACCCGGCCTTGGCCAGCGCCTTGCATGCGTGGCTGCCGACATAGCCGGCTCCGCCGGTGACGAGGATGGATTGAGGCATCGCTATTCCACAGTGCAGGCCGCGAGCACAACGGGGCACGGGCACATTCTCTTCCCTGGCCGCCGCCGCCACGGGAGGGTGCGTCAGCACGTCGCAAGGACACGTCGCGGAATAAGGCGGCGCATGGCGCGTTTTTGGCTGCGTTGGCCGTTGCAAAAGGATCGAGGTCCATGCGGATCGCGATGATCGGGACGGGTTACGTCGGTCTGGTATCGGGCGCGTGTTTTTCGGAGTTTGGCGCGGAGGTGACCTGCGTCGACACCGACGCTGGGAAGATTGCGCGGCTGGTGGGCGGCGAGATTCCGATCTACGAGCCGGGTCTCGACCATCTGGTGGCGACCAACGCGGCGGCCGGGCGGCTGTCGTTCACGACGAATCTCGACGGCGCGCTGGCGGGCGCG
>DASUIE010000073.1:0-27272 GCA_036273175.1 Allostellaceae bacterium
CAAGACGCGCGCCCTTATCTGCGTGATCTCCGACACGTGCACCGGCCGCGAGCCCGAGCTCGCCCTCCACCTCCGCTTCGCGCTGCGCCAGGGCTGGACCGAGGAGGAGCTGACCGAGACCCTCCTCCATCTCAGCGGCTACATCGGCGTCCCGATCATTCGCGAATCGCTCCAAGTCGCCAGCCGCGTGTTCAAGGAATACCGCGAGGAGGCGAAGAAAGGCGGGTAAGGGCCGCTACACCCGCCGCACCGGGGCCGGATAACGCGCGACGACAAGTCCGTTGTCAGGGTCGCCGAGCAGATTTCTCGCGGCGGCGGAGAGGCGCATCGACTCCGAAATCATCCACACCAGCACATGGGTATCGAGCAAAAGCCTCACGGCTTGCCGTAAAACATCTCCTCGATCTCCTCGGCACACATCGTGTCGAAGTCGTCGGGGATGGAAATCTTGCCCGCGAGGAAATCGAACCGGCTCGTATCGCTCTTCTCCGGCGCGTCGAGCGGCACGACCTTGACCAACGGTTTCCCCGATTTGGCGATGATGAACGGCTCGCCCTCGGCGGCGCGCGCGACGAGGCGGGACAGATGCGTTTTGGCCTCGTGGATGTTCACGGTGCGCACGGCGGTCTCCAAGTTAGTCCACTCAATCTAGTTTATCCCGCGAGCAGTTCAAGAAACCGCGCCGTCGCCGCGATGTCGGCGGCGAGGGCGTCGCGGCGCTGCTTGGCTTCGGCGTCCTCGCCCCAGGCTTCGATCTGGAAGGTTTCGTCGAGTTGCGACAGGGCAAAGGCTTCCGCCGCGTCGACGCGGCCCGCGGAAAGGGCGAGCGCGATCACCAGCGAGCCGCAGGCGGCGGTCGCGGTGTGGAGGCCGGTCAGGCGAAAATCGTCGAACGCGGCGATCGTTTCGGCAAAGCCGGCGAGGGCGGCGGGGTCCTGCGGCTTGGGAACGATCCCGGTCGTCACCGCGAGGCGCGAGGCATAGCGTTCGGCGGCCCAATCGATGAGCGGCTGCCACGCCGTGTGCTGGCGCTCGGCGAGCGAAGGCGGGTGATCGGCGCGATAGCAGACGAGATCGGTACCGGCGTAGTTGGCGGTCTCGGCGATCGTTTCGTCGCGCCGGTCGGCGGTGCGGTCGATCGCGGTTGCCGCGAGGCGGGTCAGCGGCATCGCCGCCGGGCGGATTTCGTCATGCTGGGCGTCCCACTCCGCGGCGATCGCGGCGGCCAGCGCGGCCGTCGGCACCAGCAGCTCGCGGCGGCCCGGCGTGCGCATGCGCTTGCCGTCGAGCGTGACCGCGTGGCCCGGGCCGGCAGGCTCGGTCGCGACGGTGCGGTAGACACGCTTCATGCGAGGTCTTCCAGCTCGGCGAACGGGTCTTCGGCATCCGCCGCGAAGCCGAGGAAATCCCAGAGCCTGCGCATATGCGCCGGCAGTTTCGCGGCGACCCGCAAGGTCCCGCCCGCCGGGTGCGGGATCGCCAGCGAGCGGGCGTGGAGATGCAGCATATGCGCGGCGACCCCGCCGCCCAGATGCGCGCCCGCGCCGCCGTACTTGCCGTCGCCAAGGATCGGCGTTCCGATCGCCGCGCAATGGGCGCGGAGCTGATGCGTGCGCCCGGTAAGCGGCAGCAGCGCCAGCCAGCTCGCCCGCGTGCCGGCATGGTCGATCGTGCGGTAATAGGTAACGGCATTCTTGCCGGCTTCGTCGGGCCGCACCCGCTCGCCGCCGCGGCCGGGCGTCTTCGCCAAGGCCAGCTCGATGCGGCCCTGCTCGGTCTCGGGGCGGCCGACGACCGCGGCCCAATAGATTTTGCGCGTGGTCTTGTCGCGAAACGCGCGGGTGAAATGCGCCGCCGCCGCCGGCGTGCGGGCGATCAGCAGCACCCCGCTGGTGTCCTTGTCGAGGCGGTGGACGAGACGCGGCCGCTCGTCACGGTCGAAGCGCAAACCGTCGAGCAGCTGGTCGACGTGGCGTGCGGTGTTGGTGCCGCCTTGCACGGCGAGGCCGGGCGGCTTGTCGATGACGATGGCCCAGTCGTCGCGATAGATCACCGCGTCGCGCAGGACCGCCTCGTCGCGCGGGCGCGGCTGGCGCGGGGTGGCGGGTGCCGGCGCCTCGCCGAGCGGCGGAACGCGGATCGCCTGGCCGGGCTCGACGCGGTCGCCCGCCTTGGCCTTTTTCCCGTCGACCCGCACCTGCCCGGTGCGCAGCAGTTTTTCGAGCCGGCCATGCGCGAGCTGGGGATAATGCCGGCGGAACCAGCGGTCGAGCCGCAGCGTGCCGTCCGCGGCGGCAACGGTGATCGTATCGGTCATTCCTCGTCCGCCTGGGCGCGCTCGCGCAATTTGCTCCAATAGTCGAGGCGCTTCTTGATCTCGCGCTCGAAGCCGCGCTCGCCCGGCCGGTAGAACTCGCCGCGCGCGACGCTCTCCGGAAAATAGTTCTGGCCCGAGAAACCCTCCTCGGTCGCGTGGTCGTAGACATAGCCCTTGCCGTAGCCGAGGTCGCGCATCAGCCGGGTCGGGGCGTTGAGGATGTGCTTGGGCGGCATCAGCGAACCGGTGCTTCGCGCCATCCCCATCGCTGCGCCGAAGGCGGTGTAGGCGGCGTTGGATTTGGGCGCGGTCGCCAGAAAGATCACCAGCTGGGCGATCGCCAGCTCGCCCTCGGGGGAGCCGAGCCGGTCGTAGGCATCCCAGGCGGCGAGCGCCTGGACGATGGCTTGCGGCTCCGCGAGGCCGACATCCTCGACCGCCGCGCGGGTCAGCCGGCGCAGGACATAGATCGGGTCCTCGCCGCCGGCGAGCATGCGCGCCAGCCAATAGAGCGCCGCGTCGGTATCCGAGCCGCGCACCGATTTGTGCAGCGCGCTGATCAGATTGTAGTGGCCCTCCTGCGCCTTGTCGTAGAGCGGCGCGCGCTTCTGGACGAGCGCGGCAAGTTCCTGGGGGCCGAGCGGCGGCGAGTTCGGCAGCCGGTCGATCTCCTCGACCAGGTTCAGCAGAAAGCGGCCGTCGCCATCGGCCATCGCGCGCAGGGCGGCGCGCCCGTCTTCCGACAGCGGCAGCTTATGCCCGATCGTCTTCTCGGCGCGGTCGAGCAGGGTTTCGAGGTCGCCGTCGTCGAGCCGGCGCAGCACGAAGACCTGCGCGCGGGACAAAAGGGCGCCGTTGAGCTCGAAGGACGGGTTCTCGGTCGTCGCGCCGACGAGGATGACCGTGCCGTCCTCGACATAGGGCAGAAAAGCGTCCTGCTGGGCGCGGTTGAAGCGGTGGATTTCGTCGACGAAGAGCAGCGTGCCCTGACCCATCTCGCGGCGCTTCTTGGCCGCCTCGAAGATTTTCCGCAGATCGGCGACCCCGGAAAACACTGCCGAGAGGGGCTCGAAGGCGAGGTCGGTGCCCTGCGCGAGCAGCCGCGCGATCGTCGTTTTGCCGCAGCCCGGCGGCCCCCACAGGATCATCGACGCCAGGCGCCGGTTGGCGACCATCCGGCCGATCGGCCCCTCCGGCCCGATCAGATGATCCTGCCCGACGATGTCGCCGAGCCGCGCCGGCCGCAGCCGGTCCGCGAGCGGCCGCGGCGCCTGGCTTTCGAACAGGGTGCTCATCACCTATTCAGTCGGGCCGCCGGCTTACGCCGGTTCCACCACGATGCCGATCCGCCGTCCGAGCACCCGAAGAGCTGCGTCGATCTGGGCAATCCTGCTCTGATGCAATGGGTCGCGTAAGCGGCGCACCGTCTTTTCATCGGCACTTCGTATGGTTCTTGCCCTCCGACACGCGAAACGCAAGCCCGTGGCTCGCTGCGACCCGCCGCAGACCCCGCAACAACTCGGGCGGCTTCATCCGCTATAACTCGGCCATTTGTGCCCGACGTTCAAGACCGAACACCCCATCGAACGTCTCGCGCAGCACCGCGTCGACATCCGCCATCGTCGCCTCGACCCCGAGCGCGGCCATCGACGTCACGCCGTAGTCGCGGATGCCACAGGGCACGATCCCGGCATAGGCGCCGAGGTCGGGCGCGATGTTGAGCGCCACGCCGTGATAGCTCACCCAGCGCCGCACCCTGACGCCGATCGCCGCGATCTTCGCCTCGCCCGCCGGCGCGGCGACCCACACGCCGATACGGCTCTCCCGGCGCTCGCCCATCACACCGAAACGCGCCAGCGTGCGGATCATCCACTCCTCGAGCCGCCAGACGTGGCCGCGCACGTCCCGGCCACGGCGGTCGAGGTCGAGCAGCACATAGGCGATCCGCTGGCCCGGCCCGTGATAGGTGTATTGCCCGCCGCGGCCGGTCTTGAACACCGGCAGCCCGTGCGGATCGAGCAGGTCGGCCGCGTCCGCGCTGGTCCCGGCGGTATAGAGCGGCGGATGCTCGAGCAGCCACACCAGCTCCGGCGCGGCGGCGTCGCGGATCGCCGCGGCCCGCCGCTCCATCTCGGCGACCGCCTCCTCGTAAGGCACCGGCGCGGTGCTGCGGCGCCACTCGTTCATCTTGCCATGATACCGCGTATTTGATAGCTACGCTGCCTTCCCCGGCGTGCGGTCGTGGCGGAATTGGTAGACGCGCAGCGTTGAGGTCGCTGTGGGGGAAACCTCGTGGAAGTTCGAGTCTTCTCGACCGCACCAAGCCTGTTTTTCGTC
Source organism: Allostellaceae bacterium (assembly GCA_036273175.1). GTDB lineage: Bacteria > Pseudomonadota > Alphaproteobacteria > ATCC43930 > CGMCC-115725 > DATARH01. The sequence continues at coordinate 4,655 of DASUIE010000073.1, forward strand.
CTCCGATCGCCCTACACTGGCGGTTCTGAAAACGGGGGGACATTGCTATGCGAAAGTTGATTCTCGGCCTTTTGGTGGCGGGCTGCGTGGCGGCCCCGGCCTTAGCCCAAAAGGTCGGCGGCTCGTACAACGTGACCGGCACCAATCTCGACGGCTCGAAATATTCGGGCACCGCCGAAATCACCCCGAGCGGCTCGACCTGCCACATCACCTGGCAGACCGGCGGCACTTCGAAGGGCATCTGCATGCTCGCCAACAAGGCCTTCGCCGCCTATTACCATATGGGCAAGAGCGACGGTCTGGTCGTCTATGAGCTGCAGCCTGACGGCGTGCTCAAGGGGTATTGGACGATCACCGACAAGGAGGGCGCCGGCACCGAGACGTTGACTCCGGCGAAGTAGGAGATAATCGGACGGGGCCGAGTCATGCGGAATAGCGGATTTTCGACGCTCGACCACGATCTCGGCCCCGAGATCGACCTGCTGCGCAACACGGTGCGCGATTTCGCCGACGATCGGATCGCGCCCATCGCCGTCGAGATCGACCGCGACGACCGGTTCCCGGTCGAGCTGTGGCCCGAGATGGGCGCGCTCGGCCTGCATGGCATCACGGTCGAGGAGGAATACGGCGGCAGCGGGATGGGCTATCTCGCCCATTGCGTCGCGATGGAGGAGGTAAGCCGCGGCTCGGCGTCGGTCGGCCTCAGCTACGGCGCCCACTCCAACCTTTGCGTCAATCAGATCCGCCGCAACGGCAGCGAGGCGCAAAAGCGCAAATACCTGCCCGACCTCATTTCGGGAAAGCATGTCGGCGCCCTGGCGATGAGCGAGCCGGGCGCCGGCTCCGATGTCGTGTCGATGCGGCTGCGCGCCGACAAAAAGGGCGACCGCTATATTCTCAACGGTTCGAAGCTGTGGATCACCAACGGGCATTACGCCGACACGCTGGTGGTCTATGCCAAGACCACACCGGATGCCGGGTCGCGGGGCATCACCGCCTTCCTGATCGAAAAGGGGATGAAGGGTTTCCGTCCGGCGCAAAAGCTCGACAAGCTCGGGATGCGCGGCTCGCCGACTTCGGAGCTGGTGTTCGAGGATTGCGAGGTGCCGGCGGAGAACGTGCTGGGCACGGTCGACGAGGGCGTGCGCGTCCTGATGAGCGGGCTCGATTTCGAGCGCGCGGTGCTCGCGGCCGGGCCGCTCGGGATCATGCAGGCGGCGCTCGACGTGGTCGTGCCGTACATCCACGACCGCAAGCAGTTCGGGCAGCCGATCGGCGAGTTCCAGCTTATCCAGGGCAAGCTCGCCGACATGTACACGGCGGCGAGCGCCTGCCGCGCCTATGTCTACGCCGTCGCCCGCGCCTGCGACCGCGGCGAGACGACCCGCAAGGACGCCGCCGGCGCCATCCTCTACGCCGCCGAGAGCGCGACCAAGATCGCGCTGGACGCGGTGCAGATATTGGGCGGCAACGGCTACATCAACGACTACCCGACCGGGCGCCTGTTGCGCGACGCCAAGCTCTACGAAATCGGCGCCGGAACCAGCGAAATCAGACGCATGCTGATCGGCCGCGAGCTGTTCAACGAGAGCGCGTGAGGTGCGGCGGCGCGAGGTCATCGCCTCTCTTGCCGGCCTTGCCACCTGGCCCGTCGTCGCTCGCGGGCAGGAGCCGGGGCGGGTCTACCGGGTGGCGTATCTTGGCCCCTCGCCGATTGGCGCCACGCCCCAGGCCGCATTCTTCGAAGCGCTGGCCAAGCGGGGCTTTGTCGAGGGCAAGAACCTCGAAGCCGACAAGCGCGGTTACGGGCAGCGCCCCGGACAATTTGCCGAGACGGCGAGGGCATTGGTACAGGCCAAGGTCGACCTGATCGTGTGCGGCGGGCCGGAGCCCGGGAAGGCCGCGCAGGCCGCGACCAAGACGATCCCCATCCTTGTCAATACGGACGACATGATGGGCGAGGGCCTCGTCAAATCAATCGCGCATCCCGAGGCGAATGTGACCGGGATCAGCATCCGCTCCCCGGACCTCGACGGAAAGCGCCTGGAAATCCTTCTCGAACTGCTTCCTGCCGCACGCCGCATCGCTGGGCTGGCCGGAGGCGATACCGCCAATCCGCAGCACTTCGGCGAACTGCGCGACGCCGCGAAGGCGCGCGGGGTCGAATTCGTCATCCGCACCGTCGACGCCTATGGCGAGATCGCGCCGGCGATCGAGGCGGCGAAGGCCGCGGGTGCGCGGGGCCTCAACGTGATGGGATCGGCGCTGCTGTTCGGCAATCGCAAGGCCATCTTCGAGCGTACCGCCGCGCTCGGCCTTCCCGCGATCTACCAATGGCCGGAAAACGCCCGCGAGGGCGGTTTCGTCGGCTATGGACCGAGTATCGTGGAGATCTACCGGGCGCAGATCTCGCGGCTCGCCGTCAAGATTCTGCTTGGCGCCAAGCCCGCCGATTTGCCGGTCGAGCTGCCCGACAAGTTCGATCTCGCGATCAATCTCAAGGTCGCCAAGGCGCTCGGCCTCACGGTCCCCCAAGTGATGCTGGCCAAGGCCGACGAGGTCGTCGAATGAGGCGACGCGCGCTGCTGGGCTTTCTCGGTGCGGCAGCGCTGGCGCGGCCGGCGCGCGCGCAGCAAGCGGGACGCTTCTACCGCATCGGCGTTTTGACAGGTGCCGGCGCGCTGCACGCGGCACAGCAGGCGACGAGAACCATCCCAATCATCGGCGGTGCCGACGATATGGTAGGCGACGGGCTGGTGAAGTCGTTTGCTCACCCCGAAGGCAACCTGACCGGGGTCGGCATTCTCGCTTCCGAGCTTGACCGCAAGCGGCTGGAAATCCCGCAGCAGTTGCGTCCGAGCGCGCGTTGGATCGCGCCGGCGCTGGCTGCGATCAAAGCCGCCGGAGCCGCGGGCGTCGACGTCCTCGCCTCCGCGCTGCTGTTTTTCAGCCGCCGGATCGTATTGGAACAATCCGCCGCCCTCCGGCTACCCGCCATATACCAATGGCCAGCCATGGCCGAGACGGGCGATGGCGGGCTGATCGGATACGGCCCCAACCTCAATTCTATCTACGGCGACCAGCTGGCTCGCATTGCCGCCGAGATACTGCGCGGCACGAAACCTGCCGACATCCCGGTGGAGAACCCGGAGCGCTTTTACCTGACCGTCAATCTGAAGACCGCCAATGAACTGGCCGTTACGGTACCGCGGTCGCTGCTGGCGCAGGCCGACGAGGTGGTCGAATGAGGCTGACCGACGAGCAGCGCCTGTTGCGCGACACGGCCCGCGACGTGGCGCGGGACCTGCTCGCGCCGAGCGCCGCCGCCTGGGACCGCGAAGCGCGGTTTCCGGCCGAGGCTCTGGCCGCGCTGGCGAAGCTCGGCTTTATGGGCATGCTGGTGCCGGAAGAGTATGGCGGGGCCGGCGCCGACCATGTCGGCTATGCGTTGGCGCTGGCGGAAATCGCGGCGGGAGACGGGTCGGTCTCGACGATCCTGTCGGTGCACAACTCGGTCGGCTGCGTTCCGGTGCTGCGTTACGGCTCGGAGGAGCAGAAGGACCGGTTCCTCAAGCCGATGGCGGTGGGCGACATGCTCGCGGCCTTTTGCCTTACCGAGCCCGGCGCCGGCTCCGACGCCGCCGCGATCAAGACGCGCGCGGTGCGGCGCGGCAACCGCTGGGTCCTCAACGGCACCAAGCAGTTCATCACCTCGGGCCAGAACGCGCAGGTCGCGATCGTCTTCGCCGTGACCGACCCCAAGGCCGGGCGCAAAGGCATCAGCGCCTTTATAGTGCCGACGTCGACGCCGGGCTATCGCGTCGCCCGGCTGGAGCACAAATTGGGGCAGCGGGCCTCGGACACCGCGCAGCTCGTTTTCGAGGACATGGAGTTGACCCCGGATCTTATGCTCGGCCAGGAGGGCGACGGCTACCGCATCGCGCTCTCGAACCTCGAAGGCGGGCGGATCGGGATCGCCGCGCAGTCGCTCGGCATGGCGCGGGCCGCCTACGAGGCCGCGCTCGCCTACGCGCAGGAGCGCGAGGCCTTCGGGCAAAAGCTGGTGGCGCACCAGGCGGTCGCCTTCCGCCTCGCCGACATGGCGACCGAGCTCCACGCGGCGCAGGGGCTGATCCTCGACGCCGCGCAGCGCCGCGACGACGGCGAGCCGTGCCTCAAGGAGGCGGCGATGGCCAAGCTTTTCGCCTCGGAAATGGCCGAGCGCGTGTGCTCCGCCGCGATCCAGATCCACGGCGGCTACGGCTACCTCGCCGACTTCCCGGTCGAGCGCATCTACCGCGACGTCCGCGTCTGCCAGATTTACGAGGGCACCAGCGACATCCAGCGCCTGGTGATCTCGCGGGAGCTGGCCAGGCGCTAAGGGCCCCGCCCCATCGCGTCGAGAAACCCCTGGAGGATGTAGGCGGCGGCGACCTTGTCGACGATTTCGGCGCGGCGCTTCCTTGTCATGTCGTGGGCGATCATCTCGCGGGTGACGGCGGCGGTCGACAGGCGCTCGTCCCAGAAGGCGACCGGCAGGTCGCGCAGCGCCAGCACGTTGCGGGCGAATTGCCGGGTCGATTGGGTGCGCGGGCTGTCGGCGCCCGACAGCGACAGCGGCAGGCCGATGACGAGGCCGCCGACCCCGTGCCGGTCGCAGAGCCCGAACAGCGCCGCCATGTCGTCGCGGAATTTGCGGCGGCGGATCGTGTCGAGCGGGCTGGCGATGACGAGCCGCGTGTCGGACAGCGCGAGGCCGATCGTCTTGGTGCCGACGTCGAGCCCCATGAGCCGGGCGCCCGCCGGCACCGCTTCGCGCAATGCCGCGGGGTTGCCCAGAATCATGCCCGATGATAGCGTGGTTTCGACGTTTTTGCCGCGAAAGACACCGAAATCATGGCGTTAGACAAGGCCACCGTGGCGCGCATCGCCACGCTGGCGCGCATCCGCCTTTCCGATGCCGAGCTGGAGCCGCTCGCCGCCGAGCTGTCGGGCATCATCGGCTTTGTCGAGCAGCTCGACGAGGTGAATACCGACGGGGTGGCGCCGATGACCCACGCCGGCATGACCGCGCTGCCGATGCGCGACGACATCGTCACCGACGGCGGCGACCGCGACGCGATCCTCGCCAACGCGCCATCGCCGGCGAAGGGGTTCTTCGCGGTGCCCAAGGTGGTCGAATGAGCCTGACCGCGCTGACGATAACCAAGGCGCGGCGGGGGCTCGCCGCCAAGGAATTCTCGGCACGCGAGCTGGCCGAGGCGCATATCGCCGCGGTCGAGGCGGCGCGGCCGCTCAACGCCTATATCACCGAGACGCCGGATCGGGCGCTGGCGATGGCCGACGCCTCCGACGCGCGCCGCGCGAAGGGCGAGGCGGGGGCGCTCGACGGCATCCCGCTCGCGGTCAAGGATTTGTTCTGCACCAAGGGGGTGCTGACCACGGCGGGGTCGCACATCCTCGACGGCTTCGTTCCGCCCTACGAATCGACGGTATCCGCCAAGCTATGGGCCGCGGGTGCGGTGATGCTCGGCAAGACCAATCTCGACGAGTTCGCGATGGGGTCTTCGAACACGACGAGCTATTACGGCCCGGTCGAAAACCCGTGGCGGCGCGCGGGCGACAACCGGCCGCTGGTGCCGGGCGGCTCGTCCGGCGGGTCGGCGGCGGCGGTCGCGGCGCGGGCGGCGCTCGGCGCGACCGGCACCGATACCGGCGGCTCGATCCGCCAGCCGGCGAGCTTTTGCGGCATTGTCGGGCTGAAGCCGACCTATGGCCGCTGCTCGCGCTGGGGGGTGGTCGCCTTCGCCTCCTCGCTCGACCATCCCGGGCCGATGACCCGCACCGTGCGCGACGCGGCGATCATGCTCGGGGCGATGGCCGGGCACGACCCGAAGGATTCGACCTCCTCGCCCGTCCCGGTGCCGGATTACGAGGCGGCGCTGACCGGCGACATCAAGGGGCTGCGCGTCGGCATTCCGAAGGAGTATCGGCTCGACGGGATGCCCGGCGAGATCGAGGCGCTATGGAGCCAAGGCATCGCCTGGCTGCGCGACGCCGGCGCCGAGCCGGTCGACATCAGCCTGCCGCACACGAAATACGCCCTTCCGGCCTACTACATCATCGCGCCCGCCGAGGCCTCGTCGAACCTCGCGCGCTATGACGGGGTGCGGTTCGGCCTCCGAGTCCCGGGCAATACGCTCGACGAGCTTTACGAGAATACCCGCGCGGCCGGGTTCGGGGCCGAGGTGCGGCGGCGCGTGCTGATTGGCACCTATGTTCTCTCGGCCGGGTATTACGATGCCTATTACCTTAAGGCGCAGCGGGTGCGCGCATTGATCGCCGGCGACTTCGCCACGGCGTTCGAGCGCTGCGACTGCATCCTCGCCCCGACAGCGCCTTCGGCCGCGTTTCCGATCGGCGAAAAATCCGACGATCCGATCGCGATGTATCTCAACGACGTGTTCACGGTGCCGGCGGATCTCGCCGGGCTGCCGGCCGTCTCGGTCCCCGCCGGCCTTTCCGCCGACGGGCTGCCGCTGGGCATGCAGATGATCGGCCGCGCCTTCGACGAGGCGACGGTATTGCGGGTGGGCGACGTCGTAGAGCGGGCAGCGGCGTTTTCGCACCTGCCCGGCTTCATCTCCGCCGGGGCGCAGGCGAGGAGGTAATCCTCGCCTGACGCCCTTAGCGGATCGACGATTAGCCGCGAACGACGGGGGCCGGAGCCGGCGGCGGAGGCGGCGGCGGGGCCGGAGCGGCCATCGGATGCGGAGGTGGCGGCGGCGCCGGCTGCGGCGCACAGGCCGCGAGCATCGCCAAGGGAACTAGGACGGCAAGCAAGGCCGCGTTACGCTGCATCTTCAACATCCGTTTCCTCCCCAGTTGAGAGACCGTACAATATGGCAATCAAAAGTGATTCCCCACGGTGCTAACGTCGGAGCCGATCTCCGGTTCCAACGTTAGCATCATGGTTCGGAACCGCGAACGCGTCCATGGCGTTTCCACCAGCGGCAGCGCAAGTCGCGCCGCGATCACGCTTCGGTGAGGCTATCTTGCTCCCTTCACGCAGCTACTCGATCGCAGGCGTCGCGATTGCCCTCGCCGCGGCCTGCCTGGTTTCCGCACCCACGGTTCGTGCGGCGGATCCCGCGCCCCGATATGCCGCCGCCGATCTCGGCCAGCTGCTCAACGGCGCGCCGCAACTGGTCATCGCCGGGGAACGGCTGAACGTCGAATTGCTGCGACGATTTTACGCGCGCCATGGCTTCGCGGCCGTCTGGACGACCCGGCAACCGCAAGCGGCATCGCTCTTGAGCGCCGTGATGCGAGCCGGCGACCAGGGCCTCGCCCCCGAACTGTTCCATGCAAATCTGCTGCGGTCGGCAGCGGCATTGCCGCCGCTCGACCGCGACTTGCTGCTGTCGGACGCCTTCCTGTCCTATGCCGACGCGCTGTCCCGCGGCGTCGTGCCGGTCGAGCGCCGGAGAGACGACGAGGCGCTGACCCCCGAGCCGGTCGATGTCGCCGCCGTGCTCGACGCGGTCATCGCCAGCCCCAACCCTGCGGCCGCGATGGAAGCGCTGGCGCCCGCGACGCCGACCTACCGGGCGCTGCGCCAGGCGTTGCAGACCGCCCAGCCGGGCATTCGCCTGCGTCAGATCGAGGTCAACCTCGAGCGCGAACGGTGGCTGCCGCGGCGGCTGCCGGCGGACCGTGTCTGGGTCAACGTCGCGGACGAGCGGCTGGTGTTCTACCGCGGCGGCCAGCCGGTGTTTTCGACAAAGGTCATTGTCGGCCAGGATGAAAGGCGCAATCAGAGCCCGGAATTCCAGACCATGATCACCGGGCTTCTGTTCAACCCACCTTGGAACATCCCGCCGGACATCGCTGCCGACGAGATTCTGCCGAAAGCCAGTCGGGACCCGAACTATCTGGCGCGGCGCCACATGGTCATGCTGCCCAATGGCGGGCTGCAGCAGCTGGCGGGACCCAACTCGGCGCTTGGGCAGCTCATGTTCGAGATGCGCAACCGGTTCGACGTCTACCTGCACGATACCCCGTCGAAAAACTTCTTCAGCCGCGAGGATCGCCGCATCAGTCATGGCTGCATCCGGGTGGAGGAGCCGCGCGAGCTGGCCGCTCTGCTGATGCACCAGCCGGTCGACGTCATCGATCATGCGATCGCGGCGGGCGGCACGGCGCAAACCAATCTGCCCCAGCCCGTGCCGGTATTCGTGGTCTACGAGACCGCGTTCGCCGATGTGGACGGCCGGTTGCAATTTCGCCCCGACATATACGGGCGCGATACCGAGATCTGGCCGCATCTGGTTCCGGAGCGGGGACCGCTGGCGGAACGAGAGCCGCTCGGCCCGCGCGGGGGCTGACTTATCGCGGCCGCCCGACCATTTTACCCATGATGACTTTGCTTCTCGGAGCGGGGCGATGATCGAAGGCCGCACCGGCCAGTGGGAGGTGGTGATCGGGCTGGAGGTTCATGCCCAGGTCGTCGCCGAGGCCAAGCTGTTTTCCGGCGCGGCGACCGCGTTCGGCGCCGAGCCGAACAGCCAGGTCTCGACCGTCGATGCGGCATTTCCGGGGATGCTGCCGGTAATCAACCGGCATTGCGTCGAGCAGGCCGTCAAGACGGGGCTCGGCCTCGACGCCGAGATCAATTTGACCAGCGTCTTCGCCCGCAAAAACTATTTCTATCCCGATTTGCCCGCCGGGTATCAGATTTCGCAGTACGAGTCGCCGGTCGTGGGACGCGGGCAGGTGCGGCTCGACCTGCCCGACGGCTCGACCCGAGAGGTCGGGATTACCCGGCTCCATCTCGAGCAGGATGCCGGCAAGAGCCTGCACGACCAGCACCCGCGCGACACCTATATCGATCTCAACCGCGCCGGCACCGGGTTGATGGAGATCGTTTCCGAGCCCGATTTGCGCAGTGCCGAGGAGGCCGGGATCTATCTGCGCAAGCTGCGCTCCATCCTCAGGTATCTCGGCACCTGCGACGGCAATATGGAGGAGGGCTCGCTGCGCTGCGACTGCAACGTTTCGGTGCGGCGGCCGGGCGAGACGTTCGGCACGCGGTGCGAGATCAAAAACCTCAATTCGGTGCGCTTCGCCGTGCAGGCGATCGACGTCGAGGCGCGGCGCCAGATCGAGCTGATCGAGGAAGGCGGCACGGTCGCGCAGGAGACGCGGCTGTTCGATACCGCGCGCAACATGACCCGGCCGATGCGGTCGAAGGAAAACGATTTCGACTATCGGTATTTCCCCGATCCGGACCTGCTGCCGCTGGTGCTCGACCGCGAGTGGGTCGAGCGGCTGCGCGGCCAGCTGCCGGAATTGCCCGACGCCAAGCAGGCCCGGTTCGTCGCGGAGTACGGGTTGCCGGCGACCGACGCGGCGGTCTTGGTCGGCGAGCGCGCGACGGCGGAGTATTTCGAGGCGGTCGCCAAGGGCAGGGACGCCATGGCCGCGGCGCATTGGGTCGTCGGCGATCTGTTCGGCGCACTGAACAAGTCGGGGATCGGTATCGACGAGTCTCCGATAAAAGCGGCACAGCTCGGCGCGCTGATCGACCTCATCGCCGACGGCACGATTTCGGGCCGCATCGCCAAGGACGTCTTCGCCGAGATGGCCGAGACCGGAGCCGACCCGGCCGCGATCGTCGAAGCCAAGGGGCTGCGCCAGGTCACCGATACCGGCGCGATCGAGGCCGCGGTCGAAGCCGTGCTCGCCGCCAACCCGGCCCAGGTCGCGCAATATGCCGGCAACCCCAAGGTGCTCGGCTTTTTCGTCGGCCAGGTGATGAAGGCGACGCAAGGCAAGGCCAACCCGGCTCTCGTCAACGAGCTCCTGCGGAAAAAGCTAGCACCCTGATATCCGGCAGATTGCGGTATCGCTCGGCGTAATCCATCCCGTAGCCGACGACGAATTTGTCCGGGATATCGAACCCGGTGTAGCGGATATCGACCGCACTCCGCCCGACCTCTTTGTGCAGCAGCGTGCACAGGGCAAGCCTCGCCGGCTCGCGCCGCCGCAGATCGGCGAGCAAGGTCCGGCAGGTCAAGCCGCTATCGATAATGTCCTCGACCACCAGCACGTCGTGCCCGGCAAGGTCGAGCGTCTTTGGCGAAATGAGGTCGACGCGGCCGGACGAGCGCGTCTCGGCGCCGTACGACGCGGCGGTGACGAATTCGACCCGGACCGGGACCGTAAGGCGCCGCATCAGATCGGCGGCGAAAATCGCGGCGCCTTTGAGCACGACGACGAGCACCGGCGCCCGCCCGCGGTAATCCGCATCGATTTCGCGGGCAAGCTCGGCGACCCGGCGGCGGATGCGGGCGGCCGAGATCAGCGGGTCGAGCCGCTCCGGCGGGTTATTCGCGGCGATAGGGGTAGCAGCGCGTGCGCTCGAGGGTCATGCCGAAATGGGCCCCGAGAGCCCGGATCGCATCGTCTTGATCGTCGTAGGGATCGGCGTTCGAGGGGCCGACGATGATCGGGCGAAAGCCGCGATCGTCGTGTCCGCCGGGCGGCAGCATGGCCGTCGCCAGGGGTGTCCCGTCATCGGCGCGCAGGGTCAGGAACAGCGGCATTTCGCGCTGGATATGCGCCTTCATGCCGATTTCCTGCTCGAAATTGAGCTTGGACGGCGATTGGAACCCCGCCGCCGCCCGCTCGTGTTCCTTGCGGAAATACTTTTCGACGGCGTGGTGCATCATCTCCGACTCGGCGACGGCCTCGCCTTCGGTCTCGATCCGGAACCATGTCTTGCCGCCCGGAGCGTCGCAGACATACCTCATGATTCCTCCATGCTCGCGTAGGCAAGGACGCGATATCCAAACAGCAAAGTCCCGAGCGGGGGAGCGAGTCAACACCCGCCACGTTGGAATTCCTGTGACCTTTCGACTATGACCGCAGTATCGCATTTTCCGTTGCAATTTGCCACCCGACCGACCGCGTTAGAACATCATCTATTTGAAATCACTTACTGTTATTCCCAGCGCTTATTGGCATGGGGCGTGAAGCCAGACGCAGGTTTCCGCATAGGAGTACCCCATGCCGTTTTCCTCCGACCATGACAGCCCGCTCCCGGCTGGCCGCCGAGGGACCGATCCCTTCGCCTCGCTCACCGCATCGCGGCCGCGACGACGGTTCTGGCTGTTCGAGCTGCTGATGGCCCCGTTTCAGGATCACGACGAGCGCGCCACCTATCGCTCGGAGCGCCGCCGCACGACACAGACCGAAGACGCCAAGGGGGTCCGCGTCAGCAAGGCGTGGAACGGCAACGGAGTCCCGGTCGGCCGCCCTTATGAGGGCACGGTCCCGACTGCGAACGGCAGCGGCACGAACGGCCATGCCGGCATCAACGGTTATGCGGTCACTGGCGGCGGTGTGCCGCGCAACGGCAATGGCGGCGGCCTCTTCAGCTCTGCCGACCGCCGGCCCGCCGGCCATTGACGCGCCGCCGGGCGGGTGCGGGCCGAGCGGTATCGATCGAGGGCGGCAGGCCCTCGGTCCACTCTCGCCATAGCGCCACCAGGGCGGCCATGATCGCGGGGCCGAGGAACAGGCCGAGAAACCCAAGCGTTTCGACCCCACCGAGAATCCCGAGCAACACCCACAGAAACGGCAGCCTCGCGGCGCCGCCGATCAGGACCGGCCTGACGACGTGGTCGGCGATGAAGACGACGACGGCGCCCGCCCCGACGACGACGATCGCGGCGACCATATGGCCCTGCGCGGCCATGTAGAGCGCGGTGACGCCGAACACGACCGGCGCGGCAAACGGAATGACCGCCGCGACGCCGGTCACCGCGCCGATCGAGGCGGGATAGGGGACGCCGGCGGCAAAATAGACGATGCCCAGGATAACCCCTTCGGCCAGCCCGACGAGGACGAGCCCGGTTACCGTGCCGTGCACCGCGGCGATCATCTGCAGCGCGATGCGTTCGCCGCGCGGGCCGAGCATCCGGTCGCCGAGCCCGCGTAGCTGCCCGGCGAGCGCCGTGCCGTCGCGAAACAGAAAAAACAGGGTCAGCAGCATGAAGCCGAACAGGATCACCCGGTGGACGACCTCGCGGCCGTAGTACCGGGCCGATTCGGCGAGGGTGCGCGTGTCGAACCGTCCGAACCAGTCATGCACGACCGCCGGGTCGCCGAGATTGGCGCGCCACCATGCGGCGAGGCTCGGTCCGATGCGCGGCAGCTCGGCGAGCCAGTCGGGCGGTGCGATCCCGGTGCGGCGCGCCTGGGCGATAAACTCGATCACGACGTGGAGTTCCCGCGCGACGGCGACGCCGAGCAGGACGAGCGGCAGGATAAAGACGAGCCCCACCGCGGCCACGAGCAGCGCCGGCGCCAATTCGCCCGCTATCCCGGCCGGCGTCACCACCAGCAGCCGCTGGTAGAGCGGCCACAGCGCGATCGCGAAGACGCCGGCCCAGGCGAGCGCGACGAGGAACTCGCGAAGAATCCAGACCCCGGCGAACAGCAGCACGAGGGCCATGACGAGCCCCGCGATGCTCTGCCGCAACGGGACCGGCGAAGGTGCTTCAGGCTCTTTATCCATCGCGCCAGTCTAGCCCAATTTGGACCTCGACGCCCCACTCGCGGCGGCTTACGCTGAGCGCAGGGCAGATCGTTTGATGGAGGCTCTGTGATGGAACGGACGCTGCAGGAGTTTTCGGCCGAGTTGCATCGAATTCTCGCCGCCGATCCCGGGCCCGCCGGGCGGAAGAAGGTATGCAAGGTCGTCGGGGAGATGTGTCAAGACAAGGCGTTTGTCGGGAAATATCTGGCCGACGGCGCGCCCGAGCGGAACATCCTTTACGAAGATAAGGAGCTCGGCTTCTGCATCCTCGGCCATGTCTATCACGGCGCCAAGGAGAGCAAGCCGCACGACCACGGCCCGACCTGGGCGATCTATGGCCAGGCCGCGGGCGAAACGATCATGAGCGACTGGGAGATGCTGTCGCCGCCGGAAAACGGCGAGCCCGGCAAGGTGCGTCTCGTGCGCAACTACAAGCTCACCCCCGGCACCGCCTATGTCTATAACGAGGGCGATCTTCATTCGCCGCGCCGCGAGGGCTCGACGCGCCTCATCCGCATCGAGGGGCAGAATGTCGAGAAGATCAAGCGCCTGCCCTACGAAGTGGCGAAGGGCGTCTAACCGGGCCCTGACACCGGATCGAGGCCGCCCCGGGAGCTTCGGCCGCCCGGGGCGTTTCGCGTCCGTGCGCCCGTATCGGGCAATAAAAAAGCCGCCCGCGAGGGGCAGCCCAGACACAGGAAGTCGAGGGCGCCCGTGCCGGACGCCCTCTCTTCCTCTGCACTAATTCCGAGGCGCGCCTATGCTAGACGCGCCGTGAAATCAGCCCTCAACCACCGTAACCCGACGGTTGCGCGGCTCGCGAACGCCATCCGGGGTCGGCACGGCGTTGTCGTTCTCGCCGCGGCCCGAAATGGCCATCGCTCTCCAAGGCACGCCCATCCGCGCCAGGGCGTGAGCAACATGACGCGCCCGAAGGACCGACAGCCGCTGATTGTAGCGAGCCGAACCGGAGCGGTCGGCATACCCGGTCACCTGCACGGTCACGACACCGCCGCCGCGGTAAACATTGGCGGCCTGCTGCAGGATCGCCATCCCGGCGGGACCGACCCAAGAGCGGTTCCAGCCGAAATAGACTGTGAAGGCGTGGCCAGGCATTGCAGCGGCCGGTGGCGGTGGTGGCGGCGGCGGAGCCGGGGCTACTGGCTGGAGGCAGCCGGCCAGAGCCAGGAGTGAGCAGAGGACTAGGGCGCGTTTCATCGGTTTCCTCCGATAGTTGAGGAGTTCACACTATAAGAAATCACGCTTTTATACTATAGCGAAACGGATTTTCCACCCTTAAACCCAGCCCCCGGTTGATAAGGCTGGGAGTGTGGCGGATGTAACACCAATGCCGATTAGGCCGCATTGCCGTGCGCCACGCGGCTGAACCACTCGTATGAAGCCTTCGGGGTGCGCTTCATTGTCGCGCGGTCAACCGCGATCAGGCCGAAGGGTCGCGTGAAGCCCCAGGCCCATTCGAAATTATCCAGAATCGACCAGGCAAAGTAACCGCGCAGGTCAACACCGCTTTTTATCGCGCTGTGGCAGGCCACGACGTGGCCGTGCAGGTAATCGATTCGCTCAGGATCGTCGATGCGGCCGCCAGGGCCCGGCTTGTCGAGAAAGCAGGCGCCGTTCTCGGTTATGTAAAGCGCCGGGTTGCCGTAATCCTGGCGCAACTCGACAAGAAGCTCGGTCAGCGCCGCCGGATCGATCGGCCAGCCCATCGCCGTCATCTTGGTCCCGGGCGGCGTCGCGCCCCAATTGGTCCCGACAAGACCGTTCGGGTCGGCGCGCTGATACATCGGGCTATAGTAATTGACCCCAAGAAAATCGACGGGTTGCCGGATATGCGCGAGGTCGTCGGGCTGCATCAGGCGGGCTACATACGGCTCGATCAACGTGGGGTAGCGACCTTGTAGTAACGGGTTGAGAAAGGAACGGTTCCACAGGGCGTCCCACATTTCAGCCGCATGGCGATTCGCCTCCGCGTTCTCCGCGGGCCGAACCGGCTGAAGGCTCAACACCGTTCCAAGCTTGAAGCGGTTGCCGGCGAGCGCCCGCAGGGTTGAAAGCCCCCGGCCCTGGGCCACGTTCTGGTGGTGCACCGCCGCAAACATCTTGTCGCGGCTTTTGAACCCTGGCGCGTGTTCCCCATAGCCGTTACCGATCACGGCGACGACCGAGGCCTCGTTGAGCATGGCCCAGCGCACGACGCGGTCGCCGAGCCGTTTCCCCATCAGCTGCGCGTAGTCGGCGAACCAGTCGGCGATCTGCCGGTTCTCCCAGCCGCCGCGATCCTGCAAGGCCTGTGGCAAATCCCAGTGATAGAGGCAGATCCAGGGCTCGACCCCGGCCTTGAGCGCGGTATCGACGAGGCGGCTGTAGTAGTCGAGCCCTTTCGGGTCGGGCTGCCCGGTCCCATTCGGCAGCACTCGCGGCCAGGAGATCGAAAAGCGATAGGCCTTGAGGCCGGCTTGCGCGATCAGCCGGATATCCTCGGCATAGCGGTGGTACGAGTCGGCGGCGACATCGCCGTTGCTGCGGTCGTGGATCGTGCCGGGCAGACGGCAGAACGTGTCCCAGATGCTGTCGGCCTTGCGGTCGCCGCGTCCCTCGACCTGATAGGACGAGGTCGAGGTGCCCCACAGGAAGCCCGCCGGGAATCTGACCGGCTCGGCAAGCGCGGCGGCTTGGGGCAGCAACGTCGCGGCGATGCCGGCGGCGCCGGTCTGAATGAGCCGCCGCCGGTCCATCCCGATCAGCCGCCGACCGCGCCCTCGGTGTTGACGTAGACCGCGTACAGGGAATGGCTGGCCGCCATGAAGAGGCGGTTGCGCTTGGTGCCGCCAAAACAGAGGTTGGCGGCGCGCTCGGGCAGCGCGATGCGTCCGATCATCGTTCCATCGGGGGCGAAGATGGCGACGCCGTTGAGCTCGGGGCTCATCCCCCAGCCGCACCACAGATTGCCGTCGACATCGCAGCGGAAGCCGTCGGGCGTTCCCTTGCCGAGGTCGGCGAAGTCGCGGCCGTTGGTCAGCCTGGTTCCGTCGCCGGCCACATCGAAGACCCTGATCGCGCGCTGCGGCTGGGCCCGCGATTCGACGACGTAGAGGCGGGTTTCATCGGGCGAGAAGCACAGCCCGTTGGGGCCGCGGATGTCGTCGGCGACGACCGAGACCTTTCCGGTCGCGCCGTCGACGCGATAGACGCGGGTGACCGGCAGCTCCGGCTCGGCGCGGTCGCCCTCGTATTCGCCGCCGATGCCGAAGGGCGGGTCGGTGAACCAGATCGACCCGTCGGACTTGACCACGACATCGTTCGGCGAGTTGAGCTTTTTCCCCTCGAAGCGGTTGCACAGCGTCGTGATCGTGCCGTCATGCTCGGTGCGGCTCACTTGCCGTCCGCCATGCTCGCAGGTGACGAGGCGGCCCTGGCGGTCGCGGGTGTTGCCGTTGGAGTTGCCGGACGGCTTGCGGAACACGCTGACCGCGCCAGTCTCCTCTTCCCATTTGAGGATGCGATTGTTGGGGATGTCGCTCCACAACAGAAAGCGGCCATCGCCGAACCACACCGGCCCCTCGCTCCAGCGGCACCCGGTATAGAGCTTCTCGACCGAGGCATTGAACGGCGGACGGATCTTCTCGAAGCGCGGGTCGAGAGTGATCACCGCGGGGTCCGGATATAGCGGGCTGGGCTGCCAATCGGCGGTCATCGTTCGCTCCCCTCGCTGTCGTGTCGGGCGACAATGGAGCGATTCAACCGGCGGCTCAAGAGCGCGCCGGGACGTGATTACATCGCGCCCGCGATGGCCCCGAAGAAGCCGGAAACCGACCCCCCGATCTGCTGTGCGCCGACAAAGATCGAGAGCGCGATCAGTGACGCGATCATCGCGTATTCGATCGCGCTGACGCCGGAGGCGGAGCGGATCGCGGCTGTCAGCTTGGCTCGCATCGGCTACGATGATCCCGGTGAGCTATTGAAAAGGCGTTAAGTTTGGCAATGACAATTCCCGCCCCGTATCAACGTTACGAGGGTGAGGTCTTGCCCGAATGGATCGACTGGAACGGGCATCTGAACCTTGCCTACTACGTCGTGCTGTTCGACAAGGCGACCGACATCCTGTTCGAGGAGCTTGGGCTCGGCCTGTCCTACCGGCGCGACACCGACCGCGGCACCTTTGTCGCCGAGACGCATAACCGCTACGAGCGCGAATTGCTGGTGCACGAGCGGGTGCGGGTGGCGACGCAGATCGTCGCCAGCGACGACAAGCGCCTCCACATCGCACATGAGATGTTCCGGCTCAAGGACGGGCTGCGCGCGGCGACGCAGGAATTGATGTTTCTGCATGTCGACCTGATCCAGCGCCGGGTCTGCCCGTTTCCGCCCGATCTACGCGCGACCGTCGACGCCGCGGCCGCGGCGCACGCGCATTTGCCGCGCCTGGATTGGGTCGGGCGCCGGGTGGCGATGCCGGGCGCTTAGCGCGTCTGCTCCGCGCGGTGCGCCTCGACGAGCCCGGCCAGGTCGGTAAAGCGGTAGTCGTAGTGCACGTCGCCGCCGGGCTCCGGCGTGGCGCCCCAGCCGCTGCCCGAGCGGCGGTCGATCCAGGCCGAATGGATATTGGCGGCGTTGGCCGGAGCGTGATCGTGAAAGAGGCTCTGCGCGACATGGAGCAGCTGCAGCGGCCGGTTCCCCATCTCCTGCACGCGCGCGACCAAATACCGGAAATTGGCCGGGCTCGGCTTGTAGCTGCCGATGTCCTCGGCGGTGCAGATCGCGTCGAACTCGACCCCGAGCTTTGCGTTGCTGCGGGCAAAGCTGGCGCGGTCGACATTCGACAGGATCACCAGCTTGAAGTGGCGTTTCAGATAGGCGAGAGCCTCGGCCGAGTCGGGAAATACCGGCCAATCCCCGACCGACGCGCCAAAGGCTCGGCCGGCGGCCTCGTTGGGCGCGACGCCCCATTCCGCCGCGAGCCTGGCGTGGACCCGCGCCAGCAATTCGCTGTAGCGCAGGTTCGGGGTTTCCTGCTCCTGGGCGCTCTCGTGGTCGCCGAAGCGTATGAGCGCCGCTTCGCGTTCGCGCCGGCCGGTTATCGCCAGCAGCGGCTGCAGGGCGTTCCAGATACCGGTCTCCCAGTCTACCAGCGTGCCGTAGCAGTCGAAGCTCAGCACTTTGAAGTGGCTCAGCCTGCCATGATAGTGAGTGTCCCGGACCGCCACCGTCATTCCCCTCAACCGACGCGCCCTTGCTTCTACGCCCTGCCGCCGCGATGAAAAGCCGATAATCTGACGCGGCAGCGTTGCGGGAACTAGGGAAGTGCTAGCCGCTCGCGAAAGCGGGTCCGTGTCAGCTCGATATCGGCGAGGGTAGGGAGGCTCGCCTCGTTGCCGAGATGCTGGATCGCATAGGCCGACGCCGCGCGGGCGAAGCGGAAATGGTCGTCCCAGCGGGCAAGCGGGTTGGTCAGGTAGGAGTAGATATAGGCGCCGTGATAGATGTCGCCGGCGCCGTTGGTGTCGACGATGCGGTCGGCCGGCACGTCGAGCGCCGGCAGGAGGCGCGGCTCGCCGCCATCCTCGCTATACAGCATCCCCTTCGCGCCCATCGTCACGCCACCGACGCGGCAGCCGCGCGAGCGCAGGTAATCGAGCATCTCGCCGGGCCCGAGCCGCATCTGCTCGCACAGCCGCTCGGCGACGATCGCGATATCGATGAATTCGAGCAGCTCGTGCGTGTTCGACCGCTCCCCGCCGCCGTCGAGCGAGGTCAGTATCCGGGCCTCGCGGCAGGTCCGGGCATAGTGGATCGCCGCGTCGGCCTGGTGCCCGTCAACGTGCAGCGCGCGGCATCCGGTCAGGTGCAGCGGCGGGAACGGATGCTTGTAGAGATCGTCGCGGCACCGGACGATCGCGCGCTGATCGCCGCGCGGCATTACAAACGACAGCGAGGAGCCCTCGACCTTGCGGTGATGCACCGGGATGCGGTAGCGCGCCGCCATATCGAGAAACATGCGCCCGAGCCAGTCGTCGGCCACCGAGGCGAGCAAATCCGGCACGACCCCGAGCTTGGCGCAGCAGAACGCGGCGGTGACCGCGTTTCCGCCGAACGACACGGCGTAGTCCTGAGCCACCGTCTTTTCGTCGCCGGTCGGCAGGCTGTCGGCGATAAAGGTGACGTCGATATAGGCTTGGCCGATAAACAGCGCATGCATCGCCTGCTAAGTAGGTTGCGGGCGCGGCGGCTGCTACCCCTTGCGGTCGTTCAGCCCTTGCGGTCGTTCAGCCCTTGCGGTCGTTCAAATTGATGACGCGGATGCCGCTGTCGTCGATGCGCACGGTGCTGAGCGCGCCGGTGGCGATCTCGATGCGGGTCAGGTATTCGATCGGCATTCCCAGAGCGAAGGCGAGCCCGGCGCGGATCACGTCGCCGTGGCTGACCAGGACGACCGCGCCCTCGGGGTGCGCGCCGCGCAGCTCGACCATCGTCTCGACAATCCGGCGCTGCACCTCGCGCATCGACTCGCCGCCGGGGATCGTCGCGATGCTGCGGTGATTGGCCCAGGCCGGCCAAGCCGCGTGCCGGCGGACATCGGCGAAGGTCGAGCCGGTCCACTCGCCGAAATCGAGCTCGACCAGCGCGTCCCGGGTCTGGACGCCGAGACCGAGCCGTTCGGCGACGATCGCCGCGGTCTCCTGGGCACGCTGGAGAGGGCTCGCATAAATCGCCGCGATGCCCGCGTCGGCGAGCCGTCCAGCCGCGGCCTCGGCCTCGGCGCGGCCGCGGCTGGAGAGGCCGATCCCGGGCATCCGGCCGGCGACGATCTTGCCCTGCAGCGAATGTTCGCCGTGGCGGAGGATGTGGAAGACGGTCATGGGCCGGCAATATGGGTCGGGCGCGCCGCGATTGCCTATGAAAATCGGCGCCTATGAAAGCCGCGGGGCCGCATGGTATCGGAGGTTGATGATCCGGCGATTTCTCAGCGCTCTCGTCCTGGCGCTGCTGCCCGTCGCGGCGGCGGCCGAGGAGCCGGTGCTGCACGTCTACAACTGGTCCGACTATATCGCCCCGGACACGGTCGCCGGGTTCACCAAGCAGACCGGCATCGCCGTCACCTACGACGTCTATGACGGCAACGAGGTGCTGGAAGCCAAGCTGCTGGCGGGGCATTCCGGCTACGATGTCGTCGTTCCGACCGCGACCCCGTATTTCGCCCGCCAGATCGTCGCCGGCGCGTTCCGCCCGCTCGACAAGTCGCGCCTGCCCAACCTGAAAAACCTCGATCCGCGCGTGCTGGAGAACGCCGCCGTCGCCGATCCCGGCAATAAATACGGCGTGCCCTATCTGTGGAGCGTCACTGGGATCGGCTACAACGTCGCCATGCTCGACCGGGCGCTGGGCGAGGGGACGCCGCGCGACACGCTCGCTCTGCTGTTCGATCCGGCGAACGCGAAAAAGCTGGCGGGATGCGGGATATCGCTTCTCGACACCGCGCAGGAGGTTTTTCCCGCCGCGCTCGCCTATCTCGGCCTCGACCCGAAAAGCCGCGATCCCGCCGATCTCGACAAGGCCGCCGCCGTTGTCGCCGCGATCCGCCCTTACTTGCGCAAGTTCCACTCGTCGCAATACATCAACGACCTCGCCAACGGCGATCTGTGCATCTCGCTCGGCTATTCGGGCGACGTGATCCAGGCGCGCGACCGCGCCCGCGAGGCCGAAAACGGCGTCGCGGTCGCATTTCGGGTGCCGCGCGAGGGGGCGCAGATGGGGATCGACATGCTGGCGATCCCGGCCGACGCGCCGCATCCCGACAACGCGCACAAATTCATCGACTATCTGCTGCGGCCCGAGGTGATCGCGGCGGTCAGCAACGCGGTGTCGTACCCGAACCCGAACCTCGCCGCGACCCCGCTCGTCGCGCCGGCGATCCGCGACGACCCCGGCATCTACCCGCCCGAGCCGGTGCGGCGGCTGCTCTATATGGTTCAGCCGGCGCCGCGCGCCTATGAGCGAGCGCGCACCCGTGCCTGGACCCGGGTCAAGTCGGGCTGCTGAGCGGTGCCGATCCTCGAAATCCGCGAGGCGACCAGATCGTTCGGGGCGACGCGCGCGGTCGCCGATCTCTCGCTCGGCGTCGAGGCCGGCGAGTTTTTCGCGCTGCTTGGCCCGTCGGGCTGCGGCAAGACCACGCTGCTGCGGATGATCGCCGGGTTCGAGCGCCCCGACCGCGGCCGCATCGTCATCGATGGCGACGACGTGACCGACACGCCGCCATACGCGCGCCCGGTCAACATGATGTTCCAGTCCTATGCGCTGTTCCCGCATCTCGACGTCGCCGGCAACATCGCCTTCGGCCTCAGGCAGGAGGGAATGCCGCGCGCCCGGCGGACCGAACGGGTCGCGGAGATGCTGGCGCTGGTACAGATGCAGGGCTTCGAGCGCCGCCGCCCGCACGAGCTTTCCGGCGGTCAGCGGCAGCGCGTGGCGCTCGCTCGCGCGCTGGCCAAGATGCCCAAGCTGCTCCTGCTCGACGAGCCGCTCGCCGCGCTCGACCGCAAGCTCCGCGAAGAGACCCGGCTCGAGCTGACCGGCATCCAGGAGCGGGTCGGCACCACCTTCCTGGTCGTCACCCACGACCAGGAAGAGGCGCTCGGCATGGCCAGCCGGGTCGCGGTGATGAATCGCGGGGCGCTGGTGCAGATCGGCCGCCCCGCCGAAATCTACGAGCGGCCGAACTCGCGCTTCGTCGCCGATTTTGTCGGCGCGGTGAACATGTTCGAGGGCGAGCTCGTCGCCGGCTTCAACGAGATCGAGCTGAAAATCCCGGGCATCGAACGGCCGGTGCCGCTCGACGAGCCGGTCGACCTGCCGGCCGGGGAAGGGGCGGGCCTCGCGGTGCGGCCGGAGAAGCTGCGGCTCAGCGAGACGCGCCCGGCCGGGATCGCCTTGCCGGCGACGGTCGTGTCGATCGGCTACCAGGGCGGGCAGTCGATCGTCCATCTCGCCGCCGGCGGCCGGACGCTGCGCGCGCATCTCCCGAGCGAGGCGGCGCGGGAACTGATCCGCGGCGTCGCGGTATGGGCGAGCTGGGAGCCGGAGGACGCGGTGGTGCTGACCCGATGAGACGGGTGCTGATCGGCCTGCCGTTTGCGTGGCTGGCCGTGTTTTTTTTGCTGCCGCTGGCGATCGTCGCCGAGATCAGCCTGAGCCATGGGGCCGACGCGATCCCGCCCTACAAGCTCGGCGCCACGCTCGACAATTTCCGGACGCTGGCCGGAGGATGCCTGTGCGCCTATCCCGAGTCGCTGGGGACGGCGGCGCTGGCGACGGTGCTGTGCCTCCTGCTCGGCTATCCGGTGGCGCTGGCGATCGCCCGGACCCGCGCGCCCACCCGGCATCTGCTGCTGTTTTTCGTGCTGCTGCCGTTCTGGACCAGCCTGTTGATCCGGGTCTACGCCTGGTTCGCGATCCTGCAGCCGACCGGGCTCGTCAACCGGTTCTTGCTGTGGCTCGGAGTAATCGACGCGCCGCTGCAGCTCCTCAACAATTTCTTCGCGGTCGAGGTCGGGCTGGTCTACTCGTACCTGCCCTTCATGATCCTGCCGCTCTACGGCGTGCTGTCGCAGCTCGATGAGAGCCTGCTGGAGGCCGCGGCCGATCTCGGGGCGCGGCCGCTTCGGGTCCTCGCGAGCGTGATCCTGCCGCTGTCGCTGCCGGGGATCGCCGCCGGGTCGCTGCTCGTGTTCATCCCGGCGGTCGGCGAGTTCGTCATCCCCGATCTGCTCGGCGGCCCGACGACGCTGATGGTCGGCAAGGTGCTGTGGCAGGAATTCTTCGACAATGTCGACTGGCCCGAGGCCGCGGCCGTCGCGATGGTGCTGGTCGCCCTCTTGACCGCGCCGCTGCTGATCGCCCAGCGCTACCTCGAGCGGAACGCATGAGCCGCCGCTGGCGGGTCGCCGCGCTGGCGGTCGGCTTCGGCTTTCTCTATCTGCCGATCGCGGTGCTGGT
>DASUIE010000074.1:0-6392 GCA_036273175.1 Allostellaceae bacterium
CGTGCTGCCCCAGCACAGCGCGACCACTTTGCAGTCCTGCATCTTCTTTTTGTTCTGCTGGGTGACAAGGTTCGGCTTTCCCTCCAGCGTCGGCAGGACAGGCGTGAACGAGCGTCCTTGCAGCGCCTCGGCGAGTTCGTCGGCGTAATCAAGGTCGTCGATAGCGTGATCGATAAAAATTTTGTCGCCCGAGGCGATTTGGGGCAGGACGGCGGCGGACCGCGGCTTCCGCCGGTCCAGGTGCTGGTACAGGAAATTGATGAACTGCGTCAGATTCTCGCCGGGAACCTTGTCGCTCGGCAGCTGCTCGCCGAACCGTTCGAGGACGGCCAGAGGGTCGCGCTGCGCCTCGCCTTCCGACGGAGTCCCGTCCGCATCGTCCAGATATTTCGGCGCCCAAACGATGCGTCGGAAAGCCTCCGCCTCTTCCGATCCGGCGGCCGCCGCCGCCGCTCGAACACGCCGCGCCGCACGCGCCAGTTGATACCCGACGGCCTCGACGCCGTCCTCGGTATAGGCCGACTTGGCGCCGAGCAGGTGGATCGACAACTCGGCCGCCGCCAGCGCGGTATCGAAAAACGCAGCCGCCCCATCGGCGGGCATTTCGCCGTCCGGAACCACGGCAAAGCCGCGACTCCGCAGCTCGCCGACGATCCGCGTATAGGGAAGCCGCATATCCGCCGACGGCTGCGCCACGAAAATCACGCGGTTGTTCGGCGTCGCGGGCGGCGGAGCGGGGCGTGTCGCGGTTTCGGCGGGGGTCGCCTCCGGCTCAACGACAGGTTCTTCGGTCGGCGCCTCGGGGTTCGGGATCAGCGACCAAAGCGGGTACTTGCCAAAACCTTTCAGTTCGACGTCGTCGTGCTGCTCCCATTGCAAGGCTTGCCGGTGGCGTGCGCCGGCGCTTTCCAACGCTTCGCGGGCCCGGCCGCTCAGCCAGATTTCGGCGCCCGCGATGGCGTGGCCGACCCGAGCGGCGAAGTTGACATCGCGACCGAAAATATCATCGCAGGCGACGCACGCTTCGCCATTATGGATGCCGGCCCTGACGCCGCTGGCGCGAAGCTCGTCCACGCCCGGATCGAGATGCAGCGCATAGGCATAGTCGAACGCGGCGCCGACCGACCGGAACACAGCCATCACGCTGTCCCCGATCGTCTTGACCTGTCGTCCGCGATACTTGGCGATCAGGGCGTCGCTGCGCCGAAAATGTCCGGCGCGGACTTCCTCCATCCGCTGATCGCCGAGCTGCACGCCCAGCGCGGTCGATCCGACGATATCGGTGAAGACGATGGCCAGCGTGACGCGATCGTCGCCGGCCCAGTCCAAAAGGCTTTCGCCGGCCATCAGCCGCGTCCCGGCCGCTGGACAGCGCGGCGGCGAGTGGACGAACTATCGTCCAAGGTGCGTAGAATCTTCCAGCCGAACATTGTGCTTACGGGGGGTTGGTAAACAACGCCCGATTGAAAGCGCTATCGGGTCGAAAGTCCAGGCAATTCAATCAGAGGACGTATTGCCGCGGACCGCCTCTCTTATGGAAGCGCATCGCCCCGATACCGCCGCCACGCGCTCATCTGGATCGCGCTGGTCAGGCAGTGCACGACCACCGGCTTCGTCTTCACCGCAAAGGCGCGGGCGATGCCCTCGGCGATCTCGCTCTCGTCGCGGATCGTGATCCCCTCCGCCCCGAACGACCGCCCCCAGGCGGCGAAGTCGGGGTTGGTGAGGCGCGTCCCCTCCATGAACGGCCGCTCGGGATAGCGCACATAGGAATGCATGCCGATCGTGCCGTACATCGAGTTGTCGGAGACGACGAGGATCGGCGTCGCGCCGTATTGCATCGCCGTCGCGATCTCGTTGCCCATCATCAGCGTGCCGCCGTCGCCGACAAAGGCGACGACCTGCGTGCCGGGCCGGCGCAAAGACGCGGCGACCGCCATCGGCATCCCCGACCCCATCGCGCCGACCACCGAGGACAGGAACACCTGGCCCTGCCGGAAGCCGATATAGCGGTGGATGAAGCTGCCGAAATTTCCGGCATCCGAGGTCACCGTCGCGTCGGGCGCGAGGTGCTTGTCGATCTCGCAGACGATGGCGGCGAAGTTGATGCCGTCGCTCGTCGCGTCCCACTCCTTCGCCAGGAGCTTCTTGTGGATAGCGTTAAGCCCGGAGACCCAGCCCTTGCGCTTCGCCGCGCCGTTCGGCGCACCGCGCTTGAGCAGCGCCTTCGCCACCTCGTGCGGGCTGCACGGGATGCCGAGCTCGGGCCGCCACACCCGCCCGACCTCGTTGGCGTCGGGCCAGACATGGACCAGCGGAAGCTGCGGCTGCGGCGCCGCCGGGAAGGTATAGGACTGGCTGACCGAGTCGGTGAGCCGCTCGCCGAGCGCCACCATCAGATCGGCCCTCTTCATCTCCGAAATGAGCGGCGGCGGCACGCGGATGCCCATATACCCGCCGTAATTCGCATGGTTGGCGTCGAACAGCTGCGGCCGGCGATGGGTCGGGCAGATCGGCAGCACCCATTCCTCGGCGAGCCGGTTGAGGTCGGCGAAGGCGGCCGGGTCGGCGACCGCATCGGCCATCATCGCCCCGCCGACGAGGATCAGCGGCCGCTCGGCCTTTTCCAGCATCTCGGCGAGCCGGTCGAGATCGGCCGCGCGCGGCCCGGCCGCCATCCGCCCGCGGGCGAGGTTCAGCTCGGCATCGGTCTCCTCGTCGAAAATGTCCTCCGGCAAGATCACCGCGACCGGCCCCTGCGTGCCGCTTTCGGCGAGGTGAAACGCGCGGGCGATCGCCTCCGAGGCCTGCTCCGGCTCGTTGACCTCGATCACCTGCTTGGTGACGTCGGAAAGGAGGCGCGAATAGTTTTGCTCCTGCAGCGCGAGCCGGCCGAAATCCTTGCGCTCGACCTGGCCGATCAGCATCACCATCGGCGTCGCGTCGTGATAGGCCGAGTGCAGCGCCACCATCGCGTTCGACAGCCCCGGCCCGCGCGACACCATCGCGACGCCCGCGCGGCTCCGCAGCCGCCCGTCGGCCACCGCCATGAACCCCGCCCCCGCCTCGTGCCGGCACACCACGAGCCGCATCGAGTTGCGCTCGATCAAGGCGCTGGTGAGGCCGATATAGCTCTCCCCCGGCACGCAGTAGATCTGGTCGACATCATGCGCTTCGAGGCTTTCGGCGAGGAGGCGCGCGACGGTCTGGCTCATGACGGGGCGGTCCCTTTAGCGGAAAGCGCGAAGCTTACCCAGCGCGGCAATTCTGCGATAGTCGCCGAAACGGGAGGCAAAAATGCAGCGCAGCACCGAGCGGTTTCTTTGCACCCATACCGGCAGCCTGCCGCGCCCCGACGACCTCGTGCGCACGATGTTCGCGAAGGAGGAGGGTGTGCCGGTCGACCCGGCGGCGCTCGCCCAGCGCATCCGCGAGGCCGTCACAGAGATCGTGCGGCAACAGCGCGACGCCGGGATCGACATCGTCAACGACGGCGAGCTCTCGAAGCCGAGCTACGCCACCTACATCAAGGACCGGCTCGACGGGTTTGGCGGCGAAAGCCACCCGCTGACCTATCAGGACCTCGTCGAGTTCCCCGCCCTCGCCCGCCGCGTCTTCGGCGACCCCGGCCGCGCCCGCCGCAAGACCCCGGGCTGCACCGGCCCGGTCCGCGCCCGCGACACCGACCCCGCCAAGGCCGACGCCGCCAACCTCACCGCCGCGCTCGGCGGCGGCGAAGGATTCCTCAGCGCCGCCTCGCCGGGCCTCATCTCCCTCTTTTTCCACAACGGCCACTACCCGACCCACGAGGCCTATCTCGCCGACATCGCCGAGGCGATGCGCCCCGAATACGAAACCGTCGCCGACGCCGGCCATATCCTGCAGATCGACTGCCCCGACCTCGCGATGGGCCGCCACATCCAATACGCCGCGCTGTCGACCGCCGAGTTCCGCAAGGCCGCCGCGCTCCATATCGAGGCGCTTAACCACGCGCTCCGCAACATCCCGGCCGACCGCGTCCGCATCCACCTCTGCTGGGGCAATTACGAGGGGCCGCACCACTGCGACGTGGCGCTGCGCGACATTATCGACGTGGTCTTCACCGCCAAGCCGGCGGGCCTCTCGCTCGAGGCGGCGAACCCGCGCCATGCCCATGAATGGGCCGTGTTCGAGGAGGTGAAACTCCCGGAAGGCAAGGTACTTATCCCCGGCGTCCTGGAGTCGAAGACGAACTTTATCGAGCACCCCGAGCTGATCGCCCAGCGCATCGGCCGCTACGCCAAGCTCGTCGGCCGCGAGAACGTCATCGCCGGCAGCGATTGCGGCTACGGCACCTGGGTCGGCCAGGCCGCCGTCGACCCGCAAGTCGTCTGGGCGAAGTTTTCCGCGATGGCCGAAGGCTGCCGGCTCGCGTCGAAAGAGTTTTGGAATTAGCCGCGCGTCATTGCGAGGAGCGCAGCGACGCGGCAATCTCGGGCGGACGAGCCTCCTGCGGATCGAGATTGCTTCGCTGCGCTCGCAATGACGGCACCAGCCGAGGAGACCGACCATGCCCGCGCCGAACCTTCTCGAAGCCGATTTCGTCGTCGTCGGGGCCGGGTCGGCCGGGTGCGTCGTCGCGGCGCGGCTCACTGAGGACCGGGCGACGCGGGTGATCCTGATCGAGGCCGGCGGCGCCGACACCAACCGCTGGATTCACATCCCGCTCGGCTTCGGCAAGACCTTCGCCGACCCGTCGGTCAATTGGTGCTACGAGACCGAGCCCGACGCTTCCGGCCGCAAGGTTTACTGGCCGCGCGGAAAAGTGCTCGGCGGCTCGTCGTCGATCAACGGCATGGTCTATATCCGCGGCCAGGCCGAGGATTTCGACCATTGGGCGCAGCTCGGCAATCGCGGCTGGTCGCATGCCGACGTGCTGCCCTATTTCAAGCGCGCCGAGCACCAGGTGCGCGGCCGCGACGAGTGGCACGGCACCGGCGGGCCGCTTTGCGTCTCCGATGTGCCCGACCGCCACCCGATCTGCGAGGCCTTTATCGAGGGCGCGATGGCGCTCGGCCACCCCCGCAACGACGATTTCAACGGCGCGAGGCAGGACGGGGTTGGGTACCATCAAACCACGACCCGCAACGGCAAGCGCTGCTCGACCGCGGTCGGCTATCTGCACCCGGTGATGTCACGTCCCAATCTGCGCGTAATCACAGAGGCTTACAGCGAGAAGATCATATTCGCCGGCAGGCAGGCGACCGGCGTCGCGTTCCGCCGCCACGGCGAAATCTGGACCGCGCACGCCAACCGCGAGGTCATCCTGTGCGGCGGCGCGATCAACTCGCCGCAACTCCTGCTGCTGTCGGGCGTCGGCCCGCAGGCGCAGCTCGACGGGCTCGGCATCCCGGTCGTCCATCCGCTCGCGGGGGTCGGGCAGAGCCTGCAGGATCACTATTCGGCGGCGATCAAGCTCAAGGCCAAGCTGCCGATCACGATCAACGACGTGATGCTGAGCAACGTCAAAAAGCTCCAGCACGGGCTCAAATACTATCTCTTCCGCAACGGCGCGCTGGCGCAGATTTCATCGCCGGCGGCGCTGTTCATCCGCACCCGGCCCGAACTCGCCTCGCCCGATGTCAAGATTTCGATCTCGCCGTTCAGCGCCGACCGGCCGCAGGACGGGCTGCACAAATGGTCCTGCTTTACGATGATCGCGTATCAGCTCCGCCCGGAAAGCCGCGGCGAGATCAGGCTCAAGAGCGCCAACCCGGCCGACGCGCCGGCGATGATCCCGAACTACCTCACCGACGAGGTCGACCGGCGCGCGATCGTCGAGGGGCTTAAGACCGCGCGGCAAATCCTCGCCGGGCCGTCATTGGCGCCGTTTATCGAGAGCGAGTACCTGCCCGGCCCCGCGGTGCAGACCGACGCCGAGCTTCTCGCCTATGCCCGCGAGCGCGGCGGCACGGTCTATCACCCGACGAGCACCTGCAAGATGGGCATCGACCCGATGGCCGTGGTCGGCCCCGACCTGACCGTGCACGGCATCGGCGGGCTGCGGGTCGCCGACGCCTCGGTGATGCCCACCGTCATCTCCGGCAACACCAACGCCGCGACGATCATGATCGGCGAGAAATGCGCCGACCTCCTGCGCGGGGAGCTCAGGGTGGCGGCCTGAAGCCGCCTAACGCCGCGGCTCCGGCTTCGGCGCCGCGACCCCATCGACCGAAATCTCGTCGACATGCTCGTTGTAAAAGGCGAGCAAGCCCTCGATCTTCGGGCACTCGGCGATCGGAGCGGGATAGCTCCACACGATATCGGGGAACTCGCGCTCGCCGATCTTCGCCGTCCAGTACCGCGCCGTCCCTTTGTAGGGGCATGAAGTGACCTTGTCGGTCGCGGTCAGC
>DASUIE010000075.1:0-12704 GCA_036273175.1 Allostellaceae bacterium
ATAACGGCTGCCGGGCGTCTCGGCCTGGTTCGACGGCACGAACCTCCCCTCGAACACGGCGTCGTTGATGGCCTTGCGGTCGAGCGAAAGTTCGAGCGCCTCGCGCACCCGCTTGTCCTTGCCGAGCGGGTTGTCGGCCTCGGGGCCGTTATTGAGGTTGATCGACATCAGCTCATAGGCGAGCCCGGTTGCTTCGAGGAATTGCAGCTTCGGGTCGCCCTGGACGATCTTGACGTCGGTGGCGGCGAGCCCCTCGATGATGTCGAACTGGCCGGCGCGAAGATTGTCGAGCCGCACGGTCTGGTCCGGCACCGGCGTGTAGACGACGCGGTCGATCGTATAGGCCGAGGCGTTCCAGTAATCTTTGAAGCGCTCGGCGACGATCCGCCCCTGCGCGACCCGCTCCACGAACTTATAGGGACCGGCGCAGACGAGATGATCGGCGATCTTGTCGCCGTATTGGGCGAGCGCCTTGGGCGAGATCATCATGCCGACGCGGTCCGCCAGCACGGCGATCAGCGGCGCGTACGGCGCCGACAGCTCGATCCGCACGGTCAGCGGGTCGACCGCGACGACATTGGCGATCGGCTTGGCCTCGCCCTTGCGCTTCGATTCCGGCGCGGTGCGGTAGCGGTCGAGGTTGGTCTTGACCGCCGCGGCGTCGAGCTTGGTGCCGTCCTGGAACAGCACCTTGTCGCGCAATTTCAGCGTCAGCGCCTTGTTGTCCGGCGACCAGCTCCATTCGGTCGCGAGCTGCGGCACGAATTTCATGCGCTCGTCGATATCGATCAGCTTGTCGCACATCGCGGCGAAAACGATCCGGCCGACATAGGTGCCGCCCTGGGCGGGGTCCAGCACGTCTGGATCCTGGTCGAGCGCGATCCTCAGCTCGCTGGCGCCCGCCGGACTCGCCAGGGCCGACAGCAGGATCAACGCGGCGGCGGCGATTGCGGATTTCATCGGGTGATCTCCTGGAGTCCGACAAGGCGGGCGCTTTCGGCCCAAAGGGCGTCGGCGAGGCGGTCGTCGCGGGATGCGGGGTCACCGGCGGCGATGCGTTTGCCGACGACATAGGCGCCGGCGAATGGGGCGGGGTCCGGCACGGTGGCGAGGAACACCGAGGTCGCGGCGCCCTGGCTCGGGCGGGTCAGGAACGGCTTGGCCAGTCGCCAGCCGAGCGAGGCCAGCCCGCCGGCGCGGTCGCCGATCCGCGTCGCGATGACGCCCGGATGCAGGCAGGCTGCGGTCACGCCGGTGCCGTCGAGCCGCCGCGCCAGCGACCGGGTGAACAGGATGTTGGCGAGCTTGGAGCGGCCATAGGCGGAGAGCGACGTCCAGTCGGGCGGGTCGGTCATCGTCGCCGGGTCGAGCCAGGCGCCCTTATGCGCGATCGAAGCGACCGTGACGATCCGCGATGGCGCCGATGCCTTGAGCCGGTCGAGCAGGAGGTTGGTCAGCAGAAACGGCGCGAGGTGGTTGACCGCGACGGTCAGCTCGTAGCCCTCGGCGGAGTTGGTCCGGCTCGACGAAATCAGGCCGGCATTGTTGACCAGCACGTCGATGCGAGGACATTGGCCGAGTAACGTCTCGGCCAGCGCGCGCACCTCACCGAGGCTGGCGAAATCGGCGAGCGCGATCTCGGCGCCTGGAACTTGGCGGCGAGCGGCCTCGGTGCGTTGCCGGTCGCGCCCGACCATGACGACGCGCATCCCGGCGCGGGCAAGGCCGATCGCGGTGTGGAGACCGATTCCGGCGCTCGCCCCGGTGACGATGGCGACGGGCGGCTCGGCCAAGCTATTCCGCCGCCAGCTCGTAGCGGGCCGGCTGGACCGTCGTCTCGCGGTCGCCGCCGCCCGTCGTGCGCTGCATCAGCCGCTTGTGGCGGACCGTGTCGTAGGCGGTCGCGCGGTGCAGTACCGAGCGGTTATCCCAGATCACCAGATCGCCCGCGCGCCAGGCATGGCTGTAGGTGAATTGGGGCTGGGTCGCGAACTCGTTGAGCCAAGCAATAAACTCGCGGCCTTCCCGCCGCGGCCAGCCGATCACATGCGAGGCGTGGGCGCCGGCATAGATCGACTTGCGTCCGGTGACCGGGTTGATGCGGGTCATGGTCTGCCACGCGCCCGGAAGCTCGGCCTTCATCTCGGCGGTCAGCGATTCGGTCGAGACGGTTTCGCGCGAATAGACGAGGCTGTGCTCGGCGACGAGCCCTTCGAGCTTTTGCTTGATCTCGTCGGGGAGCGCGTCATAGGCGGCGCGCATATCGGCGAATTCCGTGTTGCCGCCCTCCGGCGGGACGACGCGGCCGGAGAGCAGCGAGCACAGCGACGGCACCGGCTTGAACGAGCTGTCGGAGTGCCAGAGGTAGTTGCCCTTTTGATAGATCATCCGCCGGTCCTCGGGCGGGATCACGGCGCCGGTCGCGATGTCGAGATTTGATTGCCGGGCGAAATGCGTGCCGGTGGCCGGGTTCGCCTTGCCGGAGGTTTCGAGCGGGCCGAAGCGCCGGCTGAACGCGACCTGGCGCTCGTCATCGAGGCTTTGGTTGTGGAACACCAGCACCGAATGGGCGTCGAGCGCGCCGCGGATTTCCGCGAAGGCCGCGTCATCCATCGGCAGGCCGGTATCGACCCCGCCGATCTCGGCGCAGAAGCGGGGATGCAGCGGTGTGATCGTGATCGGCATTCAAAGGGCTCCGACCCTCCCTCTCCCCGCACGCACGCGGGGAGAGGGAGGGGGTGAGGGGTGTTAAATCTCGTCCAACCCGTTCGACCAGCGTCGGCAAATCTGGTGTGCGATCGCCAGCGGCTGCGGGATCGACACCTGGGTCGGGTCATCCGGACCGGTCGCGGCGCGGGCGACCATCGCGCGGATTTCGTCGCGGTGGAACCAGCGCGCCTCGGCGATCTCCTCGGGATCGACCGTGATCTCCTCGCTGATCCCTTCGGCGAGAAAGCCCATCATCAAGGTCGAAGGGAACGGCCAGGGCTGCGCCGCCAGGTACTTGACCCGTCCGACCTTGACCCCGGCCTCTTCCATGACCTCGCGGCGCACGCATTCCTCAGGGGTCTCGCCCGGCTCCATGAAACCGGCCAGGCATGAGAAGCGCGAGCCGGGCCGGCGCTTGTTGCGGCCGAGCAGCCCGTACTCGCCGCGCACCGTCAGCATGATCGTCACCGGGTCGGCGCGCGGGTAGTGCTGCGCCTTGCATTCGGGGCAGCGCCGCTTCCACCCGGCCTGGTCGACCCGCGTCTCGGCGCCGCACTGCGCGCAGAACCCGTGGCGGACATGCCAGTCAATGAGGGCCCGCGCCTCCGCCAGGATCGCCGCCTCGCCGACCGCGATCTGCGGCGCCAGCGCGCGAACATCGACCGCCTCGGCATCCCAATCGGGCAGGATATCGGTGCCGGTGGCATCGACCGCGAAGAGCGCCCGTCCCTCGTTGAGGCCGAGGAAGATCAGGATCGCGCCGGTATCGATCAGTCCGCGCCACGGCGCCACCGGCTGCCAGTCGAGCGCCGGCTCATTGCCTTCGCGCAACAGCGGCTTCAGCCCGCGCATCGGCAGGATGCGCGTCTCAGAATCGGCGAGCAACTCGGCGATCCAGGCCTTGTCGGTGCGGCGCCCGGAGGCGCGGTCGAGCGGGTTGCCGCCGAACGTATAAATTTCTTCCATGCCGGCGATGCTAACCCGCGGGCGGGCTATTTCGCCAGCCTCTGGGCCGCCTCCTTGACGAGGCTCAGATCGGTGTATTTGTGCACGTCGATCTTTTTGCGCAGAAAGCCGAGCTCGTGCTGCAGATCGACATTTTTCTGCAGCGCCTCGAGGTTGGGCAGGGCGTCCGGATCGCGGTAGTAGTCCTTTTTCGTATAAAACCAGTCCTGGTACAGCTCGGGCTTTTGCTTGGTTGCCTGCGCGGCGAGCTTGACCGCCTCGTCGTGATGCGCGGGATCGAGCAGCCAGCGCAGGGCGTGGACGTAATCCTCGAGGAAATCGACCATCACGTCGTGGTGCTTGTCGAGAAAGCCGGTCCGGGCGACGCGCACGATCATCTGCGAGCGGCCCATCGCGTCGGCCTGATGAAACAGCGGATGCGCGAACGCGGTCAGCTCCGGGTCGAAACCGAACGGGGCCGGGGATGAGGTCATGTCGACCTTGTGCTCCTTAAGCATCGCCTTCTGGTCGGGAAAGCGGGCCTCGATAACCGTCACGTCCTTCTTGTCCTGCATCTTGTGCTTGGCGAGCATGGCGAGCAGCGCCATGTCGACCGCGCTGCCGACCTGGTTGGTCGCCAGCACCTTGCCCTTCAAATCCTCGACGGTCTTGATGCCGCTGTCGTTGCGGACCATGAACGGGTTGGTGTTGTAGCCGGGCACGCCGTCCTGAAACTCGTCGCCGAGGACGCGCAAATCCTCCATCCCGGCGTTGACGATGCCGAGCGCGAAGGTCGAAAAGGCGAGCGCGGCGGTGTCGAGGTCGCCGGTCGCCAGCGCCTGCATCTCCGCCGGGGTGCCGGCGAAATGGATCAGGTCGGGGATGTAGCTCTTGCCGGCGTGCGGCGCCAATTCCGGCTTGAGGAACATAATCGTCGACAGATCGGCCGGCGCCACCACCCAGCCGATGCGCAGATGATAAGGCTCGGCCCGAGCCGCCGGAATCGCCGTCAGCAGGGCGAGGACAAGCCCGCCCATCATCCTCGATAAAAACATGACTCCTCCCCGTGTCTTATTGGCCCCAGCATCGCACCGATCTATATGATGCGGCCATGGAATTCGGCATCTTCCACGAGTTTTGGTCGATCAAGGCGCAAGGTCAGAGCGAGGCCTTTGCCCAATCCTTCGCGCAGATCGCGGCGGCCGAGGAGTGGGGCCTCGACGTCTTGTGGCTCGCCGAAATCCACATGAACCCGCAGCGCTCCCTCTTATCGGCGCCGCTGACCGTGGCGAGCGCGGTCGCCGCCCTCACCAGCCGGATCAAGATCGGCACGGCGGTGCAGATTTTGCCGCTCGGCCACCCGCTCCGCCTCGCCGAGGAGACCGCGACGATCGACCAGATCAGCGAGGGGCGGCTGATCTTCGGCGTCGGCCGCAGCGCCTTTCCGCGCGCCTACCAGGCCTACGGCATCTCGTATCAGGAAAGCACCGAGCGCTTCGCCGAAAGTCTCGACATCATCAAGAAGGCCTGGACCGAGCCGGTGTGCTCGCATCGCGGGCGGTATTACGAGTTCGACAATTTCACGCTGGTGCCGCGTCCGGTGCAGACCCCGCACCCGCCGATCCGCATCGCCGCCAGCCAGCCCGACACCTACTCGGCGATCGGCGCGCTCGGCTACCCGCTGTTCTCGGCGGTGCGGGCGAGCCCGCTTACCGAGCTGCCCGGCCACGCGCGCGCCTATCGCGATGCCTGGGACGCCGCCGGCCACGCGGGCAAGCCGACCTTCTACCTGCAAGTGCCGATCTATGTCGGCGAGACGCGCGAGGCCGCCCTTGCCGAGGCGGAGGCCGGGATGATGCAGTTCGCCCAGTACCGCGCCGACCTCGTGCGCGGGCCCCTCAGCTACGATCAGGTGCGGCAGGAAAAGGGCATCGTCGGCACGCCCGACATGGTCGCCGAGCGTCTCGCCGAGCTGCGCGAGACGGCGGGGATCGACGGCGTCTCGGCCGAGATCAACCCCGGCAGCCATCTGTCGCACGAACAGGTCATGCGCTCGCTGCGGCTCTACTGCCAGGAGGTCATGCCGCGCTTCAAGTAACGCTGGCCTTTGCCGTCCTGGCCGTGGCGGCGGCGATCGGCGCCGTGCTGGCAATTCCATTCCTGCGGAGCAAGGAGTCGCGGCGCCTGCCCTGGCCGCTCGCCGCCGCTCACGGCGCTGCCGCCGCGGTCGGCGTCGGAATCCTCGGTATCGCGCTGTGGCAGGGATTGCCGCCGAGCGAGATGGGGACGGCCGGGTTCGGGCCTGCCGCCGCGGTCCTGCTCGGTTCCGCGCTTCTCTTGGGGCTCGTCATGGCGATGCGCCGGCGGCGGCCGGCGACCCCGTTGGTCGCGGTCCATGCGAGCCTGGCGGTGGCCGGCATCGTCGTGCTGTGGGCCCTCGCGACGCTCGGCTAGACTGACGGGCGGGTGAGCGAGGAGGGGAAGATGGCCGAGTTGTCCGTGGCGACGCGCGAGGCGCTGACCAAGGTCGGGACTTCGACATTAAGCGGGCTTCTGAGTCGGCGCGGCCTCAAAAACACGTTCATGCAGCAGGTCTGGCCGATCCGGCCGGATCAGGTGCGAATGGTCGGGCCGGCCTACACGATGCGCTTCATCCCGGCCCGCGAGGACAAGGCTGGGGCGTCGCGGCCGGGCGGCCCGCTGCAGCGCCAGGCGATGGAGGAATGCCCGCCGGGTTATGTGCTGGTCGTCGATGCACGCGGCGACGCGCGGGCCGCCTCGGCCGGCGACCTTTATTGCGGGCGGCTCAAGGCGCGGGGCTGCGCCGGCATCGTCACCGATGGCGGCTTGCGCGACACCGAGGGCGTCGCCAAGACCGGGCTGCCCGCCTATCACCAGCGGCCGTCCTCGCCGCCGAGCCCGATCGCGCATCACCCGCTCGAATTGCAGGTGCCGATCGGTTGCGGCGGCGTCGCGGTCTACCCGGGCGACATCATTGTCGGCGATCGCGACGGCGTCGTCGTGATCCCGTCCGATATCGTCGACGCGGTGGCCGAGGAGGCGCTCGCCGCGACGCTCTACGACGAATTCGCCGAGGAGGAGGTGGCGAAGGGGCGCAGTCTCGTCGGCCTGTTCCCCACCGCCGGCGATGAGGCCAAGCACGACTTCGAGGCGTGGAAGAAGGCGCGCGGCCTCTAGCCTAGCCGAGCACCGCGACGAAATCGCAGGTGATCAGCGACGGTCCGCTGCCGCCCGAGGCGAGCGTGTGGCGGGCCGGGCGCGCGTCCGGGTCGGGGAACATCTTGACCCATTCCTCGTTGAGCGCGGCGCGGCTCGCACCCTGGTCCTGTGCGTAAAAGGTGATCTTGACGATATTGTCGGGCGTGCCGCCGGCCGCTTCGACCGCGCGGCGAATATGAGTGAAAATGTTGGCGACCTGGCCTGCCAGCGTCCCGGGATAGTTGCGTGTGCCGGGATCGACCCCGCTAATCACGCTCGACATCATCAGATTGCCGATGCGGCTCGCGTTCGGGATCGGGTTCGAATGCGAGAACCCGGGGAAATTGACGCTTTGACGTTTCGGCACGGGAGCGCTCCTTCGGGGTTGGCGGAAGACGGCCCGGTTATACGCCGCCGCGCCCTACAATCCGAGCAGGGCCTGCGCGCGCGCCGTCAGCCCGCCGGCCGCGGCGAACGGGTTGTGGACCGATATTCGGCCGAAACTGGCGCCATCGGCCATGTCCTCGCTGAGAACCACGGTGCAGCCGGATTCGGCCGCCGTCGCGACCAGTAGTGCGTCCCAATAGGAGGCACGCCCGGCCACGGCATCAGCGAGAGCGCGCCGGACGGCCGCCGCGGAAACGGCGATGCAGGGAAACACGACAAGCCAGTCTTCGACTTGCGCGGCGGCTTCCGCCAGGGACAGCATCCGCTTGCGCGTCGTCACCGCGTAAAACTCGGAGAGCGCCTGCAAGGTCAGCCAGCAATCCGCGTCGACCGCGCGGTTGACGATTTCCATGGCCGGCCGATGGCGAAACGCGTCCTCTCGGTCGAACGCGTAAATCAGGATATTGCTGTCGAGGGTGAAGCGGACTCTAGCGAGGGCGGTGTCGGCCATGGCGCGCGATGCGCTCCTCGTAGATCTCATCGCGATTAAAGCGGCCGGCCCCGACCGGCGAGCCTTGCTCCATCCGTTGCAGAGCGCGGGCGCGGGCCGCCTCCTGCTCCGGCGTCAGTACGCGGCGCCCGCCGATCGGCGACAGCTTGGCAACCGGCTTGCCGTTTCGGGTGATGACGAAATCCTCGCCCGACTCGACCGCGCGGATGCAGCGGGAGAAGCCTTGATTGGCCTCGCGCAGGGTGATGGTTTTGCTCATCGTCAGTATGTAGCACGGTGATGTGCTACATACAATCCGGCCGCTACCGCGGCATGCTGAACCGCAGCGTTACCGACACGTCGAGATGCGGCGCGTTCAGTCCCGGCGGGAAGGCGGGGAGCTTCGCGCCGCTCATCATCTCGACGACGCTCTGGTCGAGATCGGCGTAGCCGGTTCCCTTCAGGAGCCCGTATTGCAGCACGTGGCCCGCCGGGTCGACGCGGAAGCTCACGGTCGCGGTGCCCTGTTCGGATTTTTCGCGGGCAGAGTCGGGGTAGCGCTTGTGACTTTCGAACCAGGCGCTCAGCTCGGCGCGATAGCTCGCGGCGAGCTGGGGATCGGGGGCGGCGGGTGCCGGCTCGGGGGCGGGCACGGCGTTCGGCTGCGGCGGCAGGGCGGCGGTTTGCGGAGGCTCCTCGGGTTCGCGCGGAACCGGAACCGATCGAGGCTTCGGCTTCGCGGGCGGCTTCGGTTCGGTCGCGGTGACCACCGGCACCTCGATATCGGGCGCCAGGGGCGCCTCGGCGGACGGGACGGGGGCCTCGACTTCGGGCGGTGAGAGCGGCGCCGCCGGCTCGACCGCCGCTCTCGGCGGGGCCATCGCGATGCGGAACCCCTTGGGCGGCTCGGCTGGCGGCGCAACCGCGTTTGCGAACAGGATCAGGGCGGCCAGCAGCGTGCCGTGAAGCCCGACCGAAGCCCCGAGCGCCAGATTCATGCGGCTCATTTTGGCGCCGTCGTGGCCTCGGCGAGCAACGAGACCTGGGAAAACCCGGCGGAGCTGACCGCGCCGAGCAGGTCCATCAATTGGGCATACTGGATCGTGCGATCGCCGCGAACATAGACGATCCGGTCCGGGTCGGCGGCGGCAAGCTCCGCGAGGCGCGGCCTCAGCGCATCGCCGGCGACGCGCGCTTGGCCGATAAAGGTGTCGCCGTCCTTGTTGATCGTGACGATAACCGGCTCGCGCGGCTTGGCGACCTGGGCGGCGCTGGTCTTCGGCAGGTTGACCGGCACGCCGACCGTGAGGAGCGGCGCCGCGACCATGAAAATCACCAGCAGCACCAGCATGACGTCGACCATCGGCGTCACGTTGATCTCGGAAAGCGGTTTGTATGCGGCGCTATCGTCGTCCATCGCTTACACCGGCCGGCAGAGCAGCGCGCCCGAGCGGCCGATCAGCCCCTGCATCCGGCCCGAAAACCGGCCGATCTCGACCGTGAATTTGTTGTAGGCGACGACGGCCGGGATCGCCGCGGCAAGTCCCATCGCGGTCGCGAACAGCGCTTCGGCGATGCCGGGCGCGACGACCGCGAGGCTGGTGTTGTTGGCGGCGGCGATCGAGGCAAAGCTGTGCATGATCCCCCACACCGTGCCGAACAGCCCGATAAACGGCGCGGCCGAGCCGAGGGTGGCGAGAAACGGGAGCCGCTGTTCGAGCCGGCGCAGCTCGCCGTTGAGGGCAAGGCGCATCGCCCGCTCGATGCGGTCGCGGCGCTCGCCCGGGGTTTCCAGCTCGTCGGCGGCCTGGGCGCATTCGTCGAAGCCGGCGGCGAGCACGTTGCGCAGTGGATGCTCCCCATCGGCTTCGTTCGCCACGACGAGGTCGCGGGCATCGCGGGCGGCGGCGGCGCGCTCTTCATAGCCGCGCGCGATCCGGCTCGCCCGGCCGAGATTGAACAGCTTGTCGATGATCACGCCCCAGCTCCACACCGAGGCGGCGAAGAGCAGGATCATCACTCCCTTGACGACCGGGTCGGCATTGAGAAACAGGGTTACGACCGACAGCGGCGATGCGGCTTCGTTCACCTTTGCCTCTCGCTATTTTAACAGCTTGACCGCGAGTTTCGAGCTGACGGCGAGGCGCCCGACGCAATCGGCGGCCGGATTGTCGCCAGCCCGGCAATCCAGCACGTCGTTGACGAGAATGCTGCCGATCGCGCCGCAATGCGTCTCCGGAATGTCGAAGACCTTGACCGCGGTCTTACTCGCCCGCAGCGGTGCGACATCGGCCGCGAGCCGCCGCGCGATCGTGCCGCTTTTGTCGAACACGACGAGGTCGAGCTTGAACCCGTCATAGGCCTCGGGCCCGGGATTGGCGATGACGAACGAGGCGCGGCAGCTCCCGCCGTGCTCGTCGAGTCGGTTGAGCTCGAGCGAGATCGGCGCGGGCTCGGCGGCGCACAGCACGAGCGCTCCCACGGCCAGCGCGGCGCGGGCGCAATGCCGGATGGATGAGCCGCCCCGCCTCCGCGCCATGCCGGAGACAATAGCGCAATCGCGGGAAGGGCGGGCGGCTACTTTCCGTCGCGTTCGAGCGCGGCCTTGATATCGGCGGGGTCGACCTTGATCGTGACCCCGGCGCGCTCCTTCTGCAGGTTCATCGCAACGCGGGAATCGCGCCCGTCCCAGCCGCGGTTCAGCGCCGATGTCAGCTCGCTGTGGGCGAGGTTGGCCATCGGCATCGGCACCTTGAGCTCGCGGGCGAGCTCGGTGGCGAGGGTCACGTCCTTATGCGCGAGGCGTAGCGCGAAATCAGGCGGGTCGTAGCTGTCGGTGAGGAAATGGTCGCCGAGCGAATCGAAGGTGCGGCGGCGGCCGCCGGCGCCCTGGCGCACCGCCTCCCACAAGGCGAGCGGCTCGACCCCGGCCTTTACCCCCATCGTGAACACCTCGGCGAGGCAGGTCTGGACCGCGTAGCCGGCGCAGTTGTGCACGAGCTTGGCGACGGAGCCGGCGCCGATCGGCCCGATATAGCGCGCCGCGTCGCCGATCGCGTCGAGCACCTTCTTGTGCCGGTTGAACTGCTGCTCATCGCCGCCGATCCAGAGCGCCAGCCGGCCGGAAGCCGCGCCGCGCGGGCCGCCGCTGACCGGCGCGTCGAGCATGTACACGTTCTTTTCGGCGAACTTGGCGTTGATCTGACGCACCAGTGTCGGGGAATTGGTCGACAGGTCGAAGTAGGCGGTGTCGGGCTTGAGGCCGGCGAGTAGACCGTTGGGGCCGAGCGCGACCGCCTCGACCTCGGGCGGCCCGGGCAGCGAGGTGAAGACCACCTCGACCTGCTCGGCGAGCGCCTTCGGGCTGTCGGCCCACGCCGCCCCGGCGGCGAGGTGCCGCTCGGCGGCGGCGCGGCGGATGTCGTGGACGACCAGCTCGTACCCGGCCTTCTGCAGGTTTGCCGCCATGCTCGCGCCCATCGTGCCGAGCCCGATAAAACCGACCTTCATTACCGTCTCCCCAAATCCGAATTCCGCCGCGACTTTCCCATGCCTCCGGCGAGGGCGCAAAAAAAATCCCGGAAGCGGGTCTCCCCACTTCCGGGATCGAGGCGGCGAGGCCCGCTCCCGAGGGAGCGGGCCTCACCTGGGCCTAGCTGAAGAAGGAGTTGTCCACGTTGACCACGCCCTTGAGCAGGATCGTCGAGCCGCCGGTCAGCGTGATCAGCGTGTCCTGATTGCCATTGACCAGGGCGCTGCTCGCGGTGTGGCCGGTGCCGGAGAGCTGGATCCGGTCGCCGCTGGGCTGATCGAACCCGAACACCGTGTCGTGGTAGGTGGACCCGACATCCTGGAGGGTCTGGTTGGTCCCACCCAGGTTGATCACGTCGTTGCCGCCGCCGACCAGCGTGTCGCCGGTGCCCGCCGTCGAGACCGTGTCGTTGCCCGGGCCGGCATTGATCTGGTTGTTGTTGCCAACCACTCCGATCAAATCGTTGCCCGGGCCGCCGACGACCGTCGAGTTGGACGAGGTCGCCCAGATCGTGTCGTTGCCGACGCCGCCGGTCAGGACCTGGTTGTCGCCAGAGACGCCGACCAGATTGTTGCCGGTGTCGGTGCTGACCGACACGGTGTCGCCGATCGACCACATCGTATCGTTGCCGGTGTCGCCCGACAGGTCGTTGCCCTGACCGATGGTCCCGATCAAGTCGCTGCCGCCGGTCAGACCGTGCACGGTCTGGTTGTTGTCGGCGAAGGTGATCAGGCCGCCCGGTCCCGGACCCGTGCCGGTCACCGTGTTGTCGTTGCCGATACCCCAGATCGTGTCGCTCGGACCGCCCGGACCGCTGGCCCCGGACGCGCCGCTCGCACCGGAGGCGCCGCTCGCACCGGAGGCGCCGCTCGCGCCGGAGGCACCGCTGGCCCCCGAAGCGCCGCTGGCGCCGGTGGCTCCGGTTGCACCCGTGGCTCCGGTTGCACCCGTAGCCCCAGTCGCACCCGTCGCGCCGGTGGCACCTGTTGCCCCGGTGGCACCCGTGGCCCCAGTTGCGCCGGTGGCGCCCGTGGCCCCAGTTGCACCCGTCGCACCGGTGGCTCCGGTTGCACCGACACCGGTGGCGCCGGTAGCACCCGTCGCGCCGGTGGCACCCGTGGCCCCAGTTGCACCCGTGGCCCCAGTTGCACCGACGCCGGTGGCGCCGGTAGCACCCGTCGCGCCGGTGGCGCCCGTTGCACCCGTGGCCCCAGTGGCGCCCGTGGCCCCAGTTGCACCCGTGCCGGTGGCGCCGGTAGCACCCGTCGCGCCGGTGGCGCCCGTCGCACCCGTGGCCCCAGTTGCACCCGTGGCCCCAGTTGCACCCGTGGCTCCCGTCGCGCCGGTGGCTCCGGTCGCGCCGGTGGCGCCCGTAGCTCCGGTCGCGCCAGTGGCACCCGTAGCGCCTGTAGCGCCGGTCGC
>DASUIE010000076.1:0-25032 GCA_036273175.1 Allostellaceae bacterium
TGCAGCTCGCCAACCATTCGATCTTCCCGAACGGCATTTTGGGGCTGCGGCTGGCCCTGCCGCGCGGCCCGCTCAAGACCGAGTTCTGGCATTTCGTTCTCATCGACCGGGACGCGCCCGAGGAGCTGAAGCGGGTGATCCGCATCGGCAGTCAGGCCAATAACGGGGCCGCGGGGATGTTCGAGCAGGACGACGTTGACAACTGGCGGCAGGTCACGGAGGCGAGCACGAGCCGTCTCAGACGCCGGCACCCGCAAGATCTGTCGATGGGGCTCGGGCATGCGGGGACGCATCCGGATTATCCGGGGCTCGTTTCCGAACGCTACATCTCGGAAAACAACCAGCGCCTTTTCTATGGGCGCTGGGAAGAGTTCATGAACGCGGAAAGCTGGGCCGACATCGCCCTCGACCCGGTCTCAGCGCGCTTCGAGGGCAGTGCGACGATGCGGGGTTGAGAGGCGACGATGAAGTCGCAGCGGGACCTATGGTTCGAGCTGATGCAGTTTTACATCCGCGAGGCCTGGCTGCTCGACGAGCGCAAGTTTGCGGAGTGGCTCGGCCTATTTACCGATGACGTTCTCTACTTCATGCCGCGGCGCAAGAACGTGTTGCGCCGCGAATTGCATCGCGAGGTGACCCAGCTCGGCGACCTCGCGATCCTCGAGGAGGACAGGCGGTATCTGGAGATGCGGGTGGCCAGGCTGGAAACCGGGATGGCCTGGGCCGAGGACCCCCCGTCGCGGACGCGCCACCTGATCGGCAATCTCGAGGCGACGCCGCTCGACAATGGCGAGGTATCGGCGCGTACCGCGTTTCTGGTCTATCGGTCGCACCTGGAAACCGACATTCAGCTTCTCTCCGGCAGCCGCGAAGACGTGCTGCGCCCGGCGGGCGACACCTGGAAGGTGGCGCGGCGCACCATCGTCCTCGACGCCAACGTCCTGCTCGACAAGAATCTCAGCGTGTTTTTCTAACCGGCGCCCTCAATACCCCCGCAAAAACGCCAGCACTTGCGCTGTCCATTCGGCCGGCTTCTCGAAGGGCGGCCAGTGGCCGCAATTATTGAGCAGCACGAGACGCGAGTCGGCAATGTGGTTCAGGATCGCGATCGAGATCTCGAACGGCACCATCCGATCGTAGCGCCCGTGGATCAGCAGCACCGGAACGGCGATGCCCGCGAGGTCGGGCGTGTAATCGTGAGGCAGGCTGACCGACTGGGCGCGGGCCGCGAGAAACTCCGGCGACCAGGTGTGCGCGTGGTGGATGTAGTCGACGAGCTCGTCGGTCACGAGGCTTTCGTCGTCGATATGGACGCGCAGGTAGCGGCGGATGTTGTCGCGGCTCGGGTCAGCGATTGTCTGCAGGGTGGCGCGTGCCCCCTCCGACGGGCGGTTGGCCATCAGGTAGCGGTCGCCGCCGGTGCCGATATGCGAACCGCCCATGACAAATTTGGTGACACGCTCGGGGTAGCTGATCGCCGCCACCATCGCCGACTGGCCGCCCTGCGAGTTGCCGACCCAGGGGGCCCGCTCGATCCCCAGCGCGTCGAGCAGGGCCACGGCGATGCGCGCCTGCAGCCCGTGGACCCCCTCGCGGTAGACGACGGGTCCGGTCTTCGAAAAGTTCGGCAGGTCCATCAGGATGCACCGATAGTGCCGCGCCAGCTCGCCGATCACCTTGTGAAACGTGATCCAAGCCGTCGTGCCCGGGCCGTACGAGTGCAGGAAC
Organism: Allostellaceae bacterium; assembly: GCA_036273175.1. Taxonomy (GTDB): domain Bacteria; phylum Pseudomonadota; class Alphaproteobacteria; order ATCC43930; family CGMCC-115725; genus DATARH01. The sequence goes on from DASUIE010000076.1 coordinate 1,729, forward strand.
AGCACCGGCTCGCCCGTACCGAGATCGTGGTAGTGCACGGTCATCCCGCCGGCGGTAACCGTCCTGCTCGTGTCTGCCTCGGTAAGCCCGTTCGAGGCGATGAAGGGCATCAATTCTGCTCGGGTCGGTCGCCGTAAGGGTGGGTGATGATTTCCATCAGGTGGCCACTGGGATCGTCGAAGTAGACACCGCGGCCGCCATGCAGGTGATTGATCTCGCCGGGCCTGGCGCGCCGCGGATCGGCGTAATAGCGGGCGCCCTGTGCCTCGATGCGGGCGAAAGCCGCGTCGAACTCGGCGTCGCTGACGAGGAAGGCGTAATGCCCTGGGCGAAACCCTTCGCGCGTATCGAAATCGAGGGTCACGCCGTTGGCGGTTCTGACCGGGACAAAATGGCCCCATTCCGGCCCCGCCGTGAGGTTCAGAATATCGGCGAGGAATTTTGCCGAGGCCCATTTGTCCCTTGCTGGGATGATCGTGTGATTAAGTTCGACGCTCATCTAGCCCTCCATCGATGTCTTACACAGTCACGCGTTAGGGATGAGTGCGGTCTGCCAGGCCTGCTGCACCGCCAGCTCTTCGGTCCACGGGCGCATCAGCGCGGCGGCTCGCGCGTCGCGGGCGTAACGCTCGAGCGGGTAACGCTTGAGGAAGGCCCGCCCGCCGCATATACGGATCGCCTCCTGCGTAACCCGGACCACCATCCGCTGCACGGTGACATGCGCCGCCCGGGCACGCTGGATCACTTCCAGAGGCGGATCGACCTGGGCCTCGGAGATGGCCCGGTAGTAGATCGCGCGGGCCGCCTCGAGCGCGAAGAGCATCTCGGCGACCGCTGGCCCCTTTGCCGCGAGCTCGGTATGCGGGATCGGCGCGCCAGGCATCCGGCCGGTCACGTAAGCGATGGCCCCATCGTAGGCCGCCTGTGCAAGGCCGAGGAACGTCGCCGAGAATGTCAGGAAAAGGTGCGGGAAGGCGTTGTAGATCGCGCCGAAAAGGCCCGGCGGCAGCACCTCCGCGTCGTCCGGGACGAACACGTTCTCCAGCACCATGTCGCGGCTGACCGTGGCGCGCATCCCCATCGGGTCCCAGTCGCCGGGAAAGGACACTCCGGGTGCGCCCTTCGGGACCTTGAGGTATAGGGTACGCTCGATCCACGGCTCGTCGCCGCCGAGCCGAATCGCGGGGGTGGCGAAATACGGGGCGCTGTCCGCGAGCGAGACGAAGAACTTCCGCCCGTTGACCACATAGCCGCCTTCGACCTTTTGGGCGGTCGTGCCGAAGCGTCGTCCGCCCACGTCAAGCGTCCTGTCGGTCTCGCCATGCTCGACCGGCTCGCTGTGGGGCTGGCCGTAGAAGACTCCTTCCTCGACGACCTCCCGGTACTTGACGACCCGCAGCTTCTCGTGGCGCTCGCGCGCGGCGGCAGGCATCGCCATGCCATCGGCGATCGGCCCCATCATCAACATCACCAGGCAGTGCATGTTGAAGGTGAGCGCGGTGGAGGCATTCCCCTGTGCGAGCTGCTCCGCCACGAGGCAATAGGTTTCGAAGTCAGCCCCGAGCCCGCCAAAGCGTTCTGGCACGCACAGGCCCAGAAGCCCCTCGGCATGGAGGTCCGCATAGTCGTCGAAGGGAAACGACGCGTCGCGATCATGGCCTTCGGCGCGCGGGGCGAAGCGCGTCCGAGCCACCCGGCAGGCAAGATCGAGCAACTCCCGCTGGCGGGAAGAAGGTTGGAGCTGCATCTAAGGGCCCACTCCGCCGACCACGGCTTGCGGCTCTATAAGCCACCGACCGCGACGGAACTTCAAGTCCGGCGCGTCCATCGATCCCTGCACTATGTCCACTCCGGCGCGATCCGGCGATTGCTGCGCATACAGCCGACGGTCCTCTTTCCGACCGCGTAGCGGGAGGGACGCCGTGGGCCGACATGCCGACTCTTTGCCGGGGAGGCGTTGCCGTGCAACCCCAATAGCCGTATTACCGGTCGCTATTCGAGGGAGGACGCGATGACGAGGACATGGACCCGCAGGCAATTCGGGCGGATTACCGGCGCGGGCTTGGCGGCCCCATTCCTGTGGCGGGCCGAGAGAGCGTGGGCGCAGGGGGGGCCGGTCACACTCAAACTCGGCCATCCCGATACGACGCTCCATCCCAACCAGGCGATCGCCCAGAAACTCTCGGAGATGGTCTCGGAGAAGACCCATGGGGCCGTGAAAATCCAGGTCTTTGCCGGCGGCCAACTCGGCAGCGAGACAAACCTGATTTCGGGCATGCAGACCGGCATTGTCGATATGGCGATGCATACAACCGGCTTTCTCGAATCGTTCTACCCGAAGATCCAAGTGCTCGACTTGCCATTCATCTTCAAAGACACGGCAAGCGCTGAGAAACTGCTCGACGGCCCGATCGGCCAGGGCCTGCTTGCCGATATGCCGAGCAAGGGCATTTACGGATTCGTCTGGGGCCATTACGCCTGGCGAGTGACGGAGACCGCCACCCAACCGGTGCACGAGCCTGCCGACCTCAAAGGACTCAAAATCCGCATCCAACCCGGCGCGGCCTTTGCCGCCAGCTTCAAGGCCCTGGGGGCGGTGCCCGTGGTGATGGACATCTCCGAGGTCTATCTCGGCATCTCGCAGAAGACGATCGCCGGGCTCGAAGTGCCGATAATCGCCGTCGTCTCGTCAAAATTCTACGAGGTCATCAAGGACATAGCCCTGACAAATCACGTCTACAACGCCGGTGCGCTGATGGCGAGCAAGCGTAAATTCGACTCGCTAGACCCGGCCTTCCAAAAGGCAATCCGCGATTCGGCGACCGAAATACAGCCGATCTGGCGCAAGGCCGTCGCCGACAAATCTACTTCGGATGCCGAATTCCTCAAGTCGAAGGGCGTGACCATAACCGATATCGACTACCCCGCCTTCCGCAAGGCGATGGACCCGGTTTACGCCGAATTCCGCGACAAGATTGGGGCCGACCTCGTGGCGCAGGTGCTGAAAGCCGGCCAAGGCTGACCCAAGGATGAGTGTCGAGGCGCAAGTCCCCGCGGATAGCGTTCCCATCCCCGCTCCGGTCGCTGTTGACGGGGCAGCGTTGCGCATCGTCAACATGGTGACGGACACCGTCTTGCTGGTGGCCTTGCTGGGCGAGCTCGGTGTCGTGTCCGTGAACGTCATCGCCCGCAGCGTCTTCGACACCGGGTTTCTGTGGACCGACGAGATCGCCAAGCTGGCGCTGTCGACACTCGCTTTCATCGGCGGCGCCGCTGCCTATGGACGCGGCCATCACACCGCGGTGCGATCGCTCCTCAACGTGCTGCCGGCAAGCGTACGGCGGCTTTGCGAGGCAGGGGCAGAGCTGGTGGTGCTGCTGCTCGCGGTGGTGATCGGGGCCAATTCGGTGCTGCTGCTGCAAACGCGGTGGACCGAGCTGACGCCGATCCTCGAGATGCCAGCCGCCTGGATCGCCGCGCCGCTGACCGTGAGCATGGCATTGCTCTCGATCCACGCGGCGCATCGGCTGTTGCGCTACCGGATCGCGACCGCGATGACCGTGGCCGTGCCACTCCTCTTATGCCTCGCCGCGGCCGCGATGATGCGCGGGGCCTGGCTGCCGTTGCTGGCGGGTGATGCGGCCATCGCGATCGCGCTGATCCTGTTTCTGGTGGCGATCCTCGGCGGCTTGCCGGTGGGTTTCGGCCTTTTGCTGGCGACGACTAGCTACCTCTGGCTGTCGGATACGGTGCCACTGATCGCCCTGCCGCAAAACATGGTCGACGGCACCGGCAATTTCGTCCTGCTGGCGCTGCCATTCTTTATCTTGGCCGGGCTCATCATGGAACGTGGCGGCATCAGCCTGCGCCTGGTGCGGTTCGTGCGCGCGCTGGTCGGTCACCTGCGGGGCGGTCTGCTGCAGGTGATGGTCGTCAGCATGTACCTGGTCTCCGGCCTGTCGGGGTCGAAGACTGCGGATGTCGCAGCGGTGGGCTCGGTCATGCGCGACATGCTGGCGCGCGAGCGCTACGGCATCAGCGAGGGCGCCGCGGTGCTCGCCGCCTCGGCGGCAATGGGCGAAACTGTTCCGCCCAGCATCGCGATGCTGGTGCTCGGCTCGATCACGACGATCTCGATCGGCGCGCTGTTCATTGGCGGCCTGATCCCGGCGGCGGTGATCGCGGTCTGCCTGATGGCCCTGATCCTGGTGCGTGCCCGCCGTTCGACGGCGCTGCGCGGGCAGCGCGCGCCGCTCGGCGTGCTGGTCCGGTCCGGCGCCGGCGCGGCCCTGCCTCTGGCGATGCCGGTGCTGCTGTTCGCCGGCATCCTGCTGGGCGTCGCGACACCGACAGAGGTCTCGTCATTTGCAGTGATCTACGGCCTGATCCTCGCGTTCGCCGTGTATCGGGAATTCGACCTGCGGATTTTCGTCCGCACCGTCATCGACGGGGCTGTGCTCGCCGGCATGGTTCTGTTCATCCTCGCCGCGGCCTCGGGATTTTCCTGGACGCTGACCGTCGCCAACTTGCCGCAGCGGCTCGTCGAACTGCTGAACGGGATCGACAGCAGCGCGACCCTGTTCCTGCTTGGCTCAATGGTGTTGCTGATCGTGGTCGGCTCGTTGCTAGAAGGGTTGCCGGCGCTGATCATCCTCGCACCGCTGCTGATTCCGATCGCCGGTCAGATCGGGATGAGCGAACTGCACTACGGGATCGTGCTGCTGATCGCTATGGGTATCGGCGCCTTTCTGCCGCCCGTGGGGGTCGGCTTTTACGTTGCCTGCGCCATCATGCGCACCGACATCGAGCGGGCGTCACGCGCGATGATCCCCTACCTGGTGGTACTGATCATCGGGCTGCTGGTAGTCGCCTTCGTTCCCTGGTTCACGCTTTTTCTGCCGGCCTTCTTCGGCTTCGCCGGCTAAAGCCGCGAACGCTCGCTCCCCAACCTCGGCGGAAGAGATCTCGCGCATGAAAGCCCTGGCAAATATTCGCGTCGTCGACTTCAGCTGGGTGCGCGCCGGGCCCTGGGCCACGCGCTGGCTGGGCGCATTCGGCGCCGAGATCATCAAGATCGAATGGCCGGAAAACGAGCGCGGCCGGCTGCCGAGCACGACTACCCCGCAACACCTCGAGGTCAACCTAAACACCTCGGGCAATTTCAACGACACAAACGTCAACAAGAAGAGCCTCAGCCTCAACGTTCGCACCGCGAAGGGGCTCGACATCGTGAAGCGGCTGATCGCCGTCTCCGACATCGTCATCGAGAATTTCAGCTCGCGGGTGCTGCGCAACTGGGGGCTCGGCTACGACGAACAGCGCCGGATCAAGCCGGATATTGTCTACGTGTCGATGTCGGGCTACGGACACACCGGCCGGCACCATCACTACACGACCTTCGGGCCGGTCGCGCAGGCGGTGTCCGGGCAGACCTTCCAGTCCGGACTGCCGGACCATCCACCGGCCGGCTGGGGCTGGTCGTACATGGACGACACTGGCGGCATGTACGGCGCGATATGCGCGATGACCGGCCTCTATCACCGCAACATGACCGGTCAAGGCCAGCACATCGACCTGTCGCAGATGGTGGCGAGCGTGCCGCTCGTCGGGCCGGCGCTGTTGGACTTCACGGTCAACAGACGCGGCTCGCGCCGTCCAGGCTACCCGCCGGGCAACCGCGCGCATTGGCCCGGCACGCCCCTCACCGCCAACTACCGCGGCGGCCCGACCGTCGCCCCGCACAATGCCTATCGGACCGATCCCGGCGGCTATAACGACTGGTGCGTCATCGTCTGCCAGTCCGATAAGGAATGGCGTCGGCTGGTAGAGGCGATGGGAACTCCCGCCTGGGCGGCCGATGACAAGTTCGCCACCGTCACCGGTCGGCTACGCCATCAGGACGAGCTGGATGACCGGATCGAGGCCTGGACCAAGACCCGCGGCAAATATGCCGTGACGGAGCAATGCCAAGCCGCGGGGGTGCGCGCTATGCCGGTGCAAAGCGCCGAGGACCGCGTCGAACACGACCCGCAGTTGCGCCATCGCGAAATGTATCTCGAGAGCGAGCACCCAGCCCTCGGCCTCCGTAAGGTGCAGAATGCCCCGTTCAAGCTCTCCGAAACGCCGGCTGTAAACACCCGGCCGAGCCCGATGATCGGCGAGCATACGCGGGAGATCGTCGAAGGATTGCTGGGATTGTCGCACGAGGCGCTGCAAGCCGGGTTCGCCGACGGTACATTCTGGCCGACCCAGCGCGCTCGCTTCCCCTACCAGGAGGAGATGCTCCGGTGAGCGACGCGACACCGCTGCCCGGTCCCCTCGCGGGTCTTCGCGTCCTCGAGCTGGCCAACGAGACCGGCCAGTTTTGCGGCAAGCTGCTTGGCGATCTCGGCGCCGACGTGATCAAAATCGAGCCGCCCGGCGGCGAGCCTTGCCGTCGCATCGGCCCGTTCGTCGACGATGTCCCGCATCCGGAGCGCAGCCTGTCGTTCTGGTACTACAACACGTCGAAGCGCGGCATCACCCTCGACATCGGCACCTCGGACGGGCGCGACATGTTCCGGCGCCTCGCGGCGACCGCCGATGTGGTTCTTGAAACCTTTCGGCCGGGCCACTTGTCGACGCTCGGCTGCGGTTACGCCGCGCTGAGCGAGCGGAACCCCGGCCTGATCCTTTGCTCATTGACCCCGTTCGGCCAGACCGGCCCTTGGCGAGACTACCTGTCTTCAGACCTGCTGCACATGGCGGCGGGCGGGGAGATGGCCTCGTCCGGGTATGACGAGACCGACGCGCCGAACGCCCCGCCGATCGCGCCGGGCGGCGGCAACGCGTGGCACATGGGCTGCCACTTTGCCTACATGGCGATCGTGGCGGCGCTCGTGCATCGGTCAGTCACCGGGCGCGGGCAGTACATCGACGCGTCGATCCACGAGGCCTGCGCGCTGACCACGGAAGCGGCCATCGCCAACTACGTCTATCGCGGCGAGGTGCTGCAGCGTCACACCGGCCGTCACCATTCGGCCGGGCCGAGCCCGCGCACCCAGTTCCGCGCCAGCGACGGCAACTATGTCTGCGCGCTGGTCGGCGGCCGGCTCGTTCCCCGATACATCGCCGAATTGGCCGACCTGCTCGATACCAACGGCATGGCCGGCGATCTGCGCGATCCGAAATACCAGGACCAAGCGGTCATCACGGCCAACACCCCGCACATCATCGACGGATTGGTCGCCAGCTTTATCGCCAGCCTGCCGGCCGAGGAGGTCTATCACCGAGCCCAGGAACGCGGCTTTACCTGGGGCGCCGTCCGCGCGCCGGAGCAGCTTCTCGACGATCCGCACCTATCCGATCGCGGGTTCTGGAAGGAGGTCGCGCACCCGGAGCTCGGCCGCGGCGTCACCTACCCCGGCGAGGCGGCGATCTACAATGGTTCGCCGTGGCGAATTTCGCGGCGAGCGCCGCTGATCGGCGAGCACAATGCGGAAGTTTTCCGCGACGAATTGGGGCTGTCGCCGGCAGAGCTGACGGTGCTGATGGAGAACCGCGCGGTCTAGGATTGAGCGACCGTGGGCGCGTCTCCCCAGTTTTGGCCGTGTCCCGCCACCCCAAGGTAGTAGCCCCTATTAACAATCGATACCTCCGGTAAGGCTGACGTAAGAAACCAACGGAAGAGCGTCCCGGTTGGAACGCCATAATCAAATTCGGCTCGGAGGTTTGTTGTGAGGCGACTGAAAAAACGGCAGCTCTCGAACCCGGCACGCCGGCATTTCCTGGCGGTTTGCGGTTCGGCGGCGGGAAAGGCGGCGGCGGGCGCAGGTATCGCGGTGGTTGCCCTATCGTCATCCGCCACGCCGGCCAAGGCCGGTTTCCTCGACGACTTCCTGAACCTCTTTGGCCACGGCCACGGCCACGGCCACGGTGGCAATGGCGGGAACGGTGGCAACGGCGGAAATGGTGGCAACGGCGGAAATGGCGGCGGCGGTGGCAATGGCGGCGGCGAGCCGAACTGCTTCCTGAAGGGCACGCCGATCCGCACCTCGCACGGCGAGGTGCGCGTCGAGGATCTTCGGATCGGCGACCTCGTCGAGACGGTGCGCGGGGAAGCCCTGCCCATCAAATGGATCGGGCGCAATACCTACAACAAGAGCGGGGCCACTTGGTCCAAGAGCGTCTCGCCGATCCGCGTCTCGCGCTTTGCGATCGACGAAAACACGCCCTACACGGACCTTTATCTCTCGCCGGGGCACGCCCTGTTTATCGACGGCTCGCTGATCCCGGTGAAATATCTGGTGAACGGCGACTCGGTTGCCTACGCCGCGCCCTCCGGGACGGAAACTGTCGAGTACCTACAAATCGTCCTGGATACTCATGAGGTAATACTGGCGGCGGGCGTTCCGGCCGAGACCTTTGTGGCCGCCGACAGAACGATGTACGAGATGTTCGACAACTTCTCCGAATACGAGCGTCTCTACCCGGCCGACGCCTATGAGATCGCGCCGTTGGTGCGCGAGGTGGATATCGGGAGCGGGGCGCATCTGAAAGCGCTGCTGAGCATCGGGTTGGCCCGCTTTGTCGACATCGACAATCCTCTCGCGGAAGCGGATTGCGCCTATGAGCGGATTGCGCGACGCGCCAGGGACCTGGAATTGGCCGGGTAGCGCCTCAGCCGGGCACGAGCGGGGCGTGGAGGCGAGCGCCCTTGCAGACGATGCCGCCGCGGTCGCCGACCGTCGTGCCGCCGTAGCATTCGGCGAAGACCGGCGGCAGCGATCGCGCATCGGGCGGGCAAAGCCATAAACGCAGGAGGTGCCGCTTGCGCTCGGCCTCGGGCCAATCCTCGTAGGCCGAGCGCGCGTGCAGGATCGTGTGGTTGTGCAGGACCTGCACGTCGCCAGGCGCGAAGCTCATGTCGAGGCGAAGCTCGGGATCGGCCGCCAGCTCCTGCAGCATGTCGAGGGCGGCGAAATCGTCGGGCTCCAGGCGCCGCGCGTCGGGGAAGCGCTGAGCCGAGCCGATATGCAGCCGGGAATACAGCACCGAGACCGTCCCGGCATGCTCGTTGAACACCGGCGCCTCGTAGAACGGTCTCTTGCCCTCGGGCACCTCGCCGCGCCGGTCGACGGGGAACGGGCGGTAGAGCCGTTCCAGCAGATCGGGCCGCCGCTCCAGCATCACATTGTGCAGCGTCATCGAGCTGGCGAAGGCCGACAGGCCGCCGCTCTTGGCCTGGCGCAGGCAGAGGAGCGCGACGAGGTCGCAGCGGTCGATGTGGAAATTCTGCCGCTCGGCGGTCGCATAGCTGCGCAGGTTCGGGTTGGTCGCGCTGAGCCCCTGGCCGAGATCGTAGACATGGCCGAGCAGGTGACCCTTGGCGTTTTGCGAGCGCGCCCGGCCGAAATAGGCGCCGACGCCCCAATAGGCGAGCGCGCTGTGCTCGATCGGGCCGTCGACCGGCATCCCGCGCAACAGCGCAAAGCCGCGCCCGGCGAGCACCTCGCCCCGGATGCGGTCGAGCACCGGGCCGAGCGTCGGAAGCGGGAAATCGGCGCGGGCGATGTCGGCGAGATCGAGCCCACGCGATTTGACCGACGCCACCGCCGCCTCGATCTCGGCAAGGTTGGCGGCCGTCAGGCGATAGGTCCATTCACCCTCGCGCCGGCGCATCTCGGCGCCGACCCACGCGGAGGGGCCTTCGACTGGGCGGAGCGCGGAGGTCACGGTCGCGGGCGCTGACATGGCGCGGCCTCAATCTGTACTGCGATACGGCATTCTATCGCGCAAATGCGCAAATCCGTCACCCCGGCGAAGGCCGGGATGGGTGGGCAGCGCTACCGCCCGCTGCGCACCAGCCGGCCCGGCAGCGCGCCGGTATGCTCGCCGTGCTCGAAGGTCGGCACGCCGGCGCACAGCGTCGCGCGGTAGCCGTCGGCGCGCTGGACGAGGCGGCGGCCCCCGGCGGGGAGGTCGTGGACGATCTCGGGCTGATGCAGCTTGAGCGCGGCGAAGTCGATCACATTTACATCGGCGCGCAGCCCGGGCGCGAGCCGGCCGCGGTCGCAGAAGCCGAAGAAATCGGCGGTCTCGCTGGTCTGCATCTTAACGATTTGCGCGAGCGGGAGGCCGGGTCCGCGCGCCCGGTCGCGACCCCAATGGCTCAGCATGTAGCTGGGCAGGCTGGCATCGACGATCTGGCCGCAATGCGCCCCGCCGTCGCCGAGGCCGAGCAGCGTGCCGGAATCGAGCAGCAACTCGCGAATCTGCTCGTGGTCGCCATGGACATAGCCGACGACCGGGAAGAACAGAAAGTTCTCGGCGCCCTCGGTCAGGTAGTCGTAGGCGATCTCGTCGGGCGTGTGGTTGGTGCGCGCGGCGATGGCGGCGACCGACTTGTCGGGGGTCGGCTCGTAATCGGGCGGGCTGCCCATCACGAACATGCGGTCCCAGCGCGTCGCGACAAAGCGGATGAACTGCCCCTGCCGCGCCAATTCGGCCTCAGACGGGGGCTCTGCGAGGATGCGGGCACGCACCGCCGGATCGCGGAGCCGCGCCCAGCGCTCGGCCGCCGGGAGCTTGTCGAGGGCGCGGTAGGCCGGGCGGAAGGTGAACGGGTTCATCGAGGTGGCGTGGCCGAGGATCACCCCGACCGGGCGGCCGGCGACTTGAGCGGTAACGCTGGCGCCGGCCGCGCGGGCCTGGTGCACCCCGGCCATCAGCCGCCGCCAGCGCCCGGGATCGGTCGGGCGGTCGGTCAGGAGAAACCAGACCGGCCGGCCGGTTTCCTTCGAGAGGCGGGTGATCCAGTCGAACTCGTCGGCCTCGCGCTCGAAATCGCTGTTCATGCCGAACGCGCCGCGGCCCACCTTTCCGAGCGCGCGGCCGATGCCGAGCAGCTCGGCCTCCTCGGCCTTGTGGCCGGGAACGAGCTCGCCGCTCGTGGTCTTGTGCGAATAGGTGCGCGAGGTCGTAAAGCCGAATGCGCCGGCGCGGATCGCCTCGGCGGCCAGCCGGTTCATCTCGGCGATGTCGGCCGGGGTCGCGGCCTCGCGGTTGATGCCCCGGTCGCCCATTACAAAAACGCGAAGCGGGTGGTGCGGGAGCTGGGCGGCCACGTCGATCGCGCGGGGCAGCCGGTCGAGCGCGTCGAGGTATTCGGGAAAGCTCTCCCACTCCCATTTGAGCCCTTCGGCGAGGGCGGTGCCGGGGATGTCCTCGACCGCCTCCATCAGATCGATCAGCTCGCTGCGGTGCTCCCTGCGCACCGGCGCGAAGCCGACGCCGCAATTGCCGAAGAGGATCGTCGTGACGCCATGCCATGAAGACGGCGCAAGCACCGGGTCCCAGGTCGCCTGGCCGTCGTAATGGGTGTGGACATCGACCCAGCCCGGGGTGATGAGGAGCCCGTCGGCGTCTATGACGCGCTTTGCCGCGCCGGCCTTGCCGCCGACCGCCGCGATCTTGTCGCCGTCGATCGCGACATCGCCGGTGAAAGGCTCGGCGCCGGCGCCGTCGAGGATCGTGCCGCCGCGGATGACGATGTCGTGCATCGAAGGCGCTCCTGTGCTGCAATCCGCTTGAGCATGAGCCGCGACGCCGCGGGGCGCAATCGCGCAGCCCGCATGCCGCCATGCAGGATGGAGGAAACGATGGCCGAGACTTCACGCACTGCGATCGTCACGGGCGCGGCCGGCGGGATCGGCCGGGCTTTTGTCAAAGGGCTGCTGGGCGCCGGACACCGGGTCGCGGCGGTCGACCGCACCGCCGAGGGCCTGGCAGCGGTGATGGCGGAGAACGGACGCCAGCGCGGCGATGCCGGGCTGCTGACGATCGAGGCCGACCTGGCGGCCGATGGCATCGCCAAGAAGATCGTAGCCCAGGCGAGGGAGCGGTTCGGCAAGATCGACATCCTGGTCAACAACGCCGGGGTCGGGCAGGCGACGGTGCGGCCCGACAATTGGCAAAACCCGATCCGCTTCTGGGAGGTGACCGCCGACCAGTGGCGCAACTTCCTCGCCGTTCACACCACCGCGCCGCTGACCCTGGCGCAGGAGCTGGCGCCCGACATGATCGCGGCGAAATGGGGCCGCATCGTCAACGTGACGACCAGCCTCGGCACGATGATCCGCGCCGGCTCGCCGAGCTACGGCCCGTCGAAGGCGGCGCTCGAGGCGATGTCCGCGGTGATGGCCAAAGACCTCGACGGCACCGGCGTCACCGTCAACGTGCTGGTGCCGGGCGGCGTGACCAACACCGGAATGGTGCCACTGCAGAGCGGGTTCGACCGCGACCGCATGATCCAACCGGCGGTGATGGCGCCGCCGCTGTTATGGCTACTTTCGGATGAGGCGGCGGCAACCACCGGCCGGCGCTTTCTCGCGGTCCATTGGGACCCCGCGCTGCCGCCCGGCCAGGCGGCGGAAAAGGCAGGCGCGCCCGTGGCTTGGACAGATATCGCGACGATGCCGATCGAACCGGGCCGCTAGCCCGTCCGGCGCTCCATCGCCCCGCGCCGCCGGGAATGATCCGGCGCCTTGCGTGTTGAGGGGGAAGACGTGACGCGGCGATGCCGCGCTGCGCACAGCGATGGAGGTCATGATGTTAAAGCAAGGGTTGCTGGCGGCCGGAATGGCTCTCGCGGGCAGCGCGCCGGCCCTGGCACAGGTTCAGATCAGCCCGGCGCCCCCGCCGCCGGCTTCGGTCGAAAGGGTAGTGACCACGCCGTCCCCGTCGACGACAATCATCGTCGCGCCAAATCCGCCGCCGGCGCCGCGCGCGGAAAACCCGCCGCCGCCGTCGATGCCCGACCTCGTGTGGAAGCCGGGGCACTGGGCCTGGAACACGGCGACCGCGCAGTATGACTGGATCGACGGCACCTATGTCGAGCGGCCGGCGAGGATGGCGAAGTTCACGCCCGGCTACTGGCAGCGCGAGCCCAATGGCTGGATGTGGGTCGACGGCCACTGGAACTAGGTAAGAAACCGACGCGCCAGCCGGGCGCCCATCAGCCCGGCTGGCCTGCCGCCTGCGCCGCGTTCTCGCGCATCCGCGCCTCGACGACACGGTCGATCTCCGCCTTCGCGTGCGGGTACTCGCGCAGGAACCGCCGGAACTCGGCGAGGCTGAGCACCAGCACCCGGCAATAGCCGAGCGCCACCACATCGAACGTACGCGGCTTTCCGGTCAAGAGCGCCATCTCGCCGAAGAATTCGCCGCCGCCAAGCCGAGCCGGCTTCCCCGGAAGGATCACCTCGACCACCCCCGACGAGATCAGGAACATCTCGTTCGCCCGCTCGTATTTGCGGATGACCACCTCGTCGGGGACGAGCAGACGCGGGCGAAAGCGGCGCGCCAAGGATTTCTGCGCGTCCGGACCGAGCCCGGCGAACATGTCGAAGCCGCGTATCAGCTCCTCGGCGCGCAGACCGAGATCGATCGGCGGATGCTTGGCCGCGAGCAGACGGCCGGCGGCGTGCTCGCGCTCCAGATCGTCGAACAGCTCGCGCCCGATCAATCCCTCCTCGTAGAGATCGTGGTAGCGCGAGATCAACAGGCGCAGGCCGGATTGCTGCAAAAACCGCCGTTCCAGCGAGTCGGCGTGATCGGGGTATTGCAGGCGCAGCGCGTCGAGCGCCCGCACCGTCGCCGCGGTGCGGTCGGCGACGATCTCGCCGATCGGCTCGGCTATCCGTTCGCCGAAGACGGCGCGCAGCCGGCGAGGGATAAACCGGGTCAGCTCCTCCAACACCAGCCGCCGCACCAGCAATGTCTCGAAGCGGATCGAGATCTGCCGCGCCAGCGGACGCCCGATATGGAGGGCGCGGTGCAGGAAATTGGCGATGCGGAACTCCCGCGGGAAGCCGAGGACGCTGCGCGAGGCGCGCAAATACCCGTCCTTGCCCTCGGCCTTGGCGGCGTCGAGGATGCGGTTGGTGTTGCGCAGCAGCCGCTCGATCGCGGCGCCTGATACGGTGTGCTGGGCGTGGTGGTCGAGGATGATACGGTGCTCGCGATTGGCGAGCGCGACGAGGCCGATGGTCATCCGGTCGTCGTCGGAGATCCCGTCCTCACGGTCGGACTCGACCTCCAATTCCTCGATCGCCTCCGCATAGCGCTGGGTCGCCGCGCCGGCAATCCGCGTATCGATCGCGTATTCGCGGGCCGTCTCACGCACCGCGTCGCGCACATCGGAGAGCGACAGCGCCAGCACCTTGTCGCGAAGCGCCTGGTTGAGCGGCGACAGGCGGTCGAGCTTCAGCAGATGGATCACCGGACGCAGGGTCAGCCCGTTGACTAGCAGCGTGAACAGCACGAACCCGGTCGCCAGCACCGCGACCAGGTCCTTCATCGCCGGATCGATATGCTCGTTCTCGGTCACCGAGAGGGCGAGCGCGAGGGTGATCGCGCCGCGCAGCCCGCCCCAGGCGATCGCGAGCTTGTAGGCGCTGGTGACCCGCTGCGAGAGGTGCATCCCGCTGAGCAGCGGCAACAGGCCGAACAGCACCGCGGCACGCGAGGCGAGCGCGGCGACGAGCGCGATCAGCAGCAGCCAGCCGTCCTTGGCGATGATGCCGGTCAGAAGCCGCGGCACCATCGCGGTCGCGGTGATAAAGATCAGCGAGCTCGCCCAGAAGCCGAGCTGCTCCCACACCTGCTCGAGATACTCCCAATTATCCGGCGAGAGGCGGATGCGGCCGACGACCCCGGCGGCCAGCCCGGCGCTGGCGACCGCGACGACCCCCGAGATGTGAAAGACGTCGTCGCCCAAGAGATAGACGATATAGGGCAGCGCCACCGACAGCGTCACCTCGGCCATCCGCGACCCGCCCAGCCAGGGCAGGATCGCTCCGTAGATACGGCCGGCGACGACGCCGAGAACGATGCCGCCGACGAACTCGACGACAAAATGCTTGGCGCCGGCCGCGATGTCGGGCTGGATCCCGGCGGTCAGCATCTCGATCAGCACCGAGAAGAGCACGATCGCCGCGGCGTCGTTGAGCAGCGCCTCGCCTTCGAGGAGCCGCGACAGGCGAAGCGGCGCGCCGACCTCGCGCAGGATCGCGACCACCGCCGCCGGGTCGGTCGTCGCCACGATCGAGCCGAGCAGCAAGGCAACGGTCAGCGGCACCCCGACCCAAGAGAGGCTGAACCCGATCGCCGCGGCGGCCGCGAAGACGGCGACGATCGCCAAGGTCAGGATCGGCGCCGCGTCCTGCGCGATCTCGCGCACGTCGATCGTCAGCGCCGCGTGAAACAACAGCACCGGCAGGAAGACGACGAGAAAGGTGGTGGCGCTGAACGGCAGGTTGACCACCGGCGCGACGACCACGTCGAAGGTCGAGATCAGCGGCGAGTAGAGCAGGAACGACGCCGCCGCGCCGACCGCGATGCCGACCATCGCCAAAAGCACGGTATAGGGCAGCCGCAGCCGCGCGGCCGCAGGCTGGACCAAGCTGACGAGGACCAGGAACCCGGCGATGACGAGCGTTGTTGTGGCGAGGCTAGTCACAAAGCCGGCCGGCTCCTGATGTCGTCGGACACCTTGCGCGACAGGTGTTGGCCGTCGCTGAGCGCGCCCTTGAGCGCCCCGCCCTCGACGACGATCTTGCCGCGGAGCATCGTCAGGGACGGCCAGCAGGCGAGGTCGCGCCCCTCCCACGGCGAATAATCGGCCTCGTGCATCTCGGCGGCCTTTACCGCGTGGCGCTGGCGCGTGTCGAGCAGCACGATGTCGGCGTCGGAACCCACCGCCAGCGCGCCCTTGCGCGGGTAGAGGCCCATGATCTTGGCGGCATTGGTCGAGATTAGGTTGACGAAATTTTCGAGGCCGCGGCCGCGCTTCTCAACGGTCTCGGTGTAGATCAGGGACACCCGCGGCTCGACCCCGGCATTGCCGCCGGTGGTGTCGTCGATGCGCGCGCCCTGGAGCTTGAATTTGAGCGGGCAGCAAATCTCGTCGGTGGCGACGGTCTGGATCGCGCCGTGATTGGTGCCCTCCCACAGGGCCGCATGATCCTCGGCGAATTTGAGCGACGGGTAGGTGTGATAGATCTGCCCGTTCGGCCGCTTGTAGTCCTCGGCCGTGTACATCAGGTACTGGTGCAGCGTCTCGCCGTAGATCGGCACGCCCTCGGCGCGAGCGGTGGCGATCGCCCGCACGCCGGTCGCCGCCGAGGTGTGCAGCATATAGAGCGCCGCGCCTGGGATGTTGGCGGCGAGGCGGATCACCCGGTTGAAGGCGAGATCCTCGCTGAGCGTGGTATGGACCTCGGCCATGTTGTGGAAGCTGGTGCGGCCCTCGCGCGTCAGCTTTTCGTACATGTGCATGACGAGGTCGTTGTCCTCGGCGTGGATCGCGGCGAGCCCGCCGGTCTTGGCCAGGACCGTCAGCACTTCCATGATGCTGCCGAACGGCACCATGCGGCCCTTGCGCGACGGGGTGATGTCGGTCGTGAACATCTTGACCGTCGCGTGCCCGCCCTGAACCGCCTCGGCGATCTGGTCGGGGATCGTGTGGTGCAGATTGCCCTGCACCATCACGTGAAAGGCGTAGTCGCAGTGGCAGTCGCCGGCCCATTCCTTCTGCCGCCGCTCGATCGCCTGCTGGACATTGTTGTCGCCGTCGACGAGGGCGAAATCGAGGATCGTCGTGGTGCCGCCGAAGAGCGCGGCCTGGCTCACCCGGTCGGGTCCGTCGGTCAAATTGTGCTGGGTCTGGCCCGGGGTCGGCATCGGCCAGCGGCAATGCACATGCGGGTCGATCCCGCCGGGAATGACGATCTGCCCCGCCGCGTCGACGACCCGGCCGCCGAGCGCCGACAGGCTTCCGGGCGCGCCGATCGCCGCGATCTTGTCGCCGGAGACGCCGATATCGGCCTTCTCCGGTCCCGAGGGCAGCACGGCGAGCCCGCCGGTGATGACGATGTCGAGCGGCATGGGGGTACCTCCTCAGTGCAAGAGGGTGGGCGCGGCGAAGGCGAAATGCGCCAGGATCTCGGCGCGCGGGATGTCGTGGACGACGAAGACGAGGCGGCTGCGGCGATCGGCGTCGGGCCAGTCGTCGAGCCATTCGGGCGCGAACATCGCATGCTGCGCCGCCTGCACCAAGGCCGGGCGGCCGGGGCCGTCGGCGAAGGCGACGATGCCCTTGACCCGCAGCAGGTCGGTGCCGCGCTCGCGCGCCAGCCCGCCAAGCGCCATCGCGAAGTCGAGTCGGCTGCCGGCCTGGTGCAGCTCCACCGCGAAGCTGTCGATCCCGTGGCTATGCGCGGCGTGGTCGGAGCCGGGCGGAAGCGGAGCGCTGCGGCGCGGCCCGGCGAAGAGAAGCTCGGCCGGGTCGGATGAGCTCGCACGGTCGGCGGCGGGATTGAGCGCCGCGAGTTGCGCCGACAGTTCCGGCGCGAGCGGGGCGAGGTCGGTCTTCGACACGTGGATCGCGTCGGCGACGGCGACCTGGCGGGCGGCCTCGGCGTAGCGGGCGAGCGAGGCGGAGCCGGCGACCGCGTCGACCAGCGTCACCACCCGCGCGAGCGACAGGCGCGCGTCCAGCATCGCGTCAGCGCCGAGGGTGAAGAGGATCGGCGCCGGATCGGCGAGCCCGCTGGTCTCGATCACGAGGCGGCGGAACGGGCGCAACGCGCCGGCGTCGCGGCGGTCGATCAGGTCGCGCAGCGTCTTCGCCAAATCCTCGCGGACCGCGCAGCACAGGCAACCGCCCGGCAGCTCGAGCACGGCCCCCTCGACGAAATCGACCAGGTAATGATCGATCGCGATCTCGCCGATCTCGTTGATCACGACGGCGGTATCGGCGAAATCGGGCGAAGCCAAGGCGCGGCGCAGCAAGGTCGTCTTGCCGCTGCCGAGAAACCCGGTCAGCACCGTGGTCGGCAGTTGGTCTTGCGCCGGCATCGCCCCTCCCCTGCGGCCGATGGTTTCACGACACGCCCGAGCGGCGCAATAGTTCCCGGCGTCAAAGCGCGGCGGATCGCCCCGTCCGACTCAATTGCTTGCTATCCTATCTTTGCGTCAGCATCATGGCTGCCATAACGGCGGCGCATGTACCGCCATATCGGTGGCGGAGGAATGCGCTGCGATGGCAGCCGATGACGTTCAGCTGGCCGTAACCGGAGTTTCCAAACGGTTCGGCGGCGTCCGCGCGGTCGAAGACGTCTCGATTACTGTGCGGCGCGGCGAGATCGCCTCGGTCATCGGACCGAACGGCGCCGGAAAGACTTCGCTGCTCAACATGATCAGCGGCTTCTACAAGCCGGATACCGGCTCGATCGTGTTCGACGGCCACGACATTACCCGCGCCAAACCCTCCGAGATCGCCGCGCGCGGCATCGCCCGCACGTTTCAGAACATCGCCCTCTTCGCCGGCATGACCGTGCTCGACAACATCATGCTGGGCCGGCATGTGCGGATGAAATCCGGCATCCTGTCGTCGATCGTCTATTGGGGACTGGCGCAGAGGGAAGAGATCGCGCACCGGGCGCGGGTCGAGGAGCTGATCGACTTCCTCGCGCTGCAGGATTTGCGGCGCCAGCCGACCGCCTCGCTTGCCTACGGCCTCAGAAAGCGCGTCGAGCTGGCGCGCGCGCTGGCGCTCGACCCCAAGGTGTTGTTGCTCGACGAGCCGATGGGCGGCATGAACACCGAAGAAAAAGAGGACATGGCCCGCTACATCCTCGACGTCAACGAGCAATGGGGCACCACGGTGATCTTGATCGAGCACGACATGGCGGTGGTGATGGACATTTCCGACCGGGTCACGGTGCTCGACCGCGGCCGCAAGATCGCCGAGGGGACGCCCGGTGAGGTGCAGACCAACCCCGACGTCATGCGCGCCTATCTCGGCGGCGCCCCGGAAGCGCAAGGAGAGGCGGCATGAGCGAGGCGCGCACCCTCCCCCAGTGCCTGCGCGCCAACGCCGAGCGGATCGGCACCCGCCCGGCGATCCGGGAAAAGAACCTCGGGATTTGGCAGCCCTATAGCTGGCGGCAATATTGGCAGGAGGTGCGCGACTTCGCCCTCGGCCTCGCCGCCAACGGCTTCAAGCGCGGCGACAGGCTGTCGGTGATCGGCGACAACCGGCCGCGCCTCTATTTCGCCCAGCTCGCCGCGCAGAGCCTCGGCGGCATCGCGGTGCCGGTCTACCAGGACGCCATCGCCAGCGAGCTCGCCTTTGTGCTCGATCACGCCGAGACCTCGGTCATCGTCGCCGAGGACCAGGAGCAGGTTGACAAGATCCTCTCCCTGCGAGAGCAGCTGCCGGAGCTGAAGCTGGTCGTCTATGACGACCCGCGGGGGATGAACCACTATTCCCAGGACTTCCTCAAATCGTTTCCGGCGATGCAGGACGAGGGCCGCGCCTTCGGCGCCCAGCACCCGGACTATGTCGAGAAGGCGGTCGCGGCCGGCAAGTCGGACGAGCTCGCGCTGTTTTCCTATACCTCGGGCACGACCTCGCGGCCCAAGGGCGTGATGCTGACCCACGCCAACCTGCTGCTGTCCGCCGAAGCTTTTGCCGCCGCGGAGAAGTTCAAGCCGACCGAGGAGCACCTGGCCTATCTGCCGATGGCGTGGATCGGCAGCTCGCTGATCTCGCTGGCGCTGCACATTCTTGTCGGCTTTACCTGCAATTTCCCTGAAAAGCCGGAGACGGTAGGCCGCGACCTTCGGGAGCTGGGCCCGACGATCGGCCTCGCGCCGCCGCGCTTCTGGGAGAACTCGCTGACCGAGATTACGGTGCGGGCTAGCGACGCCTCGTGGGTGAAGCGCAAGATCTTCGAGTATTTCCGCGGCGTAGCCGAACGGGCGCAGCAATATGCCGGCGACGGGCGGCCGGTGCCGATCGCCCTCAGGCTGGCGCGGGCGGCCGGCGAAGTCCTGATCTACGGCCCGGTGCGCGACCAGCTCGGCTGGCGCCGCGCCCGCCTCGTCTATACCGGCGGCGCACCGCTCGGGGCCGAAGTGTTCCGCTTTTTCCGCGCCTTCGGCATCAACCTCAAACAAGTCTACGGCGCGACAGAGCTGTCCGGATTGTGCTCGGTGCAGAAGGACGCCGAGGTCGATCCCGACACGGTCGGCCACGTGCTGCCCGGAATGCAGGCGCAGATCGACGAGGAGGGCGAGGTACTGGTGCGCTCGCCCGGCGTGTTCCAGGGCTATTACAAGCAGGACGACGCGACCGCCGAGGCGATGACCGCCGATGGCTGGCTGCGGACCGGCGATGCCGGGTTTATCGACCAGCGCGGCCAACTCGTCATCATCGACCGCGCCCGCGATGTCGGCAAACTGTCGGACGGGAGCTCGTTCGCGCCGCAATTCATCGAGAACAAGCTCAAATTCAGCCCCTATATCGGCGAGGCGGTCGTCTTTGGAGCCGCGCAGCCTTTTGTCTCGGCGATCGTCGCGATCGACCCGACCACGGTCGGCAAATGGGCCGAGCGCAACCGCATCGCCTATACCTCGTTTCAGGATTTGTGCAGCCGGCCGGAAGTGCACGGGATGGTGGGCGACGAAATCCGCCGCTGCAACGCCGCCCTGCCGGCGGCCACCCGCATTCGCCGTTTTGTCGTGCTCAATAAGGAATTCGACGCCGACGACGACGAGATCACGCGCACCCGCAAAATCCGCCGCCGCTTTGTCGCCGAGAAATACGCTGCGCTGATCGACGCGATGTACGGCGGAGCGCCCGAGGTCGAGCTGTCGGCCGAGATCACCTACGAGGACGGCCGCAAGACGATCCTGCAATCGCGCCTCGCCGTCGCCGATATCGACGCGCCGGCGGAGCGGCTGAAGGCCGCGGCCGCATCGCGCGCCGAAACCGCCGCGGCGGAATAGGGGCCCATCGTGCAGCTCCCGGAATTCGAATGGGGCTTCACCCTCGCTCTGCTGACGAACGGGGTGATGATCGGGCTGATGTACGCGCTGATCGCGCTCGGCTTCGTGCTGATCTACAAGGCGACCGACGCGATCAACTTCGCCCAGGGCGAATTCGTCATGTTCGCCGGCTTTATCGCCGCCGCGATGGCGAGCACGGTGGGCCTGCCGTTCTGGGTCTCGGCGCTGATCGGGATCGTCGGCATGGTGGCGCTCGGGTTCGGGCTCGAACGCGTCGTGCTGCGCCCGCTTATCGGGCGCCCGGTGATCGCGGTGGTGATGGCGACGATCGGCCTCGCCGCCGTGCTGCGCGGCGTGTCGGTCGTATTGTTCGGCGCGAGCACGCTGGCGATCACGATGCCGGTCGGAGACGAGCCGATCAATCTCGGGCTCGTCTCGGTCCCGCCGGTGCAGCTCGTCGGCGCGCTGGTCAGCATTGCCTTCCTCGGGATCTTCACCTGGTTCTTCCTGAAGAGCCGGACCGGGATCGCGATGCGCGCGGTCGCCGACAGCCAGCAGGTGGCGATGGCGATGGGCATCAACGTGCGCCGCTATTTCGCGCTGGCCTGGGCGATGGCCGGGGTCGTGTCGGCGATCGGCGGGATCATCTGGGGCGCGATGCTCGGCGTCGACAACCAGCTCGCGCTGGTCGGCCTAAAGGTTTTTCCGGTGGTGATCCTCGGCGGGCTCGACTCGGTGATGGGGGCGGTCGTCGGCGGGCTCGTCATCGGCATCGTCGAGAGTTTGACGTCCGGGTATTTCGACCCGATCGTCGGCGGCGGCACCAAGGACTTCGCGCCGTATGTGGTGATGATCATCGTTTTGATGATCCGGCCCGAGGGCCTGTTCGGCCGGCGCCTGATCGAGCGGGTATGAGGGCCTAAAGCACATGTTCCACCGCGAGGCAGGCGTTTTCAAGACCAGCTACGGCGCCGATATGGCGCTGTACCCGCTGCCGATCGCCAAATGGGCGGTCGCGGCGGTCGCCGGGCTGTTCATCGTGATCGCCCCGCTGTTTTGCAGCGAATACATCGTATCCGTCCTCAACCTGATCCTGATCGCGATCGTCGGGGCGCTCGGGCTCAACATTCTCGTAGGCTATACCGGACAGATCTCGATCGGCGCCGGCGCGTTCATGTCGGTCGGCGCCTATACCGCCGCGCATCTCGTGGTCAGCCTGGGCTTGCCCTTCTGGATCACGATCCCGCTCGGCGGGGTCGCGGCGGCGGCGATCGGGGCGGTGGTGGGCATCCCCTCGCTGCGCATCAAAGGCATCTATCTCGCGATCGCGACGCTTGCGGCGCAGCTCATCATCGAGTGGACGATCAACCACGTGCCGTGGATATCGGGCGGAACGCAGGCAACGATCACGGTGGAGCGGCCGTTCGTCTTCGGCGTCAAGCTCGCCCACGAGCGGCAAATCTATCTGTTCCTGATGGCGTTCGTGGTGATCGCGGTGGTCGCGACCCTAAACCTGGTGCGCAGCCGCATCGGCCGCGCCTTTATCGCGATCCGCGACCAGGACATCGCCGCCGAGATCATCGGCATCAACATCTTCAAGTACAAGCTCTACGCCTTTGCGATCTCGTCGTTCTATGCCGGCGTCGCCGGGGCGCTGGAGAGCTACTACCTCGGCATCGCCAATTACGAGCAATTCCAGATCGATGTCTCGATCGACTATCTCGCGATGGTCATCATCGGCGGGCTGGGCTCGGTTCTGGGCTCGGTTCTGGGCGCGATCTTCGTCACGCTGCTCCCGACCGCGACACGCTGGTTTCTCGAAACCTTCGGCGGCGCGTTCTTTTCCTATTCCGACCTGTTGAGCGTGATCCCGAATTTGCGGCTGATCATCTTTGGCGGGCTGATCATCTTTTTCCTGGTGGTCGAGCCCGAGGGCCTCAACCGCTTGTGGCGCAACATTCGCAATTATTTCCGCGTGTGGCCATTTTCTTACTAAGTTGGGAACAGGGCAAAAAGGGAGGAGCAACGATGAAAAGCCTATCGAAGACAATGCTGACGCTGGTCGCCGGAGCGGCGCTCGGGCTGGCGCTCGCCGGCGCCGCGCGGGCCGAGGACAAGGTGTTGGTGATCGGGGATCAGTGCGACCGCACCGGCCCGACCCAGATCGTCGGCACGGTGCTGTGCCCGGCGATGCAGGATTATTACAATTACATCAATTCGAAGGGTGGTGTCGACGGCTACAAGATCGAGGCGCCCGAGATCGACAACGCCTATAAAGTCCCGCCGGCGGTCGAGGCATATGAGCGCCAGAAACAGCAGGGCGCGGTCATCATGTCGCTGTACGGCACGCCGCAGACCGTCGCGCTGAACCAGCGCCTCGAACAGGACCACATGACGACGACGTCGCCCGGCTTCGGCATTTCGGCGGCCGCCGACGGCAAGCGCTTCCCCTATCTGTTCCCGATTGCC
>DASUIE010000077.1:0-8413 GCA_036273175.1 Allostellaceae bacterium
AGATGATGCTGAAGGGCTGCACCGCCTGCTACGATCTGTTTTTCGAGTGGCCCGCACCGAGCCGCGACGGGATGGCGATGGTCGCGGGTGCGTACTCCGAGGTCGGGATGCGGGCGGTGATCGCGCCGATGGTCGCCGACCGCAGCTTCTACGAGGCGATCCCCGGCCTCGCCGAGGCGCTGCCCGCGTCGCTGCGGGACCGCGTCGCGGGATTGCGGCTGGCGCCCGGAGAAACCACCCTCGCGGCGATCCGCGACGCGTTCGGCGCCTGGTCCGCCGACCGCGCGCTGGTGCAGCCGGCGGTGGCGCCGACCATCCCGCATCACTGCTCGGACGACTTCATCCTCGGTTGCGCCGGCCTCGCGCGAGACTTCGCGGTCGGGCTGCACAGCCATGTCGCCGAATCCAAGGTCCAGGCGGTCGCCAGCCTGCGCCTTTACGGCAAGACCCAGACCGCGCATCTCGATGCGCTCGGCGTCTTGGGCCCGCATTTCGTCGTCGCGCACGGGGTCTGGCTCGACGAGGACGACATGGCGCGGCTCGGCGACCACGGCGCCTCGGTCGCCCATAATCCCGGCAGCAACATGCGGCTCGGCAGCGGCCTCGCCGATGCGCGGGCGATGCTGGAGCGGCGGGTCAATCTCGGGATCGGCACCGACGGCGCCTCCTGCGCCGACAACCAGAATATGTACGAGGCGATGCGTCTCGCCTCCTTCGCCTCGAAGGTGCAGGGGCCGGAATGGCAGCGCTGGCTGACGACGCGCGAGGCGGCGCTGGCGGCGACCGAGGGCAGCGCCCGCGCGCTCGGTCTCGGCGACCGCATCGGCCGGATCGCGCCGGGGTGGAAGGCCGATCTGGTGCTGCTCGACCTCGACCACCCGAACTGGCTGCCGCTTAACGACCCGGTCAACCAGCTCGTCCATTGCGAGGACGGCACGGCGGTCGACACGGTGATGATCGGCGGCCGGGTGGTGGTGCAAAACCGGCGTCCCGCCGGCATGGGCCTCGCCGCGCTGCGCGCCCGCGCCGAGGCCGCCCGCGAGCGGCTCGCCGCGATCAACGCCGACAGCCGCCGCCTCTACGCGGCGCTGGAGCCGGTGGTCGGCAGCTATTGCCCGGGCCTCGCCCAGCAGCCCTATCACGTGCACCGCTACGGCGCGGCGGGCTCCGGCAGCATCCCGGCATCGGGTTCTCGCTCGACCGGATAGACATAGGCGCCGAGCCGGCCGATCAGCGCGACGGCGATGACCAGCGACACCGCGGCGCCGATCAGCGCGGGCGTGTACGACCCCGCCTTGACAAAGATATAGCCGCCGAGAAAGCGGCCGAGCGCCGATCCGATCCCGAACACCATAAAGAAATAGCCATAGAGCTGGCCGAAATTGCGCTGGCCGAAATACCGGGTCACGAGAAAGGCGATCAGGTCGATCTCGGTGCCGAGGCCGAGACCCAGCAGGATCACCCCGGCCGCCGGCACCAGCCCCGTCGCCGTGGCCAGCAGCACGAACCCGGCGATCGGCGCGAGAAAGAACACAGCGGCGACATAGGGCGCGAAGATGCGGTCGACGAGAAAGCCCGCGAGGAGGCGCCCGCTCATCGTCGCCAGCCCGAATACGCCGAAGATCGCGGCCGCCGCCGCCGGCGTCATCCCACGATCGGTCAAGAGCGGCACGATGTGACCGACGGTGCCGTTGATCGCCACCGCGACCAGGAAAAACGTGGCGGCGATGCTCCAGAAGCGGAAGGTCGCCAGGGCCTCGCGCCGGGTCAGACCGGGCGGCGCGGTCTCGGCCGGGCGTCTGCGGCGCTCGCCTTCGCCCGGTTGCGGCTCGCGGATGAACAATGCGACGGCGGGAAACGCGACCGCCACGGTCAACGCCGCCAAGACGCCGTAAGCCCCGCGCCAGCCGATCGTCGCGATCAGATAGCGCGAGAGCTGCGGCACGACGAAAGCGCCGATCCCGACTCCCGACATCGCGATGCCGAGCGCGAGGCCGCGCCGCCGGTCGAACCAGGCCGAGATCGCCTTGGCATAGGCGATCGGCGTCTGGATCGCGCTGAACATCTCGGCGAGGCTGAACAGCACCGTGAAGGCGATAAACGAGCGCGGGCTGAGCCCGACAAGGCTGAGAAACAGCGCGTAGACGAGGATGCCGGGCAACGCCACCCGGCGAATGCTCCAGCGGTCCATCAGGCTGCCGATCGCCGGCACCGCCAGCGCCCCGAGGATGCCGCCGAACGACAGCGCGAACGACGTCTCGCCGCGGTCCCAGCCCATGTCCTCGGTCAACGGCTTGAGGAATATGCCGAAGGTGAAGCCCAAGACCGGCCCGTTGCACACGAGCAGCCCGGTCACCGCACCCGCCACCACGCACCAGGGGTTGGAGAATCTCGGCCACATTGGCGCTGCCCTCCCCGTTCTCGTGTTGTCGGGCGGTACTCTACTCCGCCTTTCCGAGCATCCGCCACCAGCGCCATGTCAGCGCCATCGCCAGAAGGCCCTCAACTCCGCTCACGGTCGTCGCCCACGGCGCGCCGATCGCCTCGGCCAAGAGACCGATATGCAGGAAGCCGAGGAGGCCCGAGCCGATGCACAGCGACAGCACCCCATAGAGCCGGCTGCGCATCTCCGCCGGGGCGGCGAGATAGATCAGCGTCGCCTGCATGACGCTGAACCCGGAATTGGACAGCCCCGTCAGCAGCAGCGCGGTGCCGGCGAAGAGTGTCGTCGGCGCCAGGGCAAAGGCGACCGCCAGCACCAGATAGGTCAGCACCGCGCCGATATAGAGCCGGGTGAAATGCCGCGGCCGCGCCCAAAGCCCGATCGCGATCGCGCCGATAAACGCGCCGATCCCGTCCATGCTGGAGAGGATGCCGATGCCGCCCGCCGCGAGGTGCAGCTGGTCCCGGCCGATCACCACGATCATGCTGGTGAACGGCCAGCCGAACACGTTGTAGATAACGGTCACGGTCAGGATCGCGACGAGGCGCGGGTCGCGGCGCGCCAGCATCAGCCCCTCGATGACGCGGGCCAGCACGGCGCCGCGCGCCTCCGGGGCGACCGCGTTCCGGTGCCGCAGGCGGATCGCCGAATACAGCGCCACCGCATAGCACACGACGCTGATGGTAAAGGCGCCGCTGATCCCGACATGCGACAGCACCAGCCCGCCGATCGTCGGGCCGAGCATGCGGCTGGCGTTGTTGGCGCCGACATCGATCGCCATCGCCGCGCCCATCCGCTCGGCGCCGACGACCTCGCCGATCATCACCCGGCGCACCGGATTGTCGCTCGCCCAGGCCACGCCGTTGCAAAAGCTCGCGAGCGCGAGGTGCCAGACTACCAGCGCGCCGGCGAAGGCGAGCCCGGCGACGACGACCGCGGTGGCGAGGGTGAACGCGCCGAAAAAGATCTGCGCCTTGCGCCGCTCGATGCGCTCGGCCGCGGCGCCGATGATCGGGCCGAAGATGACCATCGGCGCCATCCGCAACAGGATCATCAGCGCGACCTGAAACGCCGAGTCGGTGCGCTCGTAGACGAAAACGCCGACCACCAGCATTTCCAGCCAGCGCACCGCGAACAGCACCAGGCCGATCGTCCATAGCCGGCGGAAATCGGGGAGGCGAAGAAGGCCGAGACCGCTCGCCGGGGCGGCCGGGATGGAGGCGCTGGTCCGCACGCCGCCCCGCGCGGCGGAAAGCATCTCGGTAAGGCGCATCTCGGCGAGCTTGCCCGGCGTTTCCCGCGCGGCCGGGTGTTGCCCAGTTGTTGCTCCGGGCCGCGCCGGCTTAGTCTACACGCCGCCGGCCCGGCGGGGTCGGTCTTTCGGGCGGGTCTGCCATCCGCCCGGCAAAACAGGGACGGCGACGAATATGGATCTCGGGCTCAAGGGCAAAAAGGCTCTGGTTACCGGCGGCACGCGGGGAATCGGGCGCGCCATCGTCGATCTGCTCGCGGCGGAGGGCTGCGACATCGCGCTGTGCGCGCGCAGCAAGGGGCCGGTCGACGAGACCGTCGCCGCGCTCAAGCAAAAGGGCGTCAGGGCCAGCGGCGCGTCGGTCGACGTCTCCGACATCCCGGCGATGAAGGCCTGGGTCGGCGAGGCGGCGAAGGCGCTGGGCGGGCTCGATATCTTCGTCGCCAATGTCAGCGCCCTCGCCCAGGGGATGGACGAGGAATCCTGGCGCAAGGGGTTCGAGATCGACGTGATGGCGACGGTCTTCGGCATCGAGGCGGCCCTGCCGATCCTCGAGCAGTCCCCGGCCGGATCGATCGTCGTGGTCGGTTCGACCGCGCTCGTCGAGGTCAATGGCCCGACCCGCTCCTACGCCGCCGTCAAGGCCACCCTCGTCCCCTATGTGAAAGGCTTGGCGCGCAATCTCGCGCCCAAGAACCTGCGCGCCAACATGGTCTCGCCCGGCAACGTCTATTTCGAGACCGGCGTTTGGGGCGCCCTCGAAAAGCGCGATCCGGAAACCTTCAAGGTCATGGTCGGCCGCAACCCGATGGGCCGCATGGGCACCCCCGAGGAGGTCGCCAACGCGGTCGCGTTCCTCGCCAGCCCGCGCGCCAGCTTTATCACCGGCACCAATTTGATCGTCGACGGGGCGCTGACCCAGCGGGTGCAGTTTTAATAGAGACCCCGGCTAATAGAGAAACGAATCACGGAAATACTGCGCGCAGACCTGGCGCAGCGAAACGGAGACAACCGCTCCCCGGTCGCCGTGCTTCAGCCTGACGTGGATGTCGATGCCTTTGAGCTGCTCGCCGAAATGCGGCGAGTAGCGGCTCACCTCGGGCGTCGCCGAAACCGAGCCGACAATCCCGGGCGGCGAGGCGGCGACGATTTTCGCGGTGACGGGACCGGTGCTGCCGGTCACGACAAAGCTGCGCAGCTCGTCGCGCCGGTCGTTGGTTGAATCGCTTGCGCTGAGGTTGATCTGACCGGTAGCGGCGGGGCTGGCCGGGTTGTGCTCGTCGCAGCTCTGAGCCTGCGCGGCGCCGGCGCAAACGATCGCGGCAAGCGCTCCCCAAGCCCAGCTTTGTCGCAACCTCTTCATTTTGCCCGGTATAGAGCAAGTCGGGCGCGCCAGCTAGGCGGCTCGGGCGGTCGAAACCTCTTCGAGAGGGCGGCATCCCGTCGCGGTTTCGGCCGGAAATACGACCGTTACCGTCGTGCCGCGGCCGCGGGCGCTGGTCAGGCTCAGCTCGCCGCCATGCAGCCGCACCAGCGCCCGAGCGATCGGCAGTCCGAGCCCGGTGCCGGGAACTGCCGCGCTCGCGGCCCGGCCAAAGGGTTCGAAGGCGAGCCCGACCTCCTCGGGCGACATGCCGATTCCGGTATCGGCGACCGTGATCGTCACGCCGCCATCGGCCCTGCCGATGAATTCGACGTCGATCCGCCCGCCCGGCGCGGTGAACTTGATCGCGTTCGACAGCAGGTTGACCAGCACCTGCTTGGCGGCGCGCGGATCGACGTTGAGGTCGGGGCAATCGTCCACGCCGCCCGCGGACAGATCGACATCGCGCTCCCGCGCCAAGAGCTCGACGAGATCGAGGGTGGAACGGGCCAGCGCCGCCGCGGAAACGCGGATCGGCGCGATCTCCATCTTGCCCTCTTCGAGCTTGGACATGTCGAGGAGGTCGTTGATCAGCGACAACAGATGGCCGCCGGCGTCATGGATCAGCCCGGCATATTCGAGATAGCGGTGGTTGGCGACCGGGCCGAACATTTCGCGCTGGATCGTCTCGGAAAACCCGATGATCGCGTTGAGCGGAGTGCGCAGCTCGTGCGTGACCTGCGCGAAAAAGCGGGATTTGGCGCGGCTCGCCTCGTCGGCGTCGCGCGCGGCGGCGGCGAGGTCGGCGACATTCTGGCGGAGCGCCACGGCCTCCCGCGCGCGCGTCTCGGCGCTGCGTTCGGCCGCGCGGCGGCGTCCGCGGTCGTAAAGCGCGGCGAGGAACGCGGCGAGCACTCCGATCCCGCCGACCAGCGCGCCGTTGCGCAGCCAAACCGCGCGCCATCCCCGCCAGATCTCGCTCGCGGGTCGGCCATAGGAGACCTCGAGCGGATAGGCGGGGACGGCGGCGGCCTCGGCG
This sequence comes from Allostellaceae bacterium, assembly GCA_036273175.1. Lineage (GTDB taxonomy): Bacteria > Pseudomonadota > Alphaproteobacteria > ATCC43930 > CGMCC-115725 > DATARH01. Next base: position 6,098 of record DASUIE010000077.1, read on the forward strand.
CCGGAGGCATCGCCGTCGCCGGCGCGAAAAAGGAGCGTTCCGTCGGTTCGCCGGATCGTCAGCGTGCCGCCGCGCGGCAGGTTTTCCGGGCCGACGAGGCGCGCCGTGTCGGCCGCGACGACCGCGAGACCGGTGACGTGCCCATCGGCATCGTAACGGGGCCGGGCGAGACCGATCAGATCGAGGCCGCGCCCGGTATCCTGAATCCGGCCGGATACGAAGAGGGCCGGCGCGTCGGGCGCGGAGAGCGCCGTCTCGGCCTCGGCGGCGATGGTTTCGAGGGCCGGACCGGCGGCGCCGCCGGGCGACCGCGCCAGGATCGACCCGTCACCGTTAACGATGGCCGCGGTTCGGATCCCGGCGACCAGGGCGGGCGCCAGCGCGAGCAGCGCATCCGTGTCGGCGTCGCCGCTCAGCCGGTCGAGCAGCTGGGTATCCTGATCGAGCGTGGCGCGGGCCGAGGCGACGGCGCGGGCCACCGTCGCGGCATGATCGCGGGCAGCGGCGGCAAAGCGCTCCGCGCGATCGGCGGCCGCCAGGCCGAAGAAGGCGCCGATCAGCACGATGGCCAGCGCCACGGTGGTGCAGCGCTGACAGCGAAAGTTTGCGGCGGGGTCGGTGTCTGAACGGGTCGGCGGCATCGCGGTCGCTTCGTAGCCTCACGAAGGCCGGCGAAGGGTCGTTCAATATGGTTAATTTTGCGTTGACGAATGGGCCTTCAGCGCAGGTCGCACTCGTAGAAGCCGGTGTCCTCGCTGGCGCCGAGAAAGCGGGCAACCCGCGAGAATTGCGCGCAATGCCGGTTGGCGACGTTGTCGGCGAGGGCGCGGTCCTGCTCGAACCGCACCTCGGCGCCGTTGATGTCGCCCTTGACGAGGAACGGCTCCTCGGTCTTGCAGCCGGCGAGGGCAACCGCCGCGGCGGTCAGAGCGAGAAGGCGCCACCTGGTCATGCCGTTACTCTGGCGGCAGAAATCGGTTGCCCGCAAGAGCCTTCGCAGCGCCGCGCTTCTCTCCTAAGATTGCCGCGTCAACCCCCAGCGAAAGGGTCAGGGCGGTGGCGCTGCGCACCCCGTATCTGATGTTCATCGGCGACGCGCCCGACCAGCTCGCCGCCAAGACGGCCGACGGCGTCGCCCAGTGGCGGCGCGAGGCCTGCCTCGGGCAGCTTCGGTTGCCGGGCTGCAAGGCCGATCTCGGTCTTCCCGACATGACCATCGAGGCGGCGGCCAGGGCGGGGGTCAAGACCGTCATCGTCGGCACCACGAACCGCGGCGGCGTGCTCGGCGAGGGTTGGGACAAGCTACTGATCCAGGCGCTGGAACTGGGCATGGACCTGGCGAGCGGGCTGCATCATCGCCTCGCCGACATCCCGGTCCTGCGCGACACCGCGGCCCGCTGCGGGCGCCAGATCGCCGATGTCCGCCATCCGACGCGCGAATTTCCCATCGGCAACGGGATCAAGCGGCCCGGCAAGCGCCTCTTGACCGTCGGGACCGATTGCTCGATCGGCAAGATGTTTACCGCGCTGGCGATCGAGAAAGAGATGCGCGGACGGGGGATGAAGGCCGATTTCCGGGCGACCGGGCAGACCGGCATTCTGATCGCCGGCGACGGCGTCTCGATCGACGCGGTGGTCTCGGATTTCGTCGCCGGCGCGGTCGAGTGGCTATGCCCGGCCAACGACCCGGACCATTGGGACGTCGTCGAGGGGCAGGGCTCGCTGTTCCACGCCTCCTATGCCGGCGTGACGCTGGGCCTCATCCACGGGGCGCAGCCCGACGCCCTCGTCGTGTGCCACGAGCCGACCCGCCCGCATATGCGCGGATTGCCGGGCTACAAGCTGCCCGACCTCAAACTGTGCATCGACCGCAATATCGAGGCGGCGCTGCTGACCAACCCGGCGGCCGTCTGCGCCGGGCTGAGCATCAACACGCACGGGCTCGACGCCGGCGCCGCGCGCGACTATCTGCGCGAGACCGGGGACCGCCTCGGGCTGCCTTGCGTCGACCCGGTGCGCACCGGGGTCGGGCCGATCGTCGACGGTCTCGCCTAGCATGGCGCCGCACCCTCAACGCCTCCATGTCACCCGGCGGGGCTGGCCGCTGGCCCAGCCCTTCGCGATCTCGCGCGGGGTCAAGACCGTGGCCGAGGTCGTCGTCGCCGAGCTGCACGACGGCGAGGGGCGCGGGCGCGGCGAGTGCGTGCCGTATCCCCGCTATGGCGAGAGCGTCGACAGCGTCTTCGCGGCGCTCGAAGCCATGAAGGGCGCGGTGTTTTCCGGTCTCGACCGCCGCGAGCTGCAGGAGGCGATGCC
>DASUIE010000078.1:0-14321 GCA_036273175.1 Allostellaceae bacterium
TACCGGGTGACGGGGCATAAGCTCGAATATCTGCCGGTGCAGAAGCCGCGCCCGCCGATCCTGATCGGCGGCAACGGCAGGCGGCTGCTGACGCTTGCCGCGAAGGAGGCCGATATTGTCGGCTTTTCCGGGATCGATTTCCGCGACGGCGGGGCGGCGCCGCCCGACCTGTCCTCGTGGCGGGCGGCGGCGGTCGACGAGCGGGTCCGGTTGGTACGCGAGGTCGGCGGGGGACGGCCCACGCTCAACGTGCTGGTGCAGCGGGTCGTCATAACCGACGACCGGCGCGCCGCCGCCGAGGCGCTGGCCGCGCGATGGCCCCGGCTCACGACCGAACCAAGGCCCAGATCGCCGACGATATCGAGGCGCGGCGCGAGCGGTGGGGGTTTGCCGACTATACGATCCACGAACCCTATCTGGACGATTTCGCGCCGGTCGCGGCGCGGCTTGCAGGGAGATGAGCGGGATGAAAATCACCGGCGGGTGCCATTGCGGGCACATCACCTACGAGGCCGAAATCGATCCGGCGACAGTGCGCGTGTGCCATTGCACGGATTGCCAGAAGCTGACCGGCACCGCGTTCCGGGCCAATATCGCGAGCCTCCCGGGCACCTTCGCGCTGAAGAGCGGGACGCCGAAAATCTACGTCAAGACCGCCGAGAGCGGGAACAAGCGCCACCACGCCTTCTGCCCGGAATGCGGCACGCCGATCTACGCCGCCGCGCCGGAGCCGAACCCGCCGAGCTACGGCCTCCGCGTCGGCGGCATCGACCAGCGCGCCCAGTTCGGTCCGCCCACCCGGCAAATCTGGTGCCGCTCGGCCCTCTCATGGGGCATGGACATCAGCCGCGTGGAACGCGCCGAGCGGGGATAAATATCCACGCTGAGACGGTGAGGCAGTGAGGATGCACGTCGTCATCCAAGGCGCGTACGCCTCATTGTGAATTTTCGCGCTGCGCGCGCCTTTACTCGACCTCGGCGTCGCGCCTGAGGCGGCTCGGCAGGAGCTCGCCGACCTTGTCGAGCACGGGGTAGGCTGCCGCCGCGACATGCGCGTTGATCCGCTTCATGTCGCGCAGCACGTCGAGGTGGAGGGCGCTCGTTTCGACGCTCTCGACCCGCCCGGCGCGGATGCGGGAGAAATGCGCCTCGGTCGCGCGCGCCTCCAGGTCGCGGAACACCTCCTTCTCGCCGAGCAGACGGCGCGCGGCGCGGGTGTCGCCGGTCATGAACACGGCGGCGGCGGCGTTGACGTTGCCGGCCAGGCGCTCGAGCATCGCGCGGATTTCGGCCTGGCCCTCGACCGAGAAATGCAGGCCGCGCTTGAGGCGCTTCGAGGCGATCGCGACGATGCCCTTTTCGACGATGTCGCCGGCATGCTCGAGATTGGTGATGAAGGCGAGGATTTCGCCGAGCCGGCGGTTGTCGTCGTCGTCGAGCGAATCGGGGTCGAGCCCGGTCAGGTAGACCTTGATCGCGCGGTTGAGGCGGTCGAGCACGTCGTCGAGCCCCTTGGCCGCGCTGACCCGGTTGCGGTCGCCGCGGTCGAGCGCATCGAGCGCGTTGCGCATCATCGCCTCGAGCACGTCGGCCATCCTGAGCGCCTCGCGCGCGGCGCCGGCCAGCGCGATCGCCGGGGTCTCGCGCGCCGCCTCGTCGAGATAGACCGGAACCGACGGGTCGGTCGGCACCGCCCGCGCCGGAAGCAGCCATACCAGAAAGCGCGCGAACGGCCCGAGGAACGGCAGGAACAGCGCCGCCATAACCAGGTTGAACACGGTGTGGAAATCGGCGACCGCCCGCGCCGCGTTCGGGTCGAGCGTAACCATCCACGGGCCGATCCAGTTGAGGAAGCCCACGCCGAGCGCAACGCCGACCGCGCGGTTGATCAAATTGCCGGCCGGCACGCGCTTCGACACCGGGTCGGCGTTGCCGCCCTCGATCAGCGGGTTGAGCGCCGAGCCGAGATTGGCGCCGAGCACCAGCGCGAAGGCGGCGTCGGGCGGCACCACCCCCTTTGCCGCGAGCGACACGGTCAGGAGCACCGTGGCGACGCTCGAATGCGCGGCCCAGGTCAAGGCGGCGGCGAGGATCACGTCGATGATCGGCTGGGTCGCGATCGCGCCCATCAGCAGGCGCAGGCTCGGCACATCCTCGTAGGGGGTCATCAAGCCCAGGAGCTGCTGCAAGGCCATCAGCATCAGCCCGAGCCCGATCGCCACGCGGCCGAGGTCGCGCGCCCGCGATGCCCGTTCGCGGCGGAACATGATAACGCCGATCAGGATGAAAAGCGGCGCGACGCGGCTGACGTCGAAGGACAGCACCTGCACGATCAGCGTCGTGCCGACATTGGCGCCGAGCATCACCGCGAGCGCCGGCATCAGGTCGACGAGGCCGCCGGCGGCGAAACCCGCCGCCATCAGCCCGGTCGCGGTGCTGCTCTGCAGGATGCCGGTGACCCCGAGCCCGGCGAGGAACGCGCGGCACCGGTCGCCGAGCGTGCGCCCCAAAAAGCGCCGCAGATGCGGGCCGAAGGCGCGCTGGATGCCGCTCTGCACCATGTGCACGCCCCACAACAGCAGGGCGATCGAGCCGGCGAGATCGATCAGCGTAAGGGTGGCGTCCATCGCACCCCTCCCGTGGCCGCGGGCGCACCTGCCGCGAAAGGGTCAAAGATCGTCCGATCCGCCGGCGATTCAAGGGTTAATTTCAGGCGCGCCGGCCCGATGGCGAATCAGATGAAACTGCTCTTGCTCCGACGGCGGCACGAAGTATCGGGTCACCTCGTCGAACCGGTCCTCGCCGACAAAGCCGTAATAGAGTCCCTCGGGTTTGGTTTCGTTGCGCACGCGCAGCCGCGCTTTGCACAGCGCATCGGAAGCCTCGATGTAATGGAGCGCGTGATCGGCGCCGGCGCTCTCGAAGATCGAGCGAACCCAGGCGCGGTCCCGCGGCGTGTTTCCGGCGAAATCGAACACGACCGACACGCCCAACTCAAGCAGCCGGACGGCGAGAGGGGCGATCGCGGCGCGCAGCCGTCTCGCATGGCGCGAAAAATCCGCGAGGCTGTCAATCTGCGCCTCGAGCCGGGTCAGCCACTCGTCCTCGCAGAAGACGACCGCGGCGTGACGAGCCCCCAGCTCGCGGGCGAGCGTCGTCTTGCCGGAAGCGGCCTTGCCGCAGATGAAATAGAGCGTCGCCATCCGCGGACGCCCGCGCGGCTACTCCATCGGCAAGCCGGCGTGGGTGTTGCGCGAGTCGAGCGAGGTAAAGCCGCTTTGCAGCGACGGCATCCCGACCTCGGCGATCAGCTGCGGGGTCCAGCCGCCATTGTGGTGGACCATCCGCACCGGCCGCATATGGCCGTAAAGCGACAGCTCGCCGGCGCGCTGGTGAAAGACCTGGCCGTTGACATAGGCGGCCTGCTCGGAGGCGAGGAAGGCGCAGAGCGGCGCGATCGCGTCGGCGCGGCTGCGGCGCAGCCGCTCCTCGCGCGCGGCGGCGGCGGCCGGGTCCTTCGGCGTCGGCACCGAGCGGGTCATCCGGGTATCGGCCGACGGCGCGATCACGTTCGCCGTGATCCCGCGCGACTGGTTTTCCATCGCGATGATGCGGGCGAGCGCGACAATCCCCATCTTGGCCGAACCGTAATTGGTCTGGCCGACATTGCCCAGGAGGCCCGAGGTCGACGACACCAGGATCATGCGGCCGTAATTCTGCTCGCGGAAGGCGTTGATCGCGGCGCGGTTGACATTGAAATGGCCGGTCAGATGGACGTCGATGACCGCCTGCCAATCCTCCGGGAACATGTTGTGGAACATCTTGTCGCGAAGGATGCCGGCGGCGTTGAACACGATGTCGATGCGGCCGAACGTGTCGCGCGCCTGCTGCACCATCTTAAGGCAGTCGTCGAACACCGCGACCGAACCGAAATTGGCCACGGCCTCATAGCCCATGCCTTTTATCTCGTCGGCCATCGCCTGGGCCGGCGCCTGGCCGCCGCCCTCGCCGCCGCCGCCGACACCCGGATCGACGATGACGATCTTGGCGCCCTCGCGCGCCATCTCCTTGGCGACCTCGGCGCCGACCCCGCGCGCCGCCCCGGTGCAGATCGCGACGCGTCCATCGAGCATGCCCATCGGTCTTCCTCCCCAAGAATTTGGCTGGCCGCAGTTGACCCGGCCCCCGGCGGGTTTGTCAATTCGCGTCGGCCGCCCTACTCGATCAGCTTGTCGGCCCGGGCGAGAAGCAACGGCGGCACTTCCATACCGAGCGCCTTGGCGGTCTTAAGGCTGATGACCAGTTCCGTTTTCGTGATCTCCTGCATGGGCAGGTCGGCAGGCTTCTCGCCGTTGAGGATGCGACCGGCGTAAAGGCCGGCGATACGGTATCCGTCGGGCGTGCCGCCGTAGCTCATTACGCCGCCGGCCGCGGCGAAATCGGCATACTGATAAATCGCGGGTATCCTGTTGCGGAACGCCAGCTCCGCGAGCGCTTGCCTGCGCGCGGTAAAGAACGAGTCGATCGCGATCACGAGGCCGGCTGCCCGCAATCGCACCAGGTTCGCGAAAGCCGCCTCTATTTCCCCTTCGGTCCCGGCACGCTCGACATGGAATTGCAGCCCGAGCCCGTCGGCGGCGCTCTGCACGGCTTTCGCGGTAGATGCGGCAAGAGCGGGATTGGTCGGATTGACGAGCAACGCCATGATTTTCGCGTCGGGCATCAGCTCGTGAAGAAGCTCGAGCCGCTTCGGCGCAAGCTCGCGTCCTAGCGAGGTCGCGCCCGTCACGTTGCCGCCCGGCCGGTTCAAGCTTTTGACAAGCCCCAGCGCAACCGGATCTCCGGCCGTAAAGATGACGATAGGGATCGTCGCCGTGGCGGCCTTTGCCGCCAGTGCCGCGGGCGTGCTCCCCGGCGCAAGGATCACGGCGACGCGGCGGCGAACCAGATCGGCCGCCAAAGCCGGCAGATTACCGTTTTGGCCTTCCCCCCAGCGGTATTCGATAAGGACGTTCTTACCCTCGACGAAGCCGGACTCGCCCAGACCTTGGCGGACCAGGTCGAGGAAACCGCCAAAACGGGCAGGCGATTCGCCGTGCAGAAACCCGATTTGCGGCACACCCTGCTCGGCGCGGGCGGGTAAGGACCATCCGCACATCGTGCTGGCACAGAACGCTACGAAATCCCGGCGTTTCATTCCGGTCCCGATACCGCTGCCTCCTCATAGTCGCACTAAAATGCCGGCGGCGACATGCGGTGAACGGAAGCGGGCCGGGTTCAGGCGAAATAGTGGGGGACGAAGCGGCTGGTGTTGCGGGTGACCGGATCGCGGTCTTCGCGCAAGCCTATCCCCGCGGCCTTTCCCCCGACGACCCAGGAGCCGACGAGGGCGTGCCAGCCGTCATATTCCGGCAACGCTGCCCGGGCCTGATAGACGCGCCCGCGATGACCGCTTCCCGGATCGTCCGCCGCGAGAAGCCGCACATCCTTTCCCTCGCGGCCGTAGATCGGCTTTTCGACGCAAGGCCCGGCGACGGCGCCGCGCTCGCGCGACGCGGGCAGCAGGTTCGGGTGGCCCGGAAACATCTCCCATAGGACGGGCAATATCGCCTTGTTGGAGAGGAGCATCTTCCACGGCGGCTCGACGATGCCGATGGCGTCGGTCGGGAGGTGCGGCCCGAACTGCTCGCGCAACAGCCATTCCCACGGATAAAGCTTGAACAGAAAACGCAGCGGCGTTTCGGCGAGATCGGTGAAGACCTGGCCGTTCCAGCCGATGTCGGAGATGTCGAGCGGGGCGCACGACCATCCCGCCTGGCCGGCGACATCCTGCATGTAATCGACGGTGCGGCGGTCCTCCGGCTCGGCGAAGGCGCCGGTGAGGTGCAGGCGCGGGTCGGAGACCAGCTCGCGCAGCTCCCGCCATCGCGCGATCAGCTTTTCGTGGATCGAGTTGAACTGGTCGGCGCCGGGCTTGACCGCTTCGAGCCAGTACCACTGCACGACCGCGGCTTCGAGCAGCGCGGTCGGCGTGTCGGCGTTGTATTCGAGCATTTTGGGCGGCGACGCGCCGTCGTAGGCAAGGTCGAAGCGGCCGTAGACGTCGGGATCGCGCCGGCGCCATGACTGGGCGATCCACGGCCAATATTGCCGGGGGATGTCGAGCCGGGAGAGGTCGCCCGCGCCGATCAGCCGGTCGACCGCCTCCAGGCACAGCCCGTGCAGCGTCTCGGTCGCCTCCTCCAGCGTGTCGATTTCAGCGGACGAGAAGGCGTAGCAGGCCCCTTCCCACCAATACGGCTCCCCGTCCGCGCCGGTGTGGAAATCGAGGCCGAGCGCCTCGACCTTTTCCGGCCAGTCGGGACGCGGCGGGATCGGCTCGCGGCGCATCGCTCAGGACGAGGCGTGCGCCGACCGGCCGAAACCGCCGAAGCCGCCGCGCACGCTGCTGACGGTCGAGGCATGGACGCCGGTGCGGCCGGGGCCGGGATCGCCGGTCGACGCCTGGCCGCGGTTGGCGGCGTATTCCGGCCCGCTCCAATAGCCGTAACTGACATAAGAGACGCCACCGGAATAACTCGCCGGCTGGCATTGCTGGGCCGAGTAGTCGCGCTCGCAGGCGGCGCGGTCGGCATACATGTTGCGCCGCATCTCGGTGCCCGGAAACGCGTCGACGGCGATGATCGCGGCGCCGGCCACCCCGACCAGCGACAGAAAGACGACGTTAGACCGGCGCTGCTCAGGCATCGCCGTCACCCGGCCATGCACGCGGCGTCGAGGATCCCGAGCGACAGCGACAGCCCGGCGAGGAGCGCCGCGTCGGAGACCTTGCCCTCGGAAACGGCCTGCGGCAGGTGCGGCATCAGCACCCGCGCGACCAGGAAGCCGCCAAGCTGGACGATCATCGCGACGATCCCCCAGACGATCAGATCGATCAGCATGGCGCTGTGCGCGATGACGCTGGCGAGCGGGATCACGAAGCCGAGGAGCCCGCCATTGAGCGCGACGGCCGCGGCGATGTTGCCGTCGCGGATCAGCGCCAGCTCGCGATGCGGGGTGAGCCGCGTATAGATCGACAGGAACAGCGCGATCAGGATGGCGCCGATGACGAAATAGGCGAGGAAGTTCGGAAAGTTCGACAGCGTACTGGCAACCACGCTCGTCCCCCGGTTGATTGCGCCGCCGGTATATAGCGGATAGAGGCCCGGAGCGGGAGACCGCCCGCGTGGCAATCCTGGTTAACGGCGATCCGGCGGGATATCGCGCAGGCGGCGCGAGAAGGCGGCGATGTCGGCGCGGTCCCACTTCAGGCGCACCGGGTCGGTCGAGGCCGGCTGTTTGGCGAGGCACACGCCGGGCCGCCATTCGGTGACCGGCCGGATCGGGCGCGGCGCGAACCCGCCGCCGCAATTCGGGCAGACATCGTCGAGCAGCGTCGCGACGCACTCGGCGCAAAAAGTGCACTCGTAGCTGCAGATGCGGGCGTCGGCCGCGTTGGGCGGCAGCGCCTTGCCGCAGCCTTCGCAGTTCGGACGGAGCTGCAGCACCGCTCAGCCTGCCGCGAGCCGGGCGGCGGTGGCGGCGCGGTCTCGGGGCGTCCGGTCTCGAAAGGCGGATCGGGGGCATATTCGAGCTGAAGCTGGATCGCCTGCGCCGCCTCCGGCCCGGTAGCGGTGTACTGGGACGCCCCGGAGGCCCGCCCGATCTGGCACTGGCCGGCCGCTCCGCGGATACGCATCGATGCGGGCGATGACCTCGTCGAGGTCGGCCGCCACGCGACCACCGCGGACCTCATCGATCGCGCGGAGCTCGTCCTCGGTGGTCTCATATGGCAAGCCGCGATACTCGGCCTCAATCTCCAGTGCAATTTCGACAAGCTGCTGCTGGCGTTCCGCCGGCCATGACGGCACCCGCTTCAGAACCGCGTCGATCTGATCTCTCGTCATATCCGCATTATATCGGGCCGACGCCCCAGCTTGTAGGCTCTATCCCGGCCGCCCGGAGGCGGCGGCGCGCAGGTCGAAGCTTTCGTCGGCCGCCTGGGCCGGGGTTACCGTGCGGCCGGCGGCCATGATGCGGCGGGCGAAGGCGTGGTCGCCCGGCTTGTTGATCGACTCGATCCCGAGCAGGGTCTCGCCGGCATAGCAGAACACCGAGAACTCGCCGCTTTCGATCGCGCCGCGGAGGACGACGCGGTCGAAGCCGGCGGTCAGCCCAACGATCTGCAGGCGCTGGTCGCCCTGCTCGCTCCAGAACCAGGGCAGCGCGGTATAGGAATGCGGCTTGCCGTTGAGCCGGTCGGCGACGCAGCGGGCGTGGTCGGCGGCGTTCTGCACCGCCTCGAGCCGCACCGGGTTGGTGCGCGAATGCACCGACGAAAAGGCGACGCAATCGCCGATCGCCGAGATCGCCGGATCGGGGGTCAGGAGCTGCTCGTCGACCAGGATGCCGTTGCCGGTCGGAAGGCCCGCGGCGGCGGCGAGCTCCATGTTCGGCACGACGCCGATGCTGACGACGACGAGATCGGCCGGCAGCGTGACCCCGTTGTTGAGCGCGACACCGGTCGCCTTGCCGCCATCGCCGACGATCCGCTCGCCCGCGGCGCCGAAGGTGAACTCGACCCCGGCCTTCACGTGGGCGGCGAGGAAATGGAGCGACGTGGCGGGGCAGATCACGCGGGCCATCACCCGGTCGACCAGCTCGACGACATGGACCGGCTTGCCGGCGGCCCGGGCGATCGACGCGAATTCGAGGCCGATAAACCCGGCGCCGATCACGACGATGCTCTCGGCGAGGGCGAGGCGCTGGCGCAGATGATCCGTCTCGGCGAGGTCGCGCAGGTAGCAGACCCCGTCGAGCTCGACCCCCGGCAGCGGCGGCACCCGGTTGCGCGCGCCGGTGGCGATGACGAGATGGTCGTAGCCGAGCGTCGCGCCGACGCTGAGCTTGATCTGCCGCGCGGCGCGGTCGATTTCGACGGCGCGGGCGCCGCTCATGTATTCGATGCGCTGTTCGGCGTAGAAGCTCTCGGGCCGCATCAGCAAGAGGTCGAGGCCGATCTTGCCGCTTAGGTAATCCTTGGACAGCGGCGGCCGCTGATAGGGAAGCCCCGCCTCGTCGCCGACCAGCACCACCTCGCCGTCGAAACCGCCCTGGCGCAGCGACGCGGCGAGCTGGAACCCGCCATGCCCCGCGCCGAGGATCACCACCCGCATCAGGTCTGCGTCTCCGGCATCGTGACGACGAGCGCTTCCATGCCCGGGTCCATGACGAGCTGGCACGAGAGGCGGCTGTTGGGCTGACGCGGCACCGCGGTGCCGTCGAGCATCGCATCCTCGCCCAATTCCATCTCGGGCGTTTTCGCGAGCTGGTCCTCGCGGACGAAGACGTGACAGGTCGCGCACATGCACGAGCCGCCGCACTCGGCGACGATCCCGTCGATGCCGTTGAGCACCGCGGCCTGCATGACGCTGGTGCCGACCGGCACGTCGAGCACGGTCTCTTTCCCGTCGTGGCTGATATAGGTCACTCGCGGCATGGTTCGCTCGGTTCCTCGCTCTCGGACAGAGGTTGAGCCGTAAATGATCCAACGGCCGGGGTCGAGTGTTTTTGCTGCATGAGGGATGGACGAGGGCCGCCGCCTTCCGGAGCCGCCGGGGCATCAAGGAGGCCGAGGGCGGCAGCGGAGCGCGATCGACGGCAATTGCCGCACGAGCCGCCGCACCGCCGCCTCGGATCCGTCGAAACGCCAGCCGACAAATCGGCTGAAGCCGCAGCGGACGATCGGCGCGATGAACCGGTTGCGCCGCAGATAGCCGGAAAGGGCGCGCACCGCCTCGTCCTCGCCGAGGAAACGGTGCTCGACCGCACAGCGCCGGGAGCCGATGACCATTCCGGCCTCGCCGCCCGCCTCGATGTTGCGCAGCCAGTCGGCCTCGAAGCCGTAGGCGCTCATCACGACCGCTTCGGCGCCGAAGGGGCGATACTCGACGACCTCCAGCACCGTGCTCCGGCGCAGGCCGCTGCGGCGGCCGATATGGTCGAGCAACAGAAAGCGGTGCCCCAGCAGCCAGCCGCAATGCCAGCGGTAGAGAAGGACCGGGGCGCGGTACAACAGGCGCAGGAATCGGTTCGGCCGGGGATGGGCCATCGCTGCGTTCCTCCTCCCACCTCGAAGGTGTATAATTTGTCAACACCCCCGGGAGGAATGTCGCCATGCGGAACGGAATGCGCGTATTCGACGCCGATACCCATGTCGAGCCATCGGCCGAGGTCATCGACAAATATGTCGACCCCGGCTTTCGCCCGCGCCTCGCCGACCTTGCGCCCTACCGCGTACCGAGCCGGCCCGGGACGCCGGGCGGCGCCGACGGGAGGCACGTCTATCGCTTCGGCCAGATTTCGTACAAGCGCATCCTCGGCGAGGCCGCGCCGCGCCCCGACCATTCCGGGCGGGACTCGGTGTGGATGGGCACCGCGAAGCCGCGCCCCGGCACGCAGGACGACCAGGCCGCGTCGCGCATCGCCGACATGGACGACGAGGGCACCGACGCGCATTTCCTGATCCCGACCGCGTGGACGAGCCTCGTCGGCCACGAGGACCCGACGCTGGAGACCGGCGTCATCCGCGCCTATCACCGCCACATGGAGGATTTCTGCGCGCAATACCCGGGCCGGCTGACCAGCATGATCGTCGCCTCGGCGCGCGACCCCGACGCCGCGGTGGCCGAGATCAAGGCCTGGGGCAAGTCGCGCTGGGCGGTCGCGGTGATGCCGCTGGTGACGAAGGACATCCCGGCCGACCATCCGGCGCTCGAGCCGATCTGGCGCGCCGCCGACGAGCACGATTTGCCGGTGTGCCACCACAGCTTCACCTGGACGCCGCCCTATTTTCCGGGCTGTTTCGACCTCTGGGACAACATCTTCCTCGGCCGGCTCGCCTCGCACCCGTGGGGGGCGATGCGGTTTATCGCCTCGGTGATCGGCGGCGGCATCATGGACCGCTATCCGAACCTGCGGGTCGGCATCCTCGAATGCGGGTTCGGCTGGCTGCCGTTCTGGGGACGGCGGATGAACGAGCAGTACGACTATGTCGGCAGCACCCAGAAGCTGAAGCACCACCCCGAGGATTATCTGAAGAGCGGCCGCTTTTTCTGTTCGGTCGAGCGGCACGAGGGCGAGGACATGTTCAACGCCGTCACCAGCTTTCTCGGCGACGACGTGCTGATGTACGCCTCGGACTACCCGCACTCGGAATGCCAGTTCCCGCACACGGTCGACAACTTCCTCGCCTGGGGCAGCCTCAAGGCCGACACCCGCAAGAAGCTGATGTGGGACAACGCCGCGCGGTTTTTCCGGCACAGCTAGATGCAGCGAAGTCCCGATGGCTCACAATGAGGCAGTGAGACGGTGAGCCGTTTGGCGATCGTATCGCTCCCTGTCGCCTGTGCAGTTCGGCTCCGCCTATTCGCGCTGAAGCTCGCCGGCAGAGTGACAGCGGTGAGGCGCAGCTCCGTATCTCACTGCCTCACTGTCTCTTTGTGGATTACCGGCACCCGCCGACGGGCGGCGCTGCGCAGGGTCTCGCGCCAGAGGATGTAGAGGCCCGAGCAGACGACGATCGCGGCGCCGAGCAAGAGGTCGGGGGTGGGCACGTCGCCCCAGACGGCGAAGCCGAGGATCATCGCCCAGACCAGCGACAGGTAGTTGAACGGCACGATCGCCGAGGGTGGCGCCAGCGACAGCGACCGTGTCCACCAGAGCTGCGCGATCCCGTTGCCGGTGCCCGCGAGCGCGAGGAGGCCGAGATCGGTCCAGCTCGGCCGCGCGAACCCGAGCGGCAGGAGCGCGGTCGTGCAGATCGTGATCACCAGCATCTGGTAGATTGTCAGCGTCTCGGTCGACTCGGTCGCGCTCATGCGGCGGATCGCGATCGCCACGCTCGAAATGAGCACCGCGTTGGCGAGCGCGAACAGGGCGCCCGGCTGCAACGCGCCGGCGCCCGGATGGGCGATCACGACCACGCCGACAAGGCCCAGCGCGAGCGCGGTCCAGCGATGCACCCCGACCCGCTCCTTGAGCACCACGATCGAGAGGAGCGTCGTGATCAGCGGCGCGGCGAAGCTGACCGCGACCGCCGAGCCCAGCGGCATCAGGCTGAAGGCGACGAACATGCAGCTCATCGAGCCGAATTGCGACACGCCGCGCTGGAGGTGCGCGCGCAGGCGGTTGGTGCGGAACACCGCGATGCCGCGCCGCGGGATGATCGCCACCGCGACGACGACGAGGGCGAAGAGCGAGCGGTAGAACGCGACCTCGCCGACCGGGTAGAAGGCCAGCTCCCATTTGACGATCGCGTTGACCCCGGCAAACGCGACCGTCGAGATCACCATGTAGAAGATGCCGCGCGACAGCTGGTTGCGGCGCGGCGCGGGCGCCTCGGCAATGGTCATGGGCGCAAGAACGGATCGACGACCGCGACCCCCAGCCGCTCGAAATCGCGGCGGTTGCGAGAGCAGATTTCCAGTTCGGCAACCTCGGCGATGGCGGCGATCTGGGCGTCGATGGCGAGCCGCCGTTCGTCGTCCCGCCGGCCCCGCTGCCTCTGCATCAATCGCCCCCAAGCAATCGCCGCATCGGCGTCGAGCGGCAGGATGCGGCGGCCGAATCGTGCCGGCAGCGCGCGCTCAAAGAACTCTCGCTGCCGCCGCATGTCGCGACCGCGCTCTTCGGCAAGCCCGATGCCCTTCGCGATCTCGCCGAGCGTGATGACGCAAAGAAAAAGGTCGGCCTCGTCGCGCTCGGTTGCCCACGCCAGGACGCCCCGATCAGCGCGTGCGCCTTTCGCCAGCTCGCTAACGATGTTGGTATCCAGCAACCAGCCGCGACTCAAATCTCACCCTCGTCGCGGACCGACCCTTCAATCCGCTCGATCTCGACGTCGTCGAGACCGGAGCGGGCAAAAAAGCTGGGAAGCGGCTCCACCCTTCGGCGCAGGCGGTCGAATTCCTGCTCGGACAAAACGACCGCCGCTCGCCGACCCCGCCGCGTAATAATTTGAGGCTCGTCCTGGGCGGCTTCGACGAGCTCGCTCAAGCGATCCTTGGCGTCGCGGATCGACCATTCGCTCATATAGCTATTATGGCCATAATGGCCGCAATGGCAACAAGGACCTCCTCAAGCAGAATTGACCGCCGTTCGCGCGCGGATCGGCGAAGATGGCGCGGCTCACCCGCACGATGGAGGAGATCATGCGACTCGAGACCAGAATCGCTCGGCTGTCGAGCGTCGCGGCTGTCGTGTTTGGACTGTCTCTGGCGGCCGGCGGTATCGCCCGCGCCGATGGCGGCGGCGGGGGCGGCGGCTCGGACCCGTCGCAATGCCCCCAGGGCGAGGTCTATGACGGCCGCACGATGAGCTGCATCAAGAAGCAGGCCGGCGCGCTCCCCGACAAGGAGATGGCGGAATGGGCGATCGGCCTCGCCAAGGCCGGGCGCTACCAGGAGGCGATCGAGACGCTCGACCTGTTGAAAAACCCGAAGACCGCCGTCGCGCTCAACTACCGCGGCTACGCGACCCGCAAGATGGGCAAGACCGACGAGGGCATTCGCTACTACCTGCAATCGGTCAAGCTCGACCCGCACTACGCCCAGGTCCGCGAGTATCTCGGCGAGGCCTATGTGATCAAAGGGCAGATGGCCAAGGCCAAGGAGCAGCTCCGCATCATCAAGACGATCTGCGGCGGCGCCGAGTGCGAGGAGTACGAGGACCTCGAAAAGGCGATCGCCGGCAAATCCGACGAAGGATAGTCAGCGCCGGCCGAACAGCCGCTCGATATCGGCGAGCTGGAGCACGACATAGGTCGGGCGGCCGTGGTTGCACTGGCCGCTGTTGGGCGTCGCCTCCATTTGGCGCAACAGCGCGTCCATCTCCGGCTGCGACAGGCGGCGGCCGGCGCGCACGCTCGAATGGCAGGCGAGCGTGCCGCAGACGCTCTCGACCCGCTCCTTCAGCGACAGCGCGGCGTCCCATTCGGCGAGCTCGTCGGCGAGTTCGCGCACCAGCGACTTGACGTCGAGCCCGGGGACCAGCGCCGGCACCTCGCGCACGATCACCGCGCCGGGACCGAACGCCTCGAGCACAAGGCCGAACTCGGCGAGTTCGTCGGCGCGCGCCGCGACCCGCGCGGCGAGGTCGGGGTCGAGCTCGACGATCTCGGGGAGGAGCAGCGTCTGCCGGGCGACGCCGTGGCGGGCGAGCCCTTCCTTGATCTTTTCGTAGACGAGCCGCTCATGCGCGGCGTGCTGGTCGACGAGGACGAC
>DASUIE010000079.1:0-2606 GCA_036273175.1 Allostellaceae bacterium
CCGCACGCCTACCGCGACCAGCTAGCCTGGATCGCGCCGGCGACGCTGACCGGGTTCCCGGCGACCGCGGCGCCGATCGGGTTGTCGCCGGAGGGGCTGCCGATCGGCGTGCAGATCGTCGGGGGCTATCTCGACGACCGCACGACGATCGACTTCGCCGGCCACCTCGAACGCGAGTTCGGCGGGTTCACGAGGCCGGGCAGCCTCGGGTGACGGATTACCGGGCCTGCGGAGCCGATTTCTGCACCGCCTGGGCCGCCACCTCCATGAGGCCCTCGCGCAGGCTCCCGGCGGGAAGCGTGTTCGCCACCGCGGTCAGCTCGGAGACGATATCCCAGACCCAGGGCGGCGGACCGGGCCACGGCCACGGCCATTTGCGCGGCGGGGTGCCGCACCAATCGTCGAGGATCTCGGCGATCGCCGCCGAGGCGCTTTTGACCGTCTCCTCTTGGAGTCCCCTTGGCAATTTCGCCGCCAGATCCTTTGCCTGGGCGGCCTGCACGAGCTGCCCGACGGCGACCCGCCACGGCGACGGCTCGGGTTCGACCCTCGCGGCGGCTTGCGCGAGCGCGGCAACGTAGGGGCCGAGCGGACCGATAATTTCTTCGCCGCCGTGTTCCCAATACCAATTCGACACGGGGTTGTTCAGATAGGAGAGGTGCCTGGGAGCCATGTCTACCTCGCGTTCGCGACACGGCCACTCTCAGGTAACTATTACCTGCGAACGCCGCCGTGTGGTGAAGAAATGGTGTACAAGCCGAGACAGGCGGCACTGTTGTCGGCATAAACCTAAGCGTCAATTTGAAATAAAAATTATTAGCGTAAAATGTAAGTCAAATTCGCGGGAAGAGGCCAGTGGCGCGCGAGCAGGTTGTCATCGTCGGCGGCGGGTTTGGCGGGATCAACGCGGCCCAGCATCTGGCGCGCGTCGATGCCGATGTGACGCTGATCGACCGGCATAACTATCATTTGTTTCAGCCGCTGCTGTACCAGGTCGCGACCGCCGCGTTGTCGCCGGCCGATATCGCCGCGCCGATCCGCAGCGTCTTGCGCGGGCAACGGAACGCCACCGTGCTCCTCGCCCGGGTCACCGGGATCGACCTGGCGGCGCGGACGGTCCGGCTCGGCGAGGATCGGCTCGGCTATGACCATCTCGTCGTCGCGACCGGCGCGCGCCATTCGTATTTCGGGCACGACGAATGGGAGGATTTCGCGCCGGGGCTGAAGACGATCGACGACGCGACCGCGATGCGGCGCCGCATCCTGCTCGCGTTCGAGAAGGCCGAGAACACCGAGGATGCGGCCGAGCGCGCCCGCCTGCTGAGATTTCTGGTCATCGGCGGCGGCCCGACCGGCGTCGAGCTGGCCGGCGCCATCGCGGAATTGGCCCGCGCCGCCCTGGCGCGGGATTTCCGGCGCATCGATCCGAAGGAGGCGCAGATCGTGCTGATCGAGGCCGGGCCGAGGGTCCTTCCCGGCTTCCCGCCGAAGCTTTCGGCCGTCGCGGCCAAGGCCTTGGGGCGGCTCGGGGTCGATGTCCTGGTAGGCCGGCCCGTCACGCATTGCGATGCCGAAGGCGCGGTCGTCGGCGGCGAGCGCATCGAGAGCCGGACATCGCTGTGGGCGGCTGGCGTGACCGCCTCGCCCGCCGGCACTTGGCTCGGCGCGGCATGCGACCGCGCGGGGCGGGTGACCGTGGAACCGGACCTGACCCTGCCGGGGCATCCGCGGGTCTTCGTGATCGGCGATACCGCCCGTGCGGCGGGACCGAACGGGCCGTTGCCCGGCGTCGCGGCGGTCGCCAAGCAGCAGGGGCGCTATGTCGCTCGGGTCATCGCGGCGCGCATTGGCGGGAAGCCGCGGCCGCCGTCATTCCGCTACCGCGACTACGGCAACCTCGCGACGATCGGCCGCCGCGAGGCCATCGCCGATTTCGGCTGGATCCGCCTATCGGGCCGCCTCGGCTGGCTGCTGTGGAGCGTGGTCCACATCTATTTCCTGATCGGATTCCGGCGGCGCGTGCTCGTCGCGCTCGAATGGCTCTGGGCCTATCTGACCTACCAGCGGGGCGCCCGCCTGATCACCGGCGAACACCCCGATGACGTATAGTCACCGCGGCTCCGCCCAGCCGGTCTCGAAGGGCACGTTCATCAGCGGCTCCGAGCGCTTGCCGCTGAACATCCAGGTTCCATCGACGCGCCGGTAGGTTTCGTGATCGATGCTGGCGCGCCACATCGCCCGGTTTCCGGCGGCGACGGTGCACGGCATGAACAGATACCAGCGGGCCCGGGCCGTATCGCCGTCCACCTCGATGTGGCCGTTCAGGCTGTAGTGAATGGCGAAGGAGAAGATTTGCGAGGCTCCCCGGAAAAAGCCCCGGATCGCCTCGCGCCCCTCGAAGCGGCCGAGGCCAGGGCTTTCCCACAGCGCGTCCTCGGTGAACAGGACCGCGATCCCGTCGGCGTCGTATTGCCGGTCGCAGAGCGCGGCATAGCGCGCCTTCAGATTGCGGATCGCCTCCGCGTCCTCGAGCGCCTGGAGCCGCCGCTCCAGCCGTTCGATCCGCGCCGGGTCGACAGGGTTGCTCACGACAGCACAAACCCCTC
>DASUIE010000080.1:0-2338 GCA_036273175.1 Allostellaceae bacterium
CATCGGCTCGGCCGAGTTTGTCGGCTGGTACAACGGCCACCCAGAATTCGCCGATCTCGACCCATTCCTGAACGGCAGCCATGCGGTTGTCGTCGGCGCAGGAAACGTTGCGCTCGATTGCGCTCGAATCCTCTCCAAGACCCGGCACGAGTTCGAAGGATCGGACATCGTCGGCCATGCACTGGATGCGCTCGATAAGTCCGCGATCCGCACTATCACCATCCTCGCCCGCCGCGGCCCGCACCAGATCGCCATGACTCCGAAGGAGCTTGGCGAGCTCGGCCACCTCGAAGCTGCCGTGCCGGTGGTCGATGCCGCCGACTTCCCGCCGGCCGAGGCCGACCAACCGCTCGAGCCGGGACTGCGCAAGTCCGTGACCCTGCTGCGCGGGTTCGCCGATCTTCCGCAGGACAAGCCGAAGCGCATGATCTTCGACTTCTT
This sequence comes from Allostellaceae bacterium, assembly GCA_036273175.1. GTDB lineage: Bacteria > Pseudomonadota > Alphaproteobacteria > ATCC43930 > CGMCC-115725 > DATARH01. Next base: position 442 of record DASUIE010000080.1, read on the forward strand.
CGCCAAGCCGCTGCGCGTCGAAGGCGAGGGGAAGGTCGAGCGGGTGATCGTCGAACGCACCGAGCTCGACGAAAAAGGCGGCGCGCGCGGCACCGGCGAGACCTACGAAGTACCCGCCTCGCTGGTGATCACCGCGATCGGCTATTCGACCTCGCCGATCCCTGACGTGCCGTTCGAAGGCGGCAAATTCGTGAATGAGGGCGGCCGCATTTCCGACCGGCTCTACGCGGTCGGCTGGGCGCGTCGCGGCCCGACCGGGACGATCGGTACCAACCGCCCCGACGGCTACGAGGTCGCCGAGCAGATCGCCGCGGCGATGCCGGCCGGAAGCACAGGCGAACGCGAAGGCGCCATGGGCCTCAAGCGTCTGCTCGAAAGCCGCGGAGTCATGCCCACCGACTATGACGACTGGCGCAAGATCGAGCAGACTGAAGTGGCGAACGCCCGCCCGGGCTCCCCGCGCGAGAAGTTCGTCCGTCCGCATGAATGGATGGGCGTGCTCGGCCGCTGAATTGCGGTTGCGCTTACTCCGGCCCCCCTCTATCTAGCCGCGGCCTTGGCTCCCGCCGCGACCCTCCGTCGCACCTACAGCGGGTTCCGGTCGGGGAGTAGCTCAGCCTGGTAGAGCACTGTCTTCGGGAGGCAGGGGCCGGAGGTTCGAATCCTCTCTCCCCGACCATCGCGCCTGCAGGACCATCCAGTGGATGGTCCGAAGCCGCGATCCGACGGATGTCGTGTTGAGAGAGACGCGCCGCTACTTCGCCAGCGTGTCGCTGCCAATCTCCGAAACTCGCATGTGGCCTGTCAGCGCCATGGCAACCCGCATTTCCGCTTCGATCAGCTTCAGCACATGCGCAACGCCCGCGCCGCCTGCCGCGGCCAATGCATAGGCCCAGGCGCGGCCGAGCAGCACGAAGTCCGCGCCTAGCGCGAGCATCCGCACCACGTCGAGGCCGGAGCGGACTCCGCCGTCGGCGAGGATCGGCACGCGCCCGCCAATCGCTTCGGCGATTGCCGGCAGCGCGCGGGCCGTCGACAGCACGCCGTCGAGCTGCCGACCTCCATGGTTCGAGACGACGATCGCGTCGGCACCGCCTGCCGTGGCCGTTTTCGCGTCCTCCGGGTCGAGGATGCCTTTGATGATCAGCGGACCGTTCCACTGCTTCCGCACCCACGCCACGTCCTTCCAGCTGACCGACGGGTCGAAGTTCGTGTGGATCCAGGCCTGGAAATCGCTCAAGGGCGCGCGCCTTCCGACGATCGGCTCGAGATTGCCGAGGCTGATCGGCCGTCCGCGAATGCCGACGTCCCACAGCCATTCGGGCCGGGCGAGCAGCTGCGCAATCCGCCGAAGCCCGCCGCCCGCCGCGCGATAGTCGCGATAGCGGGAGCCAGGCACGGCAAGGTCGACGGTCAGGATCAAGGCGCCGCATCCGGCCGCCTTCGCGGTCTCGATCAACTGCGCGACGAATCCGCGATCCTTGACGAAGTAGAGCTGGAACCAGGGCACATGGCCCGACTCGGCGACCTCGCGCAGCGAGCAGCCGCTGACCGTCGACAGTGCCATAGGGACGTTCGCCGCCGCCGCGGCGCGCGCGGCCTGCACTTCGCCCCGCCGTGCGTACAGGCCAGCAAGTCCTACCGGCCCCAGTCCCACCGGCATCGCCCATTCGCGGCCGAACAGGGTAGCGCTCAAGTCGATCGCCGACACGTCGCGAAGCACCCGCTGCCTCAGCGCGATCGTGCGCAGATCCTCGACATTCCGGCCAAGCGTCACTTCGTCGTAGGAGCCGCCGTCGAGATATTCGAACAGGAAATGCGGCAGCCGCGCCTTGGCGAGCGCGCGATAATCCTCGGCGTTGGCGGCTCGGCGGCTCAACTGAGACTAACTGGTCGG
>DASUIE010000081.1:0-4766 GCA_036273175.1 Allostellaceae bacterium
ATCGCGTAATACGCGTCGATACGGTCCCGATCTCTGAGCCAATCCGCTTCGGTCGCGGGCGTGTAGCTCGGCGCGTTTTTCAGCCGATCTCGGTCCAAATCGACGATATAGCCATCCTGGCGCGTATCGTAGGTCAGCACCCGCCACGGGAGGGGGTGGTAGCTTTCGCCGATGCCGAGGAAGCCGCCGAAAGACATGACAGCATAAGCGACGCGGCCGTTGAGCTTGTTGAGCATGAGGCTGTGGACGGAACCAAGGTGTTCGGCCTGCCGGTTGTAAACCGCGGCGCCGATGACCTTGTCGGCTGAGATCAAATTGGCCGTTTCGTCTGTCGCCACCTCGCCGCGGGGCGGCATCGTCGTGCTTTCCATGATGGTCTCCGGTTCAGGTGAACCCGTAGAACACCGAGCGCGACCCGCCCGTTCCTCCCCCTCAAACCGCGGGCAACGGCGCAACCGAAGCAGATGCCGATTTCGGGGATATCGGAAAAGCCAAAAACCGAGCACTTCCGAGAGCGCATGACCGCGGGTCATTGCCCCATTGGTATCTCTTTTGCGGGCGAGCTATCCATGATGATCCCGCTTGGAGCCGGTTTCCACAGCTTAAGCTTTCGCTCTTCTTCGGCGGGATCGTACGGAATGATGTAGAGTATACTTCTGTGCTTCTCTCCACCACCGAGTATTAAAGCTTTGTGGTCTTCTTGCTTTGCCCATTTTAGACACGTGTCATCGTTCGGATGCTCCTCTCGACAGAATTTTTCGTTGAACGTCTCTGCCGATGCGCCTTCGGCAAGGAATAGGAGGATGGCGAAAAAGAGGGCGAAAGCTATGCTGAACATAACGAACTTCGCTACTTCACGGGCTAAGGATACTTCCGATGACGGACGTTCATTGATCCGCTTCAGATTGGCGTCGATTATATCGCGGCGTGCAACGAAAGCGGACTGCGCATCGTAGGCATAGCCTTTCAGGGCGGACCTAATACGCACCGTTCTCATGAGCCCTCAGCCTCAACTTAGCTGAGCACCCCCGCCGCGGCGCGCAGCCATTCACTCTCTCAGGCTGAGGGTCCAGCCCCGATCATATCGGCGCATCAGCCAGACACGGAGATGCCGAAGCGCCGCCTGCACGATTTCGCCGGTGCGGTCCAGGCTGCCCGTACCTTCCACCGTGTAGGCGCTCGACACCGAGATCGGATCGCGGGGAACGCGCATCGTCGCGACCACTACGCCGGTCGGACGGTGGGCGACTCGGCGAATGTCGCCTTCCTCAGAGATTTCAAAATCGCTGCTCGGGTAGTCTCCGGCCATGGGGTGAAGTCTATCCTGCTGCCCCGATTGCGACCACCTTGCCCGCCACGGCATCGCCCGAACCTGCCCACCGACGGCCGGGGAAATGACCGCCCGCAGTTACCAGGCTTTGTGGGCGATGATCGTTGCCACGGCTGGCTCGGCCTGTTCCGGCAAGGCCGTGGGGTTATGGCGCCGCCACGTTCTCACCGCTTCATTGAAGGCGGCGCGTTCCCGCTCCGGCGTTTGAGAGGTTTCGGAATAGGCGCGGAGAACGGCCTCGACGCAATCGGCGTCGCCGAGAATTCTGGTGCGAAAGTCTTGAATCGAAGGCCAGGGATCGACTTGCATGGTCTGCCTTTCTGGTTGATCGGCACCCGCTAACGTACCCTTAACCGCATGACAGTAGCGTGCCACCGGCGCGCGCCAAAGCACCTTGTCACGAACAGAGCCCCGCCCGGGAAACCGGGCGGGGTATTTGCTGTCGGCCGCTCGCGCCGTAAGCTGCATGCTCGTTTGCTTCGGGAGGGATCATGAGAAAGGCGTCCGGTTGGCGTTGGCTAGTAACCATAGGCTTGGCTCTCGTTCCGGTCACCGCGATGGCGAGCGGCCCGTATGACGGTTCATGGAGCGTCGTCGTCTCTTGCGCTCAGGCTCCAGACGGCGCCAAGCCGTACCGGTGGACCTTCACCGCGCAGGTGCAAGAGGGATCGCTTCTGGGGCAATACAACCAGCCCGGCAACATCCCGTCGGGGACCCTGACCGGGCAAATCGAGCCGACCGGCAGCGCGCATTTGACGATGAATGGTTTGACCGGCGACCCCGACTATGCCCTCAGGCGAGTGCACGCCGGCACCCCCATTTATTACACCGCGACCGCTCGCTTTGCGGCTCGCTCCGGCTCGGGAACCCGCGACCAGGCGCGCCGGTGCGACCTGGCCTTCTCAAAGATTTGAGGCAGCGGTTACGGGCGCCGGCAGTCGCCCGATTGGCACCCGAATTGGCGCGCATTTCGACACCGCCCCGGCACCTCTCCCGCTCAGCGGCGGCAAGCACTTATCACGGAGCCGGCGGGAACATCAGCCGGCGCCGCCAGCGGATCGTAATCGGCGATCCGGGCCGGCCGCCGGCCAACCGTAGATTTGATGGAACTCTTGGGTGCCCGATACGTTTGGGCGGTACCACACCTGCGCATCGAGCGCGGGGGCCGGCATCGGGGGCTCGCGTGTTTACCCTTTATTTCCTCCTCTCGGCTTGCGAGGGGCTGCGAAAACTGCTGTTCTCGCAGACCGATCAGTACCTTCCTCCGGCCCGGTTCGTCCCAAGCCCGGTATTTAGCCGCGGCGCGGGAGCGGCTTACCCGCGCCGCCACGGAGGCTGATATGGAGCCTGCTGACGACGGCTTGGCGGAGATCGCGGCCGAGACCGAGTCTCTTCCCCCCATCATCGATGACACGCTCGCGAGACTCGGCGGCAACGGCCATGCCGTCGGCTCCCTCGAAAGCGGTGCCTCGGTCGATCTGGCCCAATTGCTTCAAGCGCTGCAGGCGGTGCGGGTCGGCGACTTCTCGGTGCGGCTTCCGGGCGACCGGACCGGTCTTGCCGGCAAGATCGCCGATGCCTTCAACGAGATCGTCGCCGCCAACCAGCGCATGGCGCAGCAGCTCGACCATATCGGACAGGTCGTCGGCCGCGACGGTAAGACCCGCCAGCGCGTCAAGCTCGGGCTCGGCAGCGGCGCCTGGGGCGAGATGGAGGAATCGGTCAACACGCTGATCGACGATTTGTTGTGGCCGACGACCGCTGTCACCAGCGCGATCACCGCGGTGGCGCGCGGCGACCTGCTCCAGACCGTCCGGCTCGATGTCGACGGGCGCAAGCTCAAAGGCGAGTTCCTGCGCCTCGCGACGATCGTCAACACGATGATCAAGCAGCTCTCGGTGTTCACCTCCGAGGTGACGCGCGTCGCCCGCGAGGTCGGCACCGACGGCAAGCTCGGCGGCCAGGCCCAGGTCACCGAGGTCACCGGCGTGTGGCGCGACCTGACCGAGTCGGTCAACTCGATGGCCAATAATTTGACCGGCCAGGTGCGGAACATCGCCGAGGTGACGATCGCGGTCGCCAACGGCGATCTGTCGAAAAAGATCACCGTCGACGTGCGCGGCGAGATTTTGCAGCTCAAGGAGGCCATCAACACGATGGTCGACCAGCTGCGCTCATTCGCCTCCGAGGTGACGCGCGTCGCGCGCGAGGTCGGCACCGAAGGCAAGCTCGGCGGTCAGGCGATCGTGTCCGGCGTCGCCGGCACCTGGAAGGATTTGACCGACTCGGTCAACGCGATGTGCGGCAACCTTACGGCCCAGGTGCGCAACATCGCGCACGTGACGACCGCGGTCGCGCGCGGCGACCTCTCGCGCAAGATCACCGTCGATGTCAGCGGTGAAATTCTCGAGCTGAAAGACACGATCAACACGATGGTCGACCAGCTCAACGGCTTTGCCGGCGAGGTGACGCGCGTCGCCCGCGAGGTCGGCACCGAGGGGCGGCTTGGCGGCCAGGCCCAGGTTCCCGGCGTCGCCGGCACCTGGAAGGACTTGACCGACAACGTCAATTCGATGGCGTCGAACCTGACGGCGCAGGTGCGCAACATCGCCGAGGTGGCGACCGCGATCGCCGGCGGCGACCTGTCGCGCAAGATCACGGTCAACGTGTCCGGCGAGATTTTGCAGCTCAAGGAAACCATCAACACGATGGTCGACCAGCTCAACGCCTTTGCCGGCGAGGTGACGCGCGTCGCCCGCGAGGTCGGCACCGACGGGCGGCTCGGCGGCCAGGCCAATGTGCTCGGCGTCGCCGGCACCTGGAAGGATTTGACCGAGTCGGTCAACTCGATGGCCAACAACTTGACCGGCCAGGTGCGCAACATCGCCGAGGTGACGACCGCCGTCGCCAACGGCGATCTGTCGAAGAAGATCACCGTTAACGTGTCCGGCGAAATCTTGTAGCTCAAGGACACCATCAACACGATGGTGGACCAGCTCAACGCTTTCGCCGGCGAGGTGACGCGGGTCGCCCGCGAGGTCGGCACCGAGGGCAAGCTCGGCGGTCAGGCCCAGGTGAAGGGCGTCGCCGGGACGTGGAAGGACCTGACCGACTCGGTCAACTACATGGCCGGCAACCTGACCGGCCAGGTGCGCAATATCGCCGAGGTCGCGACCGCCGTCGCCAACGGTGACCTGTCGAAAAAAATCACCGTCGATGTGTCGGGCGAGATCGCCCAGCTCAAGGACACCATCAACACGATGGTGGACCAGCTCAATGCCTTCGCCGGCGAGGTCACGCGCGTCGCCCGCGAGGTCGGCACCGAGGGCCGGCTGGGCGGCCAGGCCGTGGTGCCCGGCGTCGGCGGCTCCTGGAAGGACCTCACCGACAACGTCAACCTGCTCGCCGCCAACCTCACCACCCAGGTCCGCAACAT
>DASUIE010000082.1:0-6465 GCA_036273175.1 Allostellaceae bacterium
ACCCAGGCGCGGTAATCGGCGAGCGCGGCAAACGGGCCGTAGCCGAAATAGGTGAAGATGCTGCCGCCCCGGTCGTCGCTGTTGGCCTCGAAGAGCTGTGCGGCGTGGCGGGCGCCGTCGAGCGGCTCGACCCGGCAAAAGCGGCCTTCGAGCGGGGTTACCGGCGGGCGCGGGCGCGGCGACCAGCCCTCGACCGGCATGCCGATCCCCTGGCCGAATTCGTTGACCCGCGACGCGGGCGGGGCATAACGCCCGGTCATCGGCGCGTAGAGTGCGACACCGGCCCAGCCGCGCGCCGCGTCGCGATCCGGCAGCACGGCGAGCCCGCGATACGCCGACGAGCGGTCGAGCCCGACCGCTTCGAGCCAGGTCACGCCCGAAAGTGACGGGTCGGGCCGGTCGCGGTCGAGCACCGCGAGGATCGCATCGGCCGCGACCGCCGGGGCGAATTCGAGCCCGACGAAGAGGTTACGGCGATAATGGCGCCGGTCGATCAGCGGGACGAACGGCCCCATCCCGCGGCTCTTTTGGTAGAGCTCGCCGTCGAACACCGCCGGCGAGGCGACCGAATACATCGCCAGCGACGGCGGCGGGCCGGGATCGAGGGCGCGGAAGCGCTGTGCGGAGGAGATGCCGGGACACGCCGCCATCGCCGCGAGATGGCCGAGATACCATTCGTCCCAGGCCGGGATGCCGGCCGGGTCGGCGAGGCCGCTTTCGCTGGTGAAGATCACGTCTGGCGCAGCAGGAATTCGCGCCCGACCTTGACCATGGGCTTGCCGTCATAGGCGACGATGTCGGCGGTCGCATAGGTCTCGGACCACAATTCGGGCAGATACGAGCCGGTGCCGATCACATCGATCGGCGCCTGGGCCACCGCCATCATCCGGCATTTGGCCGGGCCGAAACCCGAGCTGGCGACGATCTTGACCTTCGGAAAGCCGGCCTCGTTCAGCACCAGCCTGAGGCGCCACAGCGCCGCCGCGGTGACGCCGGTGCCGACCAGATAGCGCAGCTCGTCGTCGGTGCGGTAGCCGCGGATCGATTGCGGCGCGTGCTCGGCGAGGATCGCATAGGAGCCGCCGAGATCGAGCCCCTCGCAATAGCGCCCGCCCGGCGTGTCCATCCGCAAGCTGAGCCGGCCCGCGGCCGCCAGCTCGGGAAAGCGTCGCGCGCAGGCGACGGCATCGGTCGTCTCCTTGCCGAAATAGTCGATCAGGACCGTCAAACCCTCGGCCGGAAAGGTCTCGTGGTACATCTCGGCCGCGCGCACCGTCGACCCGGCATAGCCGATGAGGGCATGCGGCATCGTCCCGAGCCCCTTGGGGATGCCGAAGAAATGCGCTGTCGCGTCGGTGGCGCAGCCGATAAAGCCGATCGCCCCGGCCACCTTCCTCGCGTGAGCCGAGCCGACCGAGGCGGCATAGGCCATCATCGACTGCATGTCGGCGCCGGCGCAGTGCCGCGCGTCCATCGCCAGAAACGCGACGCCGGGAAGGTCGGAACACATCGCCGAGGCATTGTAGGCGGCGACGCAGGACGGCCCCAGTTTTTGCAGCAGGAGCGTTTCGAGATCGACGAGATGGTACAGCGGGCCGGTGACGTACATCAGCGGCTCTCCGGCCCCGACCGCCTCGCCCTCGGGACGCATCAGCTCGATGTCGAATTTGACGCCGCGCGCGGCGGCCTGGCCTTCGAGAAACTCGACGGCCAGGCGCGGCGTGCAGATCACCGGGCGGCGCATGAACACCGCGTAGGTGGCGGCGCGGTCGCCGAACCGCTCGACGATCGCCTTGGTCTTGAGGAAGTAGCTGTCGGTGCGCGCCGCCAGCGCTTCCTCGTCCAACGCCACTTTTCCGGCCCCCTACTTCGCGGCCAGGCGGCTGGCGCCCGGGATGCCGTTGCCCCGGCGCGCCCGCTTTAGCGCCTCGGCGATCTCGAAGGCGAGTTCGAGGGCCTGGCTGGCGTTGAGGCGCGGATCGCAATGGGTCAGGTAATTGGCGCTGAGCCCCTGCTCGCTGATCTTCTGCGCGCCGCCGGTGCACTCGGTGACGTCCTGCCCGGTCAGCTCGAAATGCACGCCGCCGGCATGGGTGCCTTCGGCCGCATGGACCTGGAACGCTTTGTGCAACTCGTCGAGGATGCGGTCGAAATTGCGGGTCTTGAGCCCGCTTGCCGCGGTGGTGGTATTGCCGTGCATCGGGTCGATGCACCACACGACCTGCCGCCCCTCGCGCTTCACCGCCCGTAACAGGCAGGGCAGCTTGTCCTCGACCTTGTCCCAGCCCATGCGGGTGATCAGCGTGAGGCGCCCCGGCTCGTTCTTGGGGTTCAGCCGGTCGATCAGGCGCAGCAGGTCGTCGATCTCGAGGCTGGGGCCGCATTTCATCCCGATCGGATTCTTGATCCCGCGCATGAACTCGACATGGGCGCCGTCGTACTGCCGGGTCCGGTCGCCGATCCACACGAGATGAGCCGAGCAGTCGTATTCCTCGTCGGTGGTCGAATCGACCCGGGTCAGCGCCTCCTCGTAGCTGAGGAACAGCGCCTCGTGCGAGGTGTAGAACTCGGTCTCGCGGATCTGCGGCGTGGTGTCGGAGTTGAGCCCGCACGCGGCCATGAAATCGAGCGACTCGGTGAGGCGGTCGGCGAGCTCGCGGTATCGCTCCCCCTGCGGCGAGTCGGCGACGAAATCCTGGTTCCAGGCATGGACGCGGTGGAGGTCGGCGTACCCGCCCTGGGCAAAGGCGCGCAGCAGGTTGAGCGTCGCGGCCGACTGGCTGTAGGCCTGGATCATCCGCGACGGGTCGGGCTCGCGCCCGGCGGCGTCGAAATCGAGGCTGTTGATGATGTCGCCGCGGTAGGAAGGGAGCGTCACCTCGCCCTGCTTCTCGACATCGGAGGAGCGCGGCTTGGCGAACTGGCCGGCGAGCCGCCCGACCTTGACCACCGGCACGCCGCCCCCGAAGGTCAGCACCACCGCCATCTGCAGCAGCACCTTGAACATGTCGCGGATGTTGTTGGGGTGGAACTCGGCGAAGCTCTCGGCGCAGTCGCCGCCCTGGAGCAGAAACGCCCGGCCCGCCGCGACATCGCCGAGCCGCTCCTTGAGCCGCCGCGCCTCGCCGGCGAACACGAGCGGCGGGTAGTTGCGCAGCGTGTCCTCGACGCGCTTCAGCGCCGTCTCGTCGGCGTAGCCGGGCACCTGCCGGATCGGCAGGCCGCGCCAACTGGTGGGGGACCAAGTCTCAGTCATCGCTCAACACCTCCGGGTTGGAGGCCGCTCCACCCTTGGCTGCATTCGCATCGACAATACCATGAAACACGAAAGCCGCCTCGGGTGGGCGGCTTCGGGGAAAACGCAGACGCGATCCTAGGCCGCCGGACTGTACCGACGGTACCAAAATCGCGCGGAGAGGCGGGCGGGACTGCCCGTGACCTGCGTCATGCGCGCACCCTATACCGGCATGCCGGGCGCGAGGCAAGCGGATTGCCGCCAGCCCAAGTCAGCGCGACCATGACCGACGCTACCACGCGATCGCGGCGAATTGAGGGTCAGTCGCGCGGGACGACATGAGGACGGATCAGCGCCGCGAAGTCTTCCTCGGTCGAGCGATGCTCGATCAGCGCGATCACGGCGTCTGCCCAGATCTGCGAGTCCTCGATCGTCACGTCAAATCCGTTGAGATTGAGAAACTGCACCATCGCCACGAAGCCCGTGCGCTTGTTCCCCTGCTCAAACGCGTGAGATTGGACGATCCCGGCCAACAGTCTCACAGCCAAAACGGCGATGTCCTCTTCGCCGTAGGCAAACGCGTTGCGCGGGCGCGCCAGAGCCCCTTCGAGCAACCCCTCATCCCTCAGGAAATGGTGCTCACCCGTGATCGATACGACGCTTCGATTGATCTCTACTGCCGTATCGCCGGAGAGCCACAGCGGTTCATTTTGCAAGGGCTTCGAGGATCTTCGGGAACCGGGCGATGATCTCGTCCGTAAGCGCCTTTTGATCCACCTTTCCCTTCGCCGGACGCGCGCGCAACGGCTTTTTCCCGTCGGACCGCTCCGCCTCGGGTTTGGCGCCTGTCTTGTTCTGTTCGAGCGTGTCCATGACCGATTCCAACGGCTACGGCGTTACATCCGCACCCGCAATGTGATCGCGGGGCGGGGCGACCGCAAGAGGCTCCTCGCTACTCCGCGGCCGCCTTTTCCGGCGCCCGCACGGTCTTGTCGCGCATTGTGACGAATTCCTCGGCGGCGCTCGGGTGGATGCCGACCGTGGCGTCGAACTGCTTCTTGGTGGCGCCGCACTTCACCGCGATCGCGAGGCCCTGGATGATCTCCGGCGCGTCCTGCCCGATCATGTGGCAGCCGACGACGCGGTCGGTCTTGCCGTCGACGATCAGCTTCATGAAGATGCGCTCGCCGCGGCCCGACAGCGTGTTTTTCATCGGCCGGAAGCGGGTCTGGTAGATGTCGATCTCGCCGTATTGCTTGCGCGCCGCCTCCTCGGTGAGGCCGACCGTGCCGATCGCCGGCTGCGAGAACACCGCCGACGGCACGTCTTTGTGGTCCATCCGGATCGGGTTGTCGTTGTAGAGGGTCTCGGCGATGGCGCGGCCCTCGGCGATCGCGACCGGGGTCAGGTTGATGCGGTCGGTGACGTCGCCGACGGCATAGATGCTCGGCACGCTGGTGCGCTGCCACTCGTCGACCTTGATCGCGCCGTTCTCCCTCATCGCGACGCCGATCTCGGCCAGCCCCATGTTCTTTGTGTTGGGCGCGCGGCCGGTCGCATACATGACGCAATCGGTCTCGATCGTCTTGCCGTCGCTGCAGGCGACCGTGTAGCCGGCGCCCGCTTTGTCGATGCGGGCGATTTGGGTTCCCGCGCGGATGTCGATGCCGCGCAGCCGCATCTCCTCGCCGAGGACGGTGCGGACGTCGTCGTCGAAGCCGCGCAGGATGCGGTCGGCGCGGATGATCTCGACGACCTCGCTGCCGAGGCCGCGGAAGATGCCGGCGAACTCGACCGCGATATACCCGCCGCCGACGATGACGATGCGGTTCGGCCGCTCCTTGAGGTCGAGCGCCTCGTTCGACGAGATGACGTGCTCGATGCCGGGGATTTTCGGCGTCTCGGGCCAGCCGCCGACGGCGACCATGATGTTCTCGGCGGTGTAGCGCTTGCCGCCGACCTCGACCGTGTGCGGATCGACGACGACCCCGCGCGCCTCGAAAATCTCGACCTTCGCGTTCTTCAGCATGTTGACGTAGATGCCGTGAAGGCGGTCGAGCTCCTTGTCCTTGGCGGCGATGAGCGCGGACCAGTCGTGCGTCGCCTCCGGCACGGTCCAGCCGAACCCCGCGGCGTCGGCGAAGGAATCGGCGAATTGCGCGCCGTAGACCAGCAGCTTTTTCGGCACGCAGCCGCGCAGCACGCAGGTGCCGCCGATGCGCAGCTCCTCGCAGATCGCGGTGCGCGCGCCATAGGCGCCGGCGCGGCGGGTGCCGGCGACGCCGCCCGAGCCGGCGCCGATCGTGAACAGGTCGAAATCATAGCGCGGCATCGCCGGTCTACTCCGTCAGGGAAAAGCTTCGACGTTCTGGTTGTCACAACCGGCGGCGCATCGCAAGCTCCGCTCAAACCGGGAGGCAGAGAAGCGATGGATTTCGGCATCGGCATACCGACCGCGGCGGATTCCTGGAAAGTGGCGCAGCGCGCCGAGGCGCTGGGCTTTACCCATGCGTGGTTTTTCGACACGCAGATGATTACCGCCGACCCGTTCGTGTCGATGGCGGCGGCGGCGCTCAAGACCTCGAAGATAAGGCTCGGCACCGGGGTGCTGGTGCCGTCGAACCGGCTCGCCGCGGTGACCGCCAACGCCTTCGCGACGCTCAACGGCCTCGCGCCGGGGCGGATCGATTTCGGCGTCGGAACCGGGTTTTCGGCGCGGCGGGCGATGGGGCTCGGCGCGATGAAGCTCGCCGACATGGAGGAATATGTCCGCGTCGTCTACGGCCTCCTCGCCGGCGACATCGTCGAGACCGATGTCGAGGGAAAGCAGCGCAAGATCAAGTTCCTCAACCCCGAGATCGGGCTTTTCAACACGGAGGACCCGATTCCGCTGCACGTCTCGGCCTATGGCCCGCGCTCGCAGGCGCTGACCGCGAAACTCGGCGCCGCGTGGAAATGCTTTATCCAGGACGTGCCGGGGGCGATCGGCGCGCTCGAAAGCATGCAGAAAAGCTGGACCGACGCGGGGCGGGCAAAGGACGACCTCTATGCGACGGCCTGGGTGTGCGGCTGCGTGCTGCGCCCCGGCGAAGACTTGACGAGCGAGCGCGTCGTCGCCCAATCCGGCCCGCGCGCCGCGGTGCTCCTCCACCGCCATGCCGACAGGGACCAGCAAGGCTGGCAGAACACGACGGTCGTCGAGGCCCCCGAAGGCATCGCCGGCGAGGTCA
>DASUIE010000083.1:0-43537 GCA_036273175.1 Allostellaceae bacterium
GGTCGAGCTGATCCCGCTATTCGGCGACGCGCGCGAGGCGGTGCGGCTCGAACGGTGGAAGGCGGGCGCCGAGATCGCGCTCAAGCTGCCCGGCGGCGGCGAGTTTCTCGTTCTCGCCGGCGGGTTCGCGGAGGGCGGCGAGGGCTTCGCGCCGCAGTCGTGGCTGCGCCTGCCGGCCGGCGGGGCGCTGAAGGCGACGGCCGGACCCGTGGGCTGCAAGCTCTGGGTCAAGACCGGGCACCTCGCCGGGCCGATCACGGCGCCGGCCTGAACGGGCGCTCGGCGGTGCCGTCGCCGGGGTCGTAGGACCAGGCGCCGCCGCCGGCGTGACGGCGCCAGATCAGCGCCGGGTCCCAGCCGAGCTTGCGCCACAGTGTGCAGCGGTCGGGGTGGTCGGGCGCGGTGTAATAGAGCCAGCCCTCGGCCATGCTGATGCCGCGGATTTCGGTGAACTGACCCTTGGGCTCGGCCGAGTAGCCGTCGCCGAGTTCGGCGCGCAGCTCGTCGAGCTGGGCGGGGCGCGACGGCTGCGGGCAGGCGCGGTGCCGGACGTAGAACCAATCGATGACGGCGACGACCTGCCGCGCCTCGGCGGCGATGGCGGCGAGCCGGGGGTCGGCGGTGGAGGCGGAAGCGCCGGCCGCGAGCAGCGGCAACGCGAGGGCGGCTGGAAGTCTAGCGGCAAACCAGCGGAGCGTGGTAAAGGGCGCATACCTTTTCGGCCGGGGCAAGAAAGCCGAGCGAGCCGGCGGCAAGCAAAGCCGCGAAGAGATTGAGCCGGGCATTCCACGGCGCTCCGAATATCGAGCCCAGCGCCCACAAGACAGCCGATATCAGCCCGACCACCAGCCCGAAAGCGCTCGCGCTATCCGCCGGCGCCCAGATGAATCCTATGACAAAAGAACCTATCGCGGTGGCGACGGCGGCGGCGGCAAGAAGGAGGCGCATCAATGCCGAGCCGCCGGGACCTATCCGAAGATGCGCGTCAGGTCGGGGGACGAACCTTTGCGGTGCGCTTGGCGGACCCGGTCAAGAGTGTCGAGATGCAGGATGACAGCCCCCGAGACTGCGACAAAGGCCAGGAGACCTAAAATCTCCGGCGCAAATCCCGCCAGCGCTATCGAAATGCAAGCGCCGACCCCGAAGGCCAAAGCGGCATAGAGCCAAATATCGCGGATCACCAGCCGCTCTTGCGTCGTCTTTCCGAATATCGGCATCCCGCTTCGTTCGACGGAGGGCTGGGTCGACCTGGCCGGTGTCGCGGCGCGTTCCAACGCCTCGAGGGTCTCTCGCAGTTCACTGATTGCGCGAGCGACCGTCTCTTGCGAGATGTTTGCCGGCTGCGGGCTTTCCCCGGGCTTGGCCTGCGATCCAGCAATAGCCTCTTGATCGGACATCCATCGAAAGTAGTCCGATGCCGGCGACTGTCAATGCCGGGCCAGGCTCCGTTACCCCCACAGCGCCTTGCTCGCGAGGCGCGCGCCTTCGGCCAGGGCCTGGAGCTTGACCCACACCACGCTCGGGTGGACTTCGCAGGTCGAGGCGAAGCTGGCGAAGCCGCAATCGGCGCCGGCGATCACGTTCTCGCGGCCGACCGCGCCGGCGAAGCGGGCGATGCGCTGGGCGATCGCCTCGGGGTGTTCGACGATGTTGGACGAATGGGTGATGACGCCGGGGATGATGCTCTTGCCCTCGGGTAGCTTGACGCCCTCCCATGTCTGCCATTCGTGTTCGTGGCGCGGGTTGGCGGCCTCGAAGCTGTACGCGCCGGCGTCGATCGTCAGCCACAGATCGACCAGGTGCTTCGCCTCCATGTCGTGGACGCGCGGGCCGATATTGATGCTGTAGCAGGTGTGGTAGCGGATGCGGTCCTGCGGCAGGCCTCTGAGTGCGTGGTTGAGAATTTCGATGCGGCCGGCGGCCCATTTGCGGCATTGGGCGACATCGGCCTCGGGGTGCATCACGTAATAGGAGGCGAGAAGCGGGTCGTCGATCTGGAGGACAAGGCCGGCATCGACGATCGCCTTGTATTCCTCGCGCAGCGCGTCGGCGAGGGCGACGAGGTAATCCTCCTCGGTCTTGTAGTGCTCGTTGCGGTTCCAGTTGGCGAGGTTGGACGGCGAGACCGCCGGCATGAACGCCTCGACATGCGGGCGCCCGGCGAGCGCCGCCTTGAGCCGGTCGATGTCCTTCCGGAGCGCGGCGTGGCCCTTGTAGGAGACGGGGCCGGTGCACACCCAGCGGGTGCGGCCGGTGTTGCCGGCGGCGCCGGCGATCGAGGTGGCCCAGGCGTAGAACGCCGGGAAGGCCTGGTATTCGCGCGAGAGGCCCCAGTAATTCGCGGCCTCGACGGTCGGGCTCGGGGTGATGCCGTCGAGGCGCTCGTTGACATAGGGGATGAAGCCGACCCGGCCCTGCTCGCCGTCGCCGACGATGTCGATCCCGGCCTCGCTCTGGCGCGCGACGACATCGCGCACGGCCTTGTCGACACGGGCGGCGAACGGGGCTTCGTCGATCGCCTCGTTCTGCGCCTTCTTGCGGATCAGCGCGCCGAGATCGTCGTCGCGCGGCAGGCTCCCGGCATGGGTGGTGAGGATGCGGTCGGTGCTGCGCTGCATGACGGTCCCTCCCGGCGATTGTGGCGCGGATCAGCCGCGGCCCGGCCCGAGCAGGTCCACGGCGACCCCGAACTCGGCGGCGGCGCTTGCCATGCGCCGGTCCAGCGTCGCCATCGTAGCACCGAGCCGGCGGGCCATCGCAAGGTGCAGGGCATCCGGGGCGCGCAGCCCGAGCTCGAACCGGCGGACGTACTGGTAGGCGAGGCGGGCGTCGGACGGCTGGAACTCGATGGCTGCCGCGACGCCGGCGCGCCAGGTCTCGAAATCGTCGAGCCGCGCATCCGCGTCGGCGCGCCCGAGCTGTCCCATGCGGACGAGGCGCGACAAACCCGACGCGACCTCTGCCGCGGCAAATTCGCTGACCAGCAGTTCGGACTGCTCATCGAGATAGCGGTGCACCTCGGCGCTGGTCGGCTCATCGATCAGGGCGGGTAAAAGCACGCTCGCGTCGAGATAGGCGCTCAATCCTGGTCGGATTCGTAGAGCAGGTCGAGGAGCTCGACCGAGGTTATATCGACTTTTGGCCGGGCTCGGGTGCGGGCGAAAAGCCAGGCGGTAGTGCCCACCGGCGCCACCGGCTGCGCGGCGAGCGGGCGAATTTCGGCTACCGGCTGGCCGCGGCGGGTGATGATGACCTCCTCGCCGTCGCGCGCGCGGTCGATCAGGCGGGGCAGCGAATTCTTCGCATCGGCGACGCTGTATCTCGGCATGGCCATCAATATAGCCATAACTTCGCGGCTGTCGAGGCGGCGCGGCGGCGGTATGGTTCGGGCGACCCTGCCGGGAGCCTCCGATGCGCCTGTTGATCGCGATGATGAAGCACGAGACCAACACCTTCTCGCCGGTGCCGACCCCGCTCGCGCGGTTCGGCCCAAGTTCTTCGGACGGAAGGGGGCCGGGACCGCTCTACGGCGAGGCGGCGGTGGCGGCGTTTCGCGGGACCGGGTCGGGGCTCGGAGCCTATCTCGACCTCGCGGCGCGGGAGAAGGCCGAGGTGGTATTGCCGATCGCGGCGAGCGCGCCGCCGTCGCGGCCGGTCGAGGACGACGCGTTCGAGCATATCGCCGGGCATATCTGTGACGCGGTCGCGAAGGGCGGGTTCGACGGCATCATGCTCGACCTCCACGGGGCGATGGTGACCGAGAGCCTCGATGACGGCGAGGGCGAGCTGTTGCGCCGCATCCGCGCGATCGACGCGACGGTGCCGATCGCGGTCAGCTACGACATGCACGCCAACCTCTACCCGGCGATGGTCGAGAACGCGACGGTCGTTTCGGGCTATCGCACCTATCCGCATATCGACACCTATGAGACGGCGCAGCGCGCCGGTGAGGTGCTCTTGCGGACGATGCGCGGCGAGGTGCGGCCGGTGATCGCCTGGGGCAATGTGCCGATGCTGCCGCATGTGATGAAACAGGGGTCGGACGACGAGCCGAACGCGGCGCTGCAGGCGCGGGTCGCGGCGCTGATCGGCGAGGGGGCGCTGGCGGCGAGCCTCTTCACCGGGTTCCCGCATGCCGACATTTCCAATGCCGGGCTCAGCGCCGTCGTCGTCACCGACGGCGACCGCGACCTCGCCGAGCGGATGCGCGACGAGCTTCTCGACCGGGCCTGGGTCGGGCGCGAGGATTTCGTCTACAAGCTCGAGCCGCTCGCCCAGTCGTTGAAGCGGGCTCAGGCGGTGCCGGCGGCTGGGGATGGGCCGGTCGTGCTCCTCGACCATTACGACAATTGCGCCTCGGGCGGGACGATGGACACGACGGTCGTCTTAAAGGCGATCCTCGATGCCGGGCTCGACAATGTCGCCGCCTTCGCGATCTACGACCCCGAGTCGGTGCAAGCGGCGATCGCGGCCGGGATCGGCGCCGAGGTGACGCTGTCGGTCGGCGGCAAGATGGCGATGCCGCAAATCCCCGACCCGAGCCCGCCGCTGACGATCACGGGGCGGGTCAAGACGATCTCCAGCGGCCGGTTCCGCAACAAGGGGCCGATGGGGCGCGGCGTGCGGATGGATATGGGGCCGTCGGTGGTCATCGATACCGGCAGGGTCGAGGTCGCGCTGATCTCGCGCCATGTCGAGCCGAACGACGTCAACTGCCTCCTCTCGCTCGGGATCGACCCGATGCAGAAGCGCTATGTGATGCTGAAGAGCCGCATCCACTGGCGCGCCGGGCTCGGCAAGGTCGCCAAGGCGGTCGTCGAATGCGCCGGGGTCGGGGTGTGCACCTCGGATTACGGGCAGCTCACCTTCAAGAATGTGCGCCGCCCGATTTACCCGCTCGACCTGCCGAACCGGTAATCCTAGGTTAGGGGGATCGTGCTGATCCCGCGGCGGGGCATGGAGGAAAACATGGACGGCATCAACGATCTGCTCGATATCGACCGCCGCGTTCTGGTGCACCCGCTGCATCATCCGGACGACCACCAGGCGCCGTTTTTCATCGAGCGCGGCGAGGGGTGCGAGCTGATCGGCGCCGACGGGCGCCGCGTCGTCGATGGGCTGTCCGGGCTGTGGAACGTCAATATCGGGCATGGCCGCGGCGAGCTTGCCGATGCCGCCGCCGCGCAGATGAGGAAGATCGGCTTTGCCTCGGCCTATGTCGGCCAGACCAACGAGCCGGCGATCCGCCTCGCCGAGAAAATCGTCAGCCACGCCTACGGCAACAGCGCGGCGGTGTATTTCACGACCGCCGGCGCCGAATCGAACGAAAGCGCGTTCAAGTTCGCGCGGTACTACTGGAAAATCCAGGACAAGCCGAACAAGACCAAGATCATCTCGCGCATCCACGCCTATCACGGGGTGACGATGGCCGCGATGAGCGCGACCGGAATGGCGGCCTATCAGAAGATGTTCGGGCCGATGGTGCCCGGTTTCCTTCAGGTCGCGCCGCCCTACGCCTATCGCTGGCAGGGCAACGAGGAACCGGGGGTCGGCGCCGCCGAGGCGGTCGAGAAGGCGATCCTCGCCGAGGGGGCCGACACGGTCGCGGCCGTGATCGCCGAGCCGGTGATGGGCGCCGGCGGCGTCATCGTCCCGCCCGACACCTATTTCCCAAAGCTGCGCGAGATCTGCGACCGCCATGACGTCCTGCTGATCGCCGACGAGGTGATCACCGGGTTCGGCCGCACCGGCAAGTGGTTCGCGCTCGGGCATTGGGGGGTCGAGCCCGACCTCGTCTCGTTCGCCAAGGGCGTGACCAGCGGGTATCTGCCGCTCGGCGGCGTCATCGCGTCGAAACGGGTGCATGACGCGATCCTCAGCGCGCCGGCCGACCGCAAGTTCATGCACGCGGCGACCTATTCGGGGCACCCGGTGTGCTGCGCCGTCGGCCTCGCCAACCTCAAGATCATGGAGGACGAGGATTTGCCGGCGCGCGCCGAGCGGGTCGGCAAGCGGCTCCTCGGCGGGCTGGAGGAATTGCGCAACCTCCCGAATGTCGGCGAGGTGCGCGGCCTCGGGATGATGGCGGCGGTCGAGCTCGTCCGGGATAAGGGATCGAAGGAGCCGGCGCTCGGGATCGGCCCCAAGGTCGCGCGCGAGGCGATGGCCCGCGGCATCCTCCTGCGCCCGCGCGCCGGCGGCCTCGACCCGGCGATCGGCGACACGATCTGCCTGGCCCCGCCGCTGATGACCCCCGAGGCGACGATCGACCGCATCGTCGAGGTCGTGCGCGAGTCGATCGTCGCGGCGGCGGGTTAGCGCGTCACGGCAGCGTTTCGAAGATCGAGGCGGTCGGCCGGCCGTAGCGGTTCATCGCGCCGCCTGGCAAATCGGTGACGTCGAGGCGTCGCATGAACGGCGCCTCGAAGACATGCCCGTATGCCGGCGAGTAATAGATGACAAAGATCTTGCGCGGGTTGGCGCCGAAGGAGTCGAGGACGCGCCGGCCGATACGCTCCATCAGGCTTTCCTCGAACGGATCGTAAAAGAACAGCACGCACGGTGCGGGCGGCAATTCGCAATCGGCCGCATCGGCCTGCACCAATTCGATCGGGACGAGGTCGGGCCGGTGGCGCGCATAGGCGGCGATGTTGGTCGCGGCGATGCGGATCAGCGGCTCGGACAACTCGATCCCGACAACCCGGCCGAACTCGTATCCGGCGGCGATCAGCAGCACCCGCCCCTTTCCGGCCCCGTAATCGACAAAGGTAAAGCCGCGCGCCCGGTCGGCCACCGTTCCGATCAGGCGGTCGGCGATGGTCGGCGGCGTGCCGGCGTAGCCCTTACCGTCGGGTCTCAGCATCAGCCGCTTGCCCAGGATTTCGCCGCCGGTGTCGATGCCCAAAGCCCGGTCGTAGCGCCATTCCGCCGCGCGCGCGGCGGCACGGCGGATGGCCTTTCCGATCAGCGACGGTCGCAGCAATCGCGCCCCCTCTACGTCGGCAAATATCGCCGCGAAGCCTTGGTTCCGGCTCGGGATCGGCAGCCGGTGAAAATTGTTAGCTCCGAGGGCGCATGTCGGGGGCAGGGGCATCGTGGCGACCGGTTCGACGACACCGACTATTCGCGTTTTCGTCCACCTGGCGCGCGGCTTCGGCGCCGCGCAATGGCAGGCCCGATGGAAACGCGGCGACATTATCGGCCTCAATGAGCGCCTGCCATACGGGTTTGGCTTGGCGCGACACGATGGCTGCGTCGTTGAATATTCGGAAGACCGCTGCGAAGGTCCCCTCGGCGCCGCGTGCCGGCTCGGGGTCCGGCTGGTGCTGGGCTTCGATCTTGTCCATGCCTGGCGCAACCGAAGCGGGCTTCGTGCCGCGGAGATTATTTGGACCGGCACCGAGTCCCAGTATCTCGCCATCCTGCTGCTGCTGCGCTGGTATCGCGGAAAACAGCGGCCCAAGGTCATTGCCCAGAGCATCTGGCTGTTTGATTCCTGGCCGCGGCTGTCGCTGTTCAAGCGGTGGCTTTATCGCAAGCTGATCGCCGACGCGGCCGTGCTGACGGTGCATTCCGAGGCGGCGTTGAAACTCGCGAATGCGCTGTTCCCGCGGCAGCGCGCGATCTTCATGCCGTTCGGGATCGGGACCGAGGAGATGATGGCCTCCCGCCCGTGCCATGCCCACCGTCCCATCCGTGTCCTGTCCGCGGGCGCCGACCGCCATCGCGACTGGGCGACCCTCATCGCCGCGATCCGCGATTGGCCCGACGCGGAACTCCGCATCGTCGCACCGCGCCTTCCGGCCCGGATAAAACTCGGTGCCAACGTGGCCGTCATCCACCCGAAAACCAATGCCGAATACCTCGAACTTTACCGCTGGGCCGATGTCGTGGCGCTGGCGCTAAAGCCCAATCTGCACGGATCTGGGATTACCGTCGTCGAGGAGGCGACGATCTTCGGCGTGCCGGTGGTGGTGACCGATCTCGGTGGAATGCGGGGATATTTCTCGGAACGGGAGCTGCGTTACGCGCCGGCATCCGATCCCGACGCGATGCGGGAAGCTATTAAGGCGGTCGCCCGGGATGAGACATCGGCAAAGATGGTCGAGCGCGCCCAGCGCCGGATGATCGAGGACGGGCTCACCTCGCGCGGCTTCGCCCGCCGCCATGCGCAGTTGTCGCGAGACTTGCTGGATGAGGCGATGACGGGAGAGCGAAACCGCCTAAAAAATAGGCGGTGAGGCTGGCGCGATAAGGTATGGTCGCCCCCGCAAGAGGGGGAGAACCATCGCGATGAGCAATGCGGCGACGGCGGTCAGCGCCGGCGATACGGCGTGGGTGCTGACGGCCTCGGCTCTGGTGCTGTTCATGACCCTGCCGGGGCTGGCGCTGTTCTACGGCGGGCTGGTGCGGGCGCGGAACCTGCTGTCGGTTTTCATGCACTGCTTCGTGCTGTGCTGCGTCGTCTCGGTGCTGTGGGTCGTGTTCGGCTACAGCCTGGCTTTCGACACCGGCGGGCCGTTTGTCGGCGGCGGCGGGCGGATGTTCCTGCAGCATCTCGACGCCGTGCTCGCGGGCGGGACGGTGCCGGAAGGCGCGTTCGCGCTCTTCCAGATGACTTTCGCGGTAATCACCCCGGCGCTGATCGTCGGGGCCTTCGCCGAGCGCATCTCGTTTCCGTTCCTGATCCTGTTCGCGATCGGCTGGCTGGCGCTGGTCTACGCCCCGGTCGCGCATTGGGTGTGGGGCCACGGCTGGCTCGCCGAGCGCGGCACGATCGATTTCGCCGGCGGCATCGTCGTGCACACGACGGCGGGGATTTCGGCCCTCGTCTGCGCCGTGCTGGTCGGGCCGCGGCGCGGCTTCCCCGACAATCTGATCCCGCCGCACAGCCCCGGGCTGACGATGGCGGGGGCGGGAATGCTGTGGTTCGGCTGGTTCGGGTTCAACGGCGGCAGCGCGCTGGCGGCCGGCGGCTCGGCGGCGATGGCGATCCTGGCGACGCATTGCGCGGCTTCGGCGGCGGCGCTCACCTGGATGGCGATCGAATGGGTTTGGGCCGGCGGCAAGCCGACCTCGGTCGGCATCGTCACCGGCTCGGTCGCGGGGCTGGCGACGATCACGCCGGCGTCGGGTTATGTCGGGCCGATGGGGGCGCTGGCGATCGGCGTCGCGGCCGGCGCGGTGTGTTTTCTCGCCACCGCCTTTATCAAGCGGCGGCTCAAGATCGACGACACGCTCGACGTTTTCGCGGTGCACGGGGTCGGCGGCATCCTCGGCTCGCTCCTGGTCGCGCTGTTCGCGAGCGAGGCCTTGGGCGGCGTCGGCTACGCGCGGGGGATGGACATGGCCGGGCAATTCCAGGCGCAATTCACCGGCGTCGCGGCGGCGGTGGTCTGGGCGGCGCTGGTCAGCTTCGTGCTGATCAAGGCGCTCGCCCTGTTCACCCCGCTCAGGATCAGCGCCGACGACGAAAATGCGGGGCTCGACCTCGCCACGCATGGGGAGCGCGCCTATGATCATGGTTAGGTTGGGGCATGGCTGAGATCAAGATCGTCGTCGACGGCGCGACCGGCCGGCTCGGCACGACGCAGCACCTGAAGGCGCTGCTGGCGATCCGCGGCGAGGGCGGGCTCTTGCTGAAGAGCGGCGAGCGGCTGATGCCGGCGCCGGTGCTGCTCGGCCGCAACCCCGAGAAGCTGGCGGCGCTGGCCGAGCGCAGTGGCGGGCTCACGTGGAGCATTGACCGCGAGGCCTGCCTCGCCGACAAATCGATCGCGATCTATTTCGACGCCAACGCGACCGGCGGGCGGGTGTCGCGGCTCTCGGCGGCGATCGCGGCCGGAAAGCACGTCTATACCGAAAAGCCGCTCGCCGAGACGCTCGACGAAGCGATGGGGCTCGCC
Organism: Allostellaceae bacterium; assembly: GCA_036273175.1. Taxonomy (GTDB): domain Bacteria; phylum Pseudomonadota; class Alphaproteobacteria; order ATCC43930; family CGMCC-115725; genus DATARH01. The sequence continues at coordinate 9,906 of DASUIE010000083.1, forward strand.
CGCGCCGCCAACGCGGCCGGGCTCAAGAACGGCGTCGTTCAGGACAAGCTGTTCCTTCCCGGGCTTAAGAAGCTGCGCAAACTTTACGACAGCAAGTATTTCGGGCGCATTTTATCGGTCCGGCTGGAGTTCGGCTGGTGGGTGTTCGACGGAACGCTGATTCCGTCGCAGCGGCCGAGCTGGAACTACCGGCGGGCGGGCGGCGGCGGGCTGATCCTCGATATGTTCGCGCATTGGCGCTACATCTTCGACCGGCTGCTCGGGCCGATCGAGGCGGTGTCGTGTCGGCGCATGACGGCGCAGCCCGACCGCATCGACGAGGCCGGCAAGTCCTACAAGGTCGATGTCGAGGACCATGCCTTCGCGATTTTCGAGCTGGCGGGCGGGGTGCTGGCGCAGGTCGGGTCGTCCTGGGCGAGCCGGGTCAAGCGCGACGACCTCTTGCAGATCCAGGTCGACGGCACCGCCGCCTCGGCGATCTGCGGGCTGCACGATTGCTGGGTGCAGCCGCTGATCGCGACGCCGCGGCCGTTTTTCGACCCGGAAAAGCCGCAGGCGATGGATTTCGACGGGCAGTGGCAGAAGATGCCCGACCTCGACCCGTTCCAGAATTCGTACCGGGCCGGCTGGGATTTGTTCCTGCGCCACGTCGCCGAGGACGGGCCGTTTCCGTCGCCGCTGCTGGAAGGGGCGAAGAGCGTGCAGCTCGCCGAGGCGTGCTACCGCAGCGACCGGGAGCGGCGCTGGGTCGGCCTGGACCCGCTGGCCCTGTAGCGCCGCGGCGGCGCGATCGGCTCATCGGCCCGCCTGGCGGAGGCGGACGACTCCGCAACGCGCGGGAAATAAAGGTGAATCGCGGTGCCGACGCCCTGGGCGCTCTCGGCGCGGACATAGCCGCCGAGCTTCGCCATCGCCGGCCATGACGCGGCGACCGCCTGCCGCGCGCTCGCGGTCGGGTCGAAAATCCGTTCGAGCTGGGTCTCGGTAAAGCCGGGGCCGTTGTCGCGGATCGTGACGCGGGCGAATTCGCCGATCCGCGCGCCGGGGAACTCGTCGACATTGACGCGGTCGAAGACGGCGTTGCGGGTGCCGACGATCAGCGTGTCGTCGGCCCGCAGATCGGGCGCGGCGGCGCCAACGAGATCGGTCACCAGCGCGGCGACCGCCTCGCCGTCGGTGCGGCAGGGCCACAGCTCGGGGAAGAGCGACAGGCGGAAATTGGCGCCGAGCGGAATCTTGTCGCGCAGCGCCGCCTCGAGCCCGGCGATCACCGGGTTGAGCTCCGAGGTGACCGGCTTCTCGGGCGGCCGCGGCGGGGCCGGCGGTTTCGTGTCGGCGCCGATGCCCGCGACGATCTCGGGCGGCGGCGCCGGCAACGGCAGCGGCAGCGCGACCACCGTCTGCGTGCCGGAAAGCGCGGCTGCCGGGACCGGCTGACGCCGCCGGCGTTGCACCGCCGCGGCGACGGCCGCGGCCAGCAGCAGGGCGAGACCGGCGATGACGCCGTCGCGCCAGTCGATGCGCCAGTGCGCCCGCGCGTCCGGGTCGTAGACAAAGCTGTCAGGGTCGGCGACGCGAACGAGCGCGCCGGAGCTGGCGAGGCTCGCCTCTATGGTCGACCAGCGCTCGGGGCTCGAATGGCCGAACGGGACGGTCGGGTAGCGCGACAGCGCCTTGGCGACCTCGGCCTGATACTTGTTATAGGCGGCCGGGTCGGCGATGCCGGGCGGCGGCGGCAGGTCCGAGAGGAGGCGGCCGGAAATCTCGTCGACGTGGTCGAGCGCATAGGCCCAGCCCTTCAGCGTCGCCGCGCGAAAGCTCTTTACCAGCTCCGGATTGGCGCGCTCGAACCGGGCCAGCGTGAACAGCGTGTCGCCGTAGAACTCGACCCGGTAATCGGCGGGGCTGAAGGATTTGAGGGCGAGGTTGCGGGCGTGCGCGGCCCACGGGAAGTTCCACGGCGACGCGGGCACGGCGTCGACCGAGCGGTCGGCCAGCGCGGCGGCGGCCTGCCCCGGCTCGACCGGCACCGAGCGGAGCTTGTCGGGGTCGATGCCGTCGCCTTGCAACGCGGTCACCAGCTCGAGGTCGAGCACGTCGGTCGCCGGCAGCCGCCCGACCCGCGCCTTCAGCAGCGCGCCGGGATTGGCGAAGTCGCTGTCGGCGCGGGAAAAAATCATCACCCCGCTCGACTGGAAGATCGGCGCCAGCAGCAACAGCGGCAGCCCCTGGGCGGAGCGCGTCACCAGTGACATCGAGCCGACGCCGAACTGCGCGTGCCCCTCGGCGACCTCATGCGCCGGATCGACATTTCCCTGGCCGGGCGCCGAACCCGGGCGGATTTCGACGAGCAGCCCGGCCTCGTTGTAGAACCCCTTCCACAACGCGGCGAAATAGCCCGCGTATTGAAATTGCGCGGGACCGCTCAACTGCAAAACCAGCGTCGAGGGCGCATCGTCGGCGCGTGCCGGCAGGGCTGGGGCAAGGGCCAGCAGCAGGACAGGGGCAAGCCGCCGCAGGGACGCGACCAAACTTGACATCGAGCCTCCCGCTCACGCGCCGCGGTGAAATGGGGGATCGGCGCGCGAGCACTCCCGTGCCCGTATTCTCAGCGTGAAACGGCGGCGAAATCAAATGTTTCCGAGGCGAGGCTGCTAAGTTACTGCAATTGGCTCGTAGAGCGCTTCGGCGCGGGCCGCGATCGTCGCCGGATTGGTGCGCGCGGCGATGCGGACGCGCGTGGCGGTACCTATTTCGTGGCGCTCGGAGGGTCTCAGAATTTGATCGTCACGCCCCCGTAGGCGGCGAGAGGGGGCGCGACGCTGACGAAGCGCGGGTCGGTCGGAAACGGGACCCCGGGGAGCGGGCTGGCGGTGGGATTGTTGAAGATGCCGTAGGTCGCGTATTTGTTGTTGAACAAGTTTTTGATCAGCGCGTACACCTCGATATTGTCGGTCAGCTTATAGGACGTATGAAGATTGGCGACGACATAACCGGGTAATTGCGGATTTTGGTTTGACTGGTCGTTGAAATAGTACTGGCTGCTGGCATAGATCAGATCGCCGCCGACAATCCATTTGTCGGTGACCGAATAATCGATATTGACCTTGAAGCGGTGCTGCGGGATGCCGGGAATACGGTTGCCCGGGCGCACGAAGATGTCGCCGTTGGCATCGGCAAACGGGTTGTCCGGCGAGCTCAGCGTAATCGCGCTCTGATAGGTCGCGTCGATCAGGCTGTAATTGGCCGTGATCCGCCATTTGGGGTCCCTGTAGCCGATGCCGGCCTCGATCCCCTGGCGGCGGGTGGCGCCGGCGTTCTGGAAAAACCCGGTGCTGATGATGGCGCTGGGAACGGTCAGGATGTCGTTGTCGAGGTCGGTCCGGAACAGACCGATATTCCAGTCGACCCGGCCGGCCGGATCGATCAGGTCGGACTTGAGCTTGCCGCGCAGCCCGAGCTCGTAATTGCGGGCGACGACCTGCCGCAGCCCCGGCGGATCGGCGCTGAGGAAGGCGTCGAGGGTGCACGGCCGGGCCGGGTCGGAGCAGCCGATCTCGCCGGCGGTCGGGGTGCGGTTGGCCTCGGCATAGCCGAAATACCCGGTCAGGCCCGGCAGGAACTTGTAGGTCGCGCCGGCTGCCGGGTTGAACCGGCTGTAGCGGGCGTTGCCGTTGAGCGCGGTGCCGATCTTGTCGGCGAGGTGGATCAGCGCGACGTTGAACCGGCCGCCGACGGTCAGCGCCAGCCGGTCGGTCACGTTGAACGTGTCGCTCGCGTAGACGCCGTAATAGCTGTTGGTGGTTTCGACCGAGACCGGATCGAGCGAGCCGTCCGGCTGCGCGATGACGATGCCGGTGCCGATCGTCGTCAGGTTGACTGGGTTGACCGCCGCCAGCTCGTTGGTCGAGGTGAAATCGACATCGCCGTGATCGATGCCGAGGCCGACCACGAGATGGTTTTCGTGGCCGAACACCGGGCCGGTATAGGTGCCCTGCAGCGAGCCTCCGAGCCCGAGCGAGGTGGTCGAGGTCACGTCGTTCTCGGCCGGTGTCGCCCCGCCGAGAATATCCGGCACCGGCCCGCCCTGCGTGCCGAACAGCGGAGTGAACGGGTCGCCGAGGCACAGGATCGCGCCGAGCGAGGGATCGCAGGTCTGCGCGTCGGTGATGTTGCCGGCGTAGGATTTGCGGCCCGAGCCGCGCAGGTAGAAATTGCTTTGGAACGATAGATGGCCGCTGGCGACGTAATTGGCGGTCAGCGACGGCACCAGCACCGTGTCGCGGAAGGTCTGCGGCGACACGAAGACGGCGGTACGGTCGATGTCGACGAGCTCGATCGGCGTCGGCCCGATCCCTTGGAGCACATTGTTGGCCGCGGTCATGTTGAAGTGGAGGCTGCCCTGGCTGCCTTCCGCGCCGATATCGGCGTAGAGCTGGTGCACGTTCGACGACGAGAACTTCCGGTAGCCGTCGTCATGGGCCAGGTTGACGCCGACATAGGCGCCGATATCGCCGACCTGCTTGCCGTATTGCACGGTGAACTGGCGCTGGCCGAACGAGCCGCCCGACAGGTCGAGCTGGCCGCCCCGGAAATTGAACCCGTTCTTCATTTCGAGGACCAGCGCGCCGCCGAGCGCGTTCAGCCCGTAAACCGGGTTGGTCGGGATGATGCTGAGCCGGTCGATGGCGAAATCGGGCACCAGGTCCCAGGTCAGATTGTCGCCGAACGGCTCGTTGAGGCGGACGCCGTTCTGGTAGACGGCGATCCCGGTCGGCGTGCCGAGGACGGGCGACGCCGTAAAGCCGCGGTACTGGACGTCGGGCTGGTAGGGGTTGTCCTCGTTGTCGTTGAGATTGACGCTGCTCAGGTGCTGATCGAGGCCCGAGACGAGCGGCGCCGGCACCTCCCGGGAGATATTCGGCGCCGGTATCGTCTGCACGTTCGACGGCACCTTGTCGCGATCGATCCCGATCCCGGCGACGAGGGGGGAAGTGCCGATGATTTCGACCGGCGGCAGGGTGATCTGCGCGGGCTCGGCGCCCGGCGCCGCGGTCTGCGCCCCGGCGAGCGACGGCCACAGCATCCCGATAATGGCCGCCGCCGTGAACCCTCCCCGCGCAAGCATCGCCGTCCCGCCGATTTTGTTATGCTCTGCTAGCCATTAAGTCCTGAAACGGCGCGGTGTGGCGATGGTCCGATTTCCCGATATTCGGGACAATAATTCCCGATTTGACTAGGGTCGAGGTGGAAGGGCTCCGATGTCCCTGCGATTGCGTCTGATCGGCCTGGTTGCGCTGGCCCTGGTGATCAGCATCCTGCTCGCCGGCGCCATCGCCTGCTACAACGCCTCGGGCTCGGTCGGCGTCGAGATGCGGTCGGCGCTTCTGGTCGGCCGGCGCGCCGTGGAGAATGCGGCGGCCGGCATCCAAGCCTCGCCCGACCCGCGGCGCGACCTCGACCGCCTGATCGGGCTGTTCCGCGGCAACCGCCACATTCGGGTGTCGCTCGCCGGCGATCCGGCGGTGGCCGCCGCGCCGTTGGTCGAAACCTCTCCGTTTGGCGAACCGTCGGGATGGTTCGTGCGGCTGATCGGGGTGCCGAGCACGACCGAGCGCGTGCCGATCCTGCGCGACGGCCGGAATTTCGCGACGGTCGTGCTCGCGGCCGATCCGCATAACGAAACGCTCGACGTCTGGAACGATTTCAACAACACCGTGATCGTGCTGCTGGCGTTCAGCGGGCTGACGATCCTCTTGATCTATCTGTTTATCGGGCGCGCGTTGCGTCCGCTCGACCGGCTCGGCGCGGCGCTGGAGCAGATCGGCCGCGGCAATTTCACGATGCGGGTCGGCGGCAGGCTGACCCCGGAGTTGTCGGGGCTGCACGACAATTTCAACCGCATGGCCGGCCAGCTTGCCGCCGCGGACGCCGACAACCGGCGCCTCAACGAGCAGCTGCTGACGGTGCAGGAGCAGGAGCGCGGCGAGATCGCCCGCGATCTGCACGACGAGGTCGGCCCCCATCTGTTTGCGATCAATATCGACACCGACGCGGTCTCGCGCCTGTTGAGAGAGGGGCGCGCGGCGGAGGCGCCGGAGCATCTCCGCCTGATCGGGGAGGCGGTCGAGCATGTGCAGCGGGAGCTGCACAGCGCCGTGCGCCGGCTGCAACCGGTCGGGCTCGCCGAGTTCGGGCTGCCCGACGCCATCGACAACATGATCCAGTTCTGGCGCCGGCGGCACCCGGATATCGATTTCCGCGTCACGGTGGCGCCGGGTTGCGACGCGCTCGGCGAGCTTGTCGACACGACGATCTATCGCGTCGTCCAGGAATGCCTCAGCAACGCCCTGCGCCACGGCCGGCCGGCGAGCATCGCGGTCCGGGTCGAATGCGCCGCCGAGCGCGGCCAGATTTTCCTGGAGATCGCCGATGACGGGTCCGGCATGCCCGACGCATCGAGCCCCGGCTTCGGCTTGCGCGGCATGGCGGAGCGGGTCAGGGCGCTGGGCGGGCGGCTGACGCTCGGCAACAAGCCCGGCGGCGGGCTTACGGTGACGGCGACGCTGCCCTATCGGCCGCAGCGCGAGCTGGTATGAAAATCCTCATCGTCGACGACCATCCGATCGTGCGCGCGGGCCTGCGGCGGCTGCTTGCCGGCGAACCCGAGTACCAGGTCCAAGAGGCGGCGAGCGGGCGCGAAGCGCTGGGGGTTTTCCGGGAATACCAGCCCGAGCTGGTCATGCTCGATCTCAGCATGCCCGGGATCGGCGGGTTGGAGGTGATCGGCCGGCTGCGGACCGAAAACCCGGCCGTGCGCGTGCTGGTGCTGAGCATGCACCGCGAGCCGATCTATGCCCGGCGGGCGCTGCAAGCCGGCGCCGCCGGGTTCATGAGCAAGAACGCGCCGGCCGACCGGCTCCTCGAAGCGGTCGGGCGGGTCGCCGCCGGACACCGATACATCGAGCACGAGATCGCCCAGGAACTCGCGCTGGCAAACATCCCCGCGCCGGGCGTCCCGCTGCACGATCTGTCGCCGCGGGAATTCGAAATCCTGCGTCTCCTCGGCGACGGGAGCAGCCTCCACCAGATCGCCGACACGATCGGCATCAGCTACAAGACCGTGGCCAATACCTGCGGCCAGATCAAGGCCAAGCTCGGCGCCCCCCGCACGGCCGATCTCGTGCGGATCGCCATCCAGCATGGCATCGCGCAGGGATAACGGTCCCTTGCCATCGCCGGGGCTAATCGACGAGACTTCGCGGTCTGGACCAGGGCGGAGGGGTCGATGCGCAGGGTCGGACGCAACAGCTTCAGCGAAATCTATTTCGCCGGCTGCAATCCCAGCTTTGTCGAGACCAGCGACGGCTATGTGATGATCGACTCGCCGCAGCAGCCGATCGACGCGGTGCGCTGGCGCGAGATGATGGAAGAGAAGGCGCCGATCCGGTACCTGATCAACACCGAGCCGCATGGCGATCATATCTCGGGCAACGCCTATTTCCCGAACGTGCCGGTTGTCGGGCAGGTCAAGCTCCAGGAATGCTTCGAGCGCTATCTCGGCGCGTTCGGCTCGATGGAGGACAAGCGCGAGCGCTACAAGCAGCAGGACCCGGACAGCGTATGGCTGGTCGGCCACCCGGACTATGCCGACCCGCACGGCCCGACCGTGACCTTCACCGACGGGCTGACGCTGCATGTCGGCGACCACACCTTCAACATCATCCACCATCCCGGCCACACCGCGCCGCAAACCTCGGTCCACGTGCCCGAGGAGGGGGTCGTGTTCACCGGCGACAACGTCTTTCACAAGACGCGCTCGTGGCTGCAGGAATGCGACCCGTGGGAGTGGCTGGCGGCGCTCCGCAGCATCGAGGCGCTCGATGTCGAGACGATCATCCCGGGCCACGGAGAGCCCTGCGGCAAGGCCTATCTCGGGGAGCAGGCGCAGATCGTCGAAAACTGGATCGGCTATATCGGCCGCTTTGTCGAGCGCGGGGTCACGCCGGACGAGATCCTGCGCGAGCCGGTCGCCGTGACCGCCCAGGACCCGTATCCGATCGGCCAGCGGCTGTTCATGCATAACGAGCGGCTGACCGGGATGATCGTCAACAACCTGCACGCGCGCATCCTCGAAAGGAAGGCCGCGGGCAAATAACGCCGATGCGGCGCCGGCTCGCCGTCGCGCTGCTGCTGTGCCTGGCGACGCTTTTCGCGGCGGCGCAGGGTGAGGCGCGGGTCTACCGGATCGGTTTCCTGTGGCTCGGCGACGCCGACGGCTCGACGCCGGAGGGCCTCGAAGCGCTGCGCGCCGGCTTGCGCGAGCTCGGCTACGTCGAGGACCGCAATCTCCAGATCGAGACGCGCGACGCGGCGGGACGGACCGACCGGCTCGACGCGGCGGCGGCCGGGCTGGTGGCGCTGAAGCCCGATGCGATCGTCACGTCCGGAACCGCCGCGACGCTCGCGGCCAAGCGGGCGACGGGAACGATCCCGGTCGTCTTCGGCGGCGCCGCCGACCCGGTCGGGCGCGGGATCGTCGCCAGCCTCGCCCATCCCGGCGGCAACGTCACCGGCTTCGCGATCGAGCTGGCCGAGGCCAAGAGCCTCGAAATCCTGCAGCAGATCGCACCCCGGGTGCGCCGCCTTGGATTGCTCTATCACACCCGGAACATGCCGCCCGACTATTTCCCGGTGTTTGTCGCCGAGCACCAGAGGGCCGCGGAGGCGTTGGAGATGACCGTGGTGCCGCAGGGGGTCGCGGAGGCCGGCGACATCGCCGCGGCCTTTGCGGCGATGGCCGCGAGCCGGGTCGACGCGGTGCTGATCCTCGGCGACCAGTTTCTGATCGACCAGCGAAATCCGGTCATGGCGCAGGCGCTTGGGCACCGCCTGCCGACGGCCTGCCTGTCGCGTCTCCTCGTCGCCGACGGGTGCCTGTTTTCGTACACCGAGGCCGACGACCGCTATCAGCGCGCCGCCGTCGCCGTCGATAAAATCCTGAAAGGCGTGCCGCCCGGCGACATTCCGGTGGAGCACGGCGCGCAATTCGCGCTGACCGTGAACCTGCAAACCGCGAAAGCACTGGGGCTGACGGTGCCGCCCGCGATCTTGGCGCGCGCCGGAGAGGTGATCGAATAATCTTCGAGGGAGGCGCCGATGGCCGTTCTGCCGTATACCGGACAGGAATATCTCGACAGCCTCGATGACGGGCGCGAGGTGTGGATTTACGGGGAGCGGGTCGGGAAGATCACCGAGCACCCGGCCTTCCGCAACACGGCGCGGATGATCGCGCGGCTCTACGACGCGCTGCACAAGGACCACGACGAGGGCCGCAACATATTGACCTGCCCGACCGAATGGGGCGGGTTCACGCACCGCTATTTCGCCGCCCCGCGCAATGCCGACGACCTCGTCGCCGCGCGCGAGGCGATCGCCGGCTGGGCGCGCCTCACCTATGGCTGGCTCGGCCGGTCGCCCGACTACAAGGCGGCGTTTCTCGCGACGCTGGGCGCCAACGCCGAATTCTATTCGCCCTACGAAGCCAATGCGCGGCACTGGTACCGCTACAGCCAGGAGCGGGTGCCCTATGTCAACCACGCGATCGTGCACCCGCCGGTCGACCGCAACATGGCGCCGGGGGCGCCGGGCGGGCCGACCGACATCTACGCGCACGTCACCAAGGAGACCGATGCCGGGATTCACGTCACCGGCGCCAAGGTGGTGGCGACCGGCTCGGCGCTGACGCATTTCACCTTTGTCGCGCATGTCGGGCTGTTGCCGATCCAGGACAGGAATTTCGCGCTGGTGTTCCTGGTGCCGACCAACGCGAAGGGGGTGAAGTTTATCTGCCGGGTGTCGAACGAGCAGCGCGCCGCCGTGCTCGGCAGCCCGTTCGACTACCCGCTGTCGAGCCGGCTCGACGAAAACGACGCGATTTTCGTGATGGATGACGTGTTCATCCCCTGGGAGAACATCTTTGTCTACGGCGACATGGAGAAGGCCAACACCTTCTTCCCGCGCAGCGGGTTCGTCCCGCGCTTCCAGTTCCAGGGCTGCACCCGGCTGGCGGTCAAGCTCGACTTCATCACCGGGCTGATGATCAAGGCGGCCGAGACCGCGGGGACGAGCGGGTTCCGCGGGGTCGAGGCCAATATCGGCGAGGTCATCACCTGGCGGCATTGCATGTGGGCGCTGTCGGACGCGATGGCGCGCAACCCCGATCCGTGGGCCGGCGGCTATGTCTTACCCAACGCCAATGCCGGCGCGGCCTATCACGTGCTGGCCCCGGACGCCTATGTGCAGATCAAGCACCAGATCGAGAAGACCGTCGCGTCGAGCCTCATCTATCTCAACTCGCACGCCCGCGACTTCGCCAACCCCGAGGTGCGCAAGTACCTCGACCTCTATGTGCGCGGCTCGGGCGGCGTCACCGCGGTCGAGCGGGTCAAGCTGATGAAGCTCCTATGGGACTCGATCGGCACCGAATTCGGCGCGCGGCACGAGCTCTACGAGGTGAACTACTCCGGCAGCCATGAGGAAATTCGCCGCTTCGCGATACTGGGCGCGAACGCAACCGGGCAGGCGGCAAAATGGAAGGCATTCGCCGAATCGTGCATGGCCGAATACGACCTCGACGGCTGGACCGTGCCCGACCTCGTCAACAACGACGATGTTAGCGTGCTGGGGTAATGCTCGGTCCCTCGCCCGCTTGCGGGAGAGGGACAGTTCGCGCGGCGAACAGGGTGAGGGTTCGGCGCGGGCAGCCCTCACCCGCCCTTCGGGCACCCTCTCCCGCATGCGGGAGAGGGGTTTACTTCCGCGCCCGCGGGTGCGCTGCCTCGTAGACGGCGAGCAGGTGGGCGGTGTCGACGCTGGTGTAGCGCTGGGTCGTCGAGAGGCTGGCGTGGCCGAGCAGCTCCTGGATCGCGCGGAGGTCGCCGCCGCCGCCGAGAAGATGCGTCGCGAAGCTGTGGCGCAGCGCGTGCGGGGTCGCGGTCTCGGGGAGGCCGAGAAAGCCGCGCAGCGCGGTCATCTTGCCCTGGACGAGGCGCGGGTGCAGCGGGCCGCCGCGGGCGCCGATAAAGAGCGGGCCGTCCGCCGCGAGGCGGTAGGGGCAGGCGGCAAGGTAGTCGGCGACCGCGTCGCGCACGGCGGGCAGCACCGGGACGAGGCGTTGCTTGCGGCCCTTGCCGGTGATCGTCAGCGCCTCGCCGAGCGGCGCCTCGCCGCGGCTGAGGCCGAGCGCCTCGGACAGGCGCAGGCCGCAGCCGTAGAGGAGCGCCAGCACCGCCGCGTCGCGCTTGCCCTGCCATTCGCTGGCGGTCAGCTCGGCGACGGCGCCGACCGCCTCGACCGCGTCGGCGACGTTGAGCGGCTTCGGCACGCTGTGCGGCAGCTTGGGCGCGCGCAGCGCGGCGAGGGCGGTGTTGGCGGCGAGGTCGCGGCGGTCGAGAAACTTGACGAAGCCGCGGATCACCGAGAGGCCGCGCGCGATCGAGGTCCGCTCCATGCCGTCGCCGGCGCGGCGGGCGAGATAGGCGCGGAAATCGCCGGGGGCGAGGCTTGCGATGGCGGCCAGGTCGGCGCGCTCGCCGCGATGCTCGGCGAGGAAGTCGAGGAAGAAGGCAAGGTCGCGGCCATAGGCGGCGACCGTATGCGGGGAGGCGCGGCGCTCGCCGGCGAGCCACGCGGCCCAGAGCCCGATCGCGGCGCGCAAATCGGGCGCGGCGGCGAAACGGGCCAGCGGCAGGGGTTCGGGCGTCGGGGGGAACGCTTTGGCCGCCGGGGCTACCGGGGCTTCAGCCATTGCGAGATGGTGATGCTGAGCGCGCGCGCGAGAAAGCCCAGCAATTCGGTGCCGAGGCCCGGGTGGAAGCGGCCCGCCCGGCGGGTGCCGATGCACAGGAGCCCGGCCGGGTTGGCCTTGCCAAAGGCGAGGCGCAACAGCGCCTGCGACCGTACGAGGCCCGCGGCGCTGCCGAACAGGGCCGGGTCGCCGACGATGCCGGCGGCCATCGAGACCGGCTTTTCGAGACCGAGCAGCTCGTCGACCGTGCCGGGGCGCAACAGGTGGATGCCGCCGATGATCGGCCGCGGCCCCTTGGCGTCGCTCTCGACGGCGATCGTCACGGCGTCGACGTCGAGCAGCACGACGAGGTCGGTGGTGACGGTCTGGAACAGCTGCTCGAAGCTCGGCGCGGCGAGGATCGCCAGCACCGATTTGTGGATGCGGGCCTGGCTCGCGAGGTTGCCGCGGCTCGCGGTGATCAGCGTCCTGTGCTCGGCTGTCAGCTCGGCGAGCTCGCGGCGCTGCTTTTCGAGGAGGAAATGTTGGAAGTCGGCGACGCCGGCGCCGATTTCGCGGGTCGGTGCGTGGAGGAGGCGCAGCGCCTCGGGATGCTCGTCGAGGAAATCGGGGTGGTCGCGCAGATAGGCCGTCACGTCGGCGCCGTCGATCTCCGGCCGCGCCTCCGGGATCAACCGGCGGGCGGGTCCTGCCTTGGAGTGGTCGCGCGGGCGATCGGGCATAAACTCGGCACCTAAAAACTCAGCTTGACGGCCGGGACGGGTCTTCCGACGCCGGGCTTGCGGCCCGCCGGCCTGCGCGCGAGTGTAGCCGATGCCCGACGACCCCGCCAGCATGACCGGCCTCGCCGCGCCCGCCGGGGGGCGGCGCATTCGGGTAATGCTGCCGCTGCCGCTGCCCGAGCCGCTCGACTACGCGGTGTCCGAAGGGGCGCCGATGCCGCCGCCGGGAAGCTTTGTTTCGGTGACTCTCGGGCCGCGCGAGCTGGTCGGTGTCGTATGGGACGAAGCCGAAGGGGAGGTGCTGCCGGCCGATCGGCTAAAGCCGTTCGCGGGGGTGCTTCCGACCCCGGCGATGCGGCCGGAGCTGCGCCGCTTTGTCGAGCGGGTGGCGGGCTACACGCTGGCCCCGCCGGGCGCGGTGCTGCGTATGACGATGAGCGTCGCCGACGCCTTGCTGCCGCCGCGCCCCCGGCGAATCTGCGCGCCGACCGAGGCCGGGATCGCCGTGCTCGCCGAGCCGCCGAAGGCGCTGACCGGAGCGCGGCGGCGGGCGCTGGCGGCGTTGGCCGAGGGCGCCGGGTCGGTCGCCGAACTGGCGCAGCGCGCCGGGGTCGGGGCCGGGGTCGTGCGGGGGCTGATCGGGCTCGGCTGGGCCGAGGAGCGGCTCGTGCCGGCCTCGCGTGTCGCGCCGGCGGCGCCCGACTGGGAGGCGCCGGGCCCGATGCTGTCGGCGGACCAGGCGGCGGCGGCGCAAAAGCTGGTGGCGGCGGTCGAGGCCGGCGGGTTCGGGGTCACCCTGCTCGACGGGGTCACCGGCTCGGGCAAGACCGAGACCTATTTCGCCGCGATCGCCGCCGCGCTCGCCGCCGGCCGGCAGGTGCTGGTGCTGCTGCCGGAGATCGCGCTCGGGGCGCAGTGGCTCGACCGGTTCCGGCGGCGGTTTGGCGCGGTGCCGGCGGAATGGCATTCCGACGTGCCGCCGCCGGCGCGGCGCGACACCTGGCGGGCAGTCGCCGATGGCGGCGCGCGCATCGTCGTCGGGGCGCGTTCGGCGCTGTTCCTGCCGTTTTCGGAGCTGGGGCTGATCGTCGTCGACGAGGAGCACGACCATTCGTACAAGCAGGAGGAGGGGGTCTGCTACCAGGCGCGCGACATGGCGGTGCTGCGCGCCTCGCTGGCGAAAATCCCGATCGTGCTGGTCTCGGCGACGCCGTCGCTGGAGACCGTGGTCAACGTCTCGCGCGGGCGCTATCGCCGCGTCGCGCTGCCGCGCCGCCACGCCGAGGCGGCGCTGCCCGAGATGTCGCTCGTCGACATGCGTCGGGAGATCTGCGAGCCCGGGCGGTTTTTGTCGCCGCCGCTGGTCGCGGCGCTGAGGAAGACGCTGGAAACCCGGGAGCAGGCGCTTCTCTTCCTCAACCGGCGGGGCTATGCGCCGCTGGTGCTGTGCCGCGGCTGCGGGCATCGCTTCCAGTGCCCGAACTGCTCGTCGTGGCTGGTCGAGCACCGGCTCGTGCGGCGGATGCAATGCCACCATTGCGGCTATGCCGCGCCGGTGCCGGGATTTTGCCCGGAATGCCTGGCGGCGGGGACGCTGGTGCCGTGCGGGCCGGGCGTCGAGCGATTGCAGGAGGAAGTCGCGGCGCGCTTCCCGGAGGCGCGAATCGCGGTGATGGCGAGCGACCAGCTCTTCGGCCCGCGCGCCGCCGGGGAGCTCGCCGAGGCGATGGCGGCGCATCGCTACGATTTGCTGATCGGCACGCAGATCGTCGCCAAGGGGCACCATTTTCCGATGCTGACCTTGGTCGGGGTGGTCGATGCCGATCTCGGCCTCGGCGGCGGCGACCTCCGGGCGGCGGAGCGGACCTATCAGCTATTGCACCAGGTCGGCGGCCGGGCCGGGCGCGAGGAACGGCCGGGGCGGGTGCTGCTGCAAACCTATATGCCCGAGCAGCCGGTGATGCAGGCGCTCGTCGCCGGCGACCGCGACCGGTTTCTCGAATCCGAGGCGGCGACGCGGCGCGAGGCCGGTTATCCGCCATTCGGCCGGCTCGCGGCGCTGATCGTCAGCGGCCCGGATGCCGAGGCGGCCGATTTCGCCGCGCGGGCGCTGGCCCGCGCCAGCCCGCATCTGCCGGGGGTCGAGGTGCTGGGTCCGGCGCCGGCGCCGCTTTCGGTGCTGCGCGGGCGGCACCGGCGGCGGCTCCTCGTCAAGGCCGGGCGCGACGTCAATCTCCAGGCGGTGCTGCGCGACTGGGTCGGGCGGGTCCGCTTCGCCGGCGCGGCGCGGCTCCAGGTCGACGTCGATCCGTACAGCTTTATGTAGCGGCCGGCTGGAGGCGGCGATAGGCGTAGCCGATGCCGATGAGCACGCCGCCGAGCCCGATAAAGGACAGCGCGCGGAGGATGCCGGTCAGCTCGGCCATGTCGCTGAGGAAGACCTTGGCGCAGACGAGCCCGATCCCGGCGAGCGCCGCCTTGCGCAGCCAGTCGCTGCGACAGTAGAGGCCGAGACCCAGCCCGGCGACGGCGAAGAGCAGCCAGCCGGCCGAGTATGCGTACCACTCGCCCTCGCCCGAACTGCCCCAGACGAGGTTCTCGCCGCGGAAGGCGTGGCGGATTTCGAGGCTGAGCCACAGGAAGGCGAGAAAGGCGGCGAGAATGCGCGCGGTCCAGCCGAGCGCGGGCGGGCCGAGCCCACGCATCGCTATCGCGGCGTAGATCAGCGCCGGCAGCGCATAGGCGACGCTCAGCGCGTCGAAGACGAGGGTCGGGCCGACCGGGTCGCCGGTCGCGAGAGGGTTGGCGATCAGCACCTGCCACAGCATGATTTGCACCGTCGCCGCCGCGAACATGACGACCCCGCCCCAGTGGAGGACCGGGCGCTGCTTGCGCGCCCCGAGCCACAGGAGCCCTCCGGCAATCGCGAGCCACAGGAGGCTGTTGGTCGCGTCGCGGCCGAGGCTGGTGAACGGCGTGTCGATATGCGCGGTCAGGAAATGGCGCAGCTCCAGCGTCAGCAGCGCGGTGGTGAAGACGATGCTGCCGGCTTCCAAGACGGCGGTGGTGAGGTCGTCGCCGCGGCTCCCGAACTGGCGGGTCGCGACGATAAAGGCGAGCGCCGGCACGCCGTAGCCGTAGAGGAGCCAGTTGAAGATCGGCGTCGCGGCGAGCGGGTATTCGAGCACGTAAGGGTTCAGCACCAAGCGCACGAGCACGCCGGCGGCGACGATCAGCGCCAGCCAGCGGATCACCGGGGCGCGGACGCGGCCGTCGATCCACCCCATCGCCGGCAGATGCAGCGCCAGGGCGACGCTGAGCCAGGCCGTCGAGAGCGCGAAGGTCGCGGCGAGGATCGTCCCGGCGAGGACGCCGATCGCATAGGCGGCGATCGCGACCTCGATCTCGGTGTTGCCGTCGCGGCGGCGGACGGCGGTCGCGGCGGCGCCGAGCTGGAGCGCGGCGAGGATCAGCGCGATGGTGCTCCAGCCGAGATCGGGCAGCGAGGCGTGCAGCCGCCAATAGGCGACGATCAGGATCAGCTTTGGCGCGGCGGCCGACAGCATCGCCCAGCGCCCCGGCCGTGGGACGCGCGGCAGCATCGCGTAGACCCCGCCACCGAGCAGCACGCCGGCGGCGAGCGCGGCGGTCAGGAAATCGGCGATGGCGGCGGGCGGGCGGCCGTAGAGGCCGAGATCGGCCTGCGGCGAGAGGATCGGCAGCTCCCAGCTCGCCAGCATCGCAAGGAGGAGGACGCCGCTCACTGCGATCGTGTCGTCGAGCGCCGGGTCGCGCCAGGCGAACCACAGGATCAGGATCGCGGCGGCGAAGACCGCGCCGACGCTGGCGAGGCCGAACCCGTCATTCTGCAACAGCGGCACCGTCGCGGCGGCGACGACCCAGAACGCGGCGCGGACGAGGGCGCGCACTTGCGGCGCCTCGGCCAGCCCTTGCAGGAACCCGACGCGGTCGATGCCGAGGCGGAACGCGGCGAAGAGGCCGATCAGGGCGAGCAAATAGAGGGCCACCGTCCCGGTCCCCCCATCGGCCTCCCCGAGCCACAGGAACACCCAGACCATCGCGCCGGCGAGCGACAGCCAGGCCAGCCACCACCAGGCCCGGTGGCGCAGCAGCGCCAGCGACGCCGCTGTCACGAAAATCAGATAGGCGAAAAGCGGGAGGGCGTGCGCCTCCTCGGCGACCACCAGCCCCGGCACCGCATAGGCGCCGACGAGGCCGAGCGCGGCGACAAAGGGGCCGTGCCGCAGCGACAGCGCGGTCGCCGCAATCGCGGTCGCGGCGAGAAGCGGGAAGGCGAGCGCCGCCGGGAGGAGGTCGTAGAGCTGATAGGCGGCGTAGATGCTGGCGAAAAGAATCGCCGCGCCCGAGGCGGCGAGAGCCTGCGCGACATAAGAGGAGTTGCCCGGCAGCGCCTCGCGGCGGGCGAGGAAATCGGCGCCGATCGCGAGGCCGATCCCGAGCAGCGCCGCGAGGAAAACGCGGACCGCCGGGGTCAGGAGGCCGTAATCGATCGACAGCTTGACGAGAAACGCACCGCCGAGCGCGAGGGTGACGCCGCCGAGCCAGACCAGCCAGTTTTCGGCGAGTTTCTGCTCCCAGCGGGGGGTTGTACGCGGCGGTGGGGCTGCCGGCGCGGCGGCGGCCGGCTCCGGCTCGGGCGGAGGGGCGGCGGCTTCTACGGGCGCCTCGGCCGGTTCGGGCGCGGCCTGCGGCTCACGCGGCGCGGCGGGGGCCAGCGGTGGCGCGCCGCCGGCGACGGCTTCGCCGAGGCGGAGAACGCGGTGATCGACCATGCGGAATTTGTCGGTGAGGTCGTCGATCCGGCGCCTGAGTCCGCGATTGGCGACGAGCGCCCAAATCGCCATCACGAACGAGCCGACCAGCATCAAGAGGAGCATGACGAGGCCGAGGAGCCAGTCGTCCCAATCGCCCATGTGCGTGACCTCCGGGCGGCGCGGCCGCGGCAAGATAGCCGTTGCCAGCACCGTCGGCGCGATCATATAATGAGTGAGTATTCATTCACAATAGGAATTCGATGCCGCGCGCGGTCGGCGCCAAGGAAAAAGTCGAGCAGGCGGCGGTGGCGCTGTTCGCGGCGAACGGTGTCGGCGGCGCCTCGATCGCCGATATCGCGTCGGCGGCCGGCGTGTCGCAAGGGGCGCTCTACCGGCATTATCCGAGCAAGGAGGCGCTGGCGGCGGCCCTGTTCGAGGCGGCCTATCGGCGGACAACTTCGGGGCTGGTGTCGATCCGCGCCGGCAAGGCCGGGTTCGCCGCGCGGATCGAGGCGATGGTCGCGCATTTCTGCGCGCTTTACGACCGCGACCCGGCGCTGTTCCGCTTTATGCTGATGGCGCAGCACGATGTCCTGCCGGCGCTCGGCGACGGGTTTGCGACGCCGGCCTGGGTCGTCGAGGCGACGATCGCCGACGCGGTCGCGGCCGGGGAGCTGCCGCCGGTCGATCCGGCGGCGGGCGCGGCTATCGTGATGGGCGCGGTGCTCCAGACCGCGACGTTTCACCTCTACGGCCGGATCGAGGGGCCGCTCGCGCCGCGCGCCTCGGGCCTGGCGGCGGCGGCGATCGCGGGGGTGAGGGCGCTGGCGGAGGCTGCTATAGTCCCGGCCGACTGAGGGAGGCCGCGATGGGCGTTTCGGTTCGGCAGCTGCATCCGCTGTTCGCCGGCGAGGTGTCGGGGGTCGACACGGCACGGCCGCTCGACACGGCGACCGTCGCGGCGCTCAACGACGCGATCGACCGCTACGCGGTGCTGGTGTTCCGCGGGCAGACGCTCGACGACGAAAGCCAGATGGCGTTCGCGCTCAATTTCGGCGAGCTGGAAATCCCGCGCTCGGGCCGCGCTTCGGTCAGGCGGCGGCTCAGGGCCGAGATCGCCGACATCTCCAACCTCGACGAAAACCTTCAGGTGCGCGGGCGCGACGACCCGCGCCGCTTCGACCAGCTCGGCAACCGGCTGTGGCATACCGACGGCTCGTTCCGGCGGGTGCCGGCGGCGCTGTCGATGCTCTACGCCCACCGCGTGCCGAAACCGGGGCCGGAGGGCAAGGGCGAGACCGAATTCGCCGATATGCGCGCCGCCTATGACGCGCTGGATGATGCGATAAAGGCAAAGATCGGCCCACTGGTCGCGATGCACGACATCGCCTGGTCGCGGGCGCAGCTCGGCTTCACCGACCTGTTGTTCGGGGAAAAGAACGTGCTGCCGGCCGTGCCGCAGCGCCTGGTGCGAACCCATCCGGGGTCGAAGCGCAAGGTGCTCTACGCCGCCGCGCATGCCTGCGAGATCGTCGGCTGGCCGGTGCCGGAAGGGCGGCTCCTGCTGCGCGAATTGATCGAGCACGCGACGGTGACGGCGTTCGTCTATCGCCACGAATGGCGCGAGGGCGACCTCGTCGTCTGGGACAACCGCGCGACGATGCATCGCGGGCGGCCGTTCGACGAGCGCGAGGTGCGCGACCTTCGCCGGGTCACGACGCGCGATGTCGCCTCGACCCTCGACCAGGTGGCGTGAGATGGCGGGCATCACCCTCGACATGTTGCGCGCGGCGCCGACCGAGGGGTTTCCGGCGATCGATCTCGGCCCCTACATGGCCGGCGAGACGGGGGCGCTGGAGCGGACGGCCGGCGAGCTGCGCCACGCGCTCGAACGTGTCGGGTTCATGATGGTGGTGAACCATGGTATCGCGGCCGAGCTGATCGACGGCGTGTTCGAGGCGGCCCGCCGGTTCCACGCGCTGCCGATGGACCGGAAGATGGCGCTGAAGACCGGCGGCGGGCGCCGGGCCGGGTTTACCGGCTATCTCCCGTCGGCCGGGTATACGGTCAAGACCTCGGAGGTCAACGACAACACCCAGCCCGACCTCAACGAAGCCTGGTTCATGGACCGCGAGCGGGCGCCGGACGACCCCGAGATCGTCGCCGGCAAGCTGTTCCGCGAGCTGAACAAATGGCCGGCCGGCCTGCCCGGCTTCCGCGACTTCATGCTGCGCTATTGGGCGGCGCTGGAGGGGTTCGCGCAAAAGCTGCTGCCGGTCTTCGCGACGGCGCTCGACCTGCCGCCGGCGTATTTCGACCGCGCCTTCGACGATGCGCAATGCGTGCTGCGGCTGTCGCATTTCCCGCCCGTCGCCTATGCCGACAACCAGTTCGGCCTCGCGCCGCATACCGACGCCAATTTCTTCACGGTGCTGCCGCAAGCCAATGTCGAGGGGCTTTACATCCGCCCGCAGGGGCATGGCTGGCTCAAGGCGCCGCGCATCCCCGGCTCGCTGGCGATCAATGCCGGCGACATGTGCCGGCGCTGGACCAACGACCGCTTCCTGTCGACGCAGCACCTCGCGATCAACCTGACCGACGCGCACCGCTATTCGACGCCGTTTTTCTACACGCCGCATATCGACTGGCCGATCCAATGCCTGCCGACCTGCCAGGGACCGGGCAACCCGCCGAAATACCCGCCGACCACCTATGGCCGCTATCGCGTGTGGTGGCTCAACACCAATTACGATGCCGGGCTCGAAATGCCCGAGGAGCCGGGCCCGCTCGCGGCGGAGGGGTAACCGGCCCTAGCTCAGAAACTGCTCCTTGAACACGCGCTCCTCGAGGTTGGCGTCGCTGTCGAAAAGCAGCGTCATCGACACGTCGAGCGTTTCGTGGATTTCGACCGAGACGACGTCGCGGGCCTCGGTGAAGTCGGCGACGGCGCTGACCGGGCGCTTTTCCACTTCGAGGCACTCGATGCGCACCTGCGCGCCGTGCGGGAGGAGGGCGCCGCGCCAGCGCCGCGGGCGGAAGGCGCTGATCGGGGTCAGCGCGAGGATGCCCGCGCCGAGCGGGATGATCGGCCCGTGCGCCGACAAATTGTAGGCGGTGCTGCCGACCGAGGTGCAGAGGAGGATGCCGTCGGCCATCAGCTCGTCGAGGCGTGTGACGCCGTCGACCTTGACGCGCAGCTTCGCGGCCTGGCGGGTCTCGCGCAAGAGCGACACCTCGTTGAAGGCGATCGCGTGCTGGCAGATGCCGAGCCCGTCCTCGGTCTTCATCGCCAGCGGATGCAGCGTCACCGGCTGTGCCACGGCGATGCGCTCGACAAGCCCGTCGGGCCGGTACGGGTTCATCAGAAAGCCGACGCTGCCGCGATGCATGCCGAAGATGCGGGGGCTCCGCACGATGCAGCGATGCAGGGTTTCGAGCATGAAGCCGTCGCCGCCCAGCGGCACGACGATGTCGGCCCGGTCGAGCGGGGCGGTTTCGTAGCGCGCGTTGAGCTCGGCGAGGGCCGCCTGGGCCGTCTCGTTGTCCGCCGCGACGAAGGCGAGACTGGGCGGCGAGCCGCTCACCCGCCGGTCACGCTCATGTGGCGGGCGAGGGCGGGGCGGTTGTGGCGCCGGTCGATGATGAAATCGTGGCCCTTCGGCTTGCGCGAGATCGCCTCGCGGATCGCGGCTTCGAGCGGCTCGTCGCTTTCCGACTGGCGCACCGGCGTGCGCAGGTCGGCGGCGTCTTCTTGCCCCAGGCACATAAAGAGCGTGCCGGTGCAGGTGAGGCGGACGCGGTTGCACGCCTCGCAGAAATTATGCGTGAGCGGGGTGATGAAGCCAAGCCGCCGGCCGGTCTCGCGGACCGTGGCGTAGCGCGCCGGGCCGCCGGTGCGGTAATCGGTCTCGTCGAGGGTCCAGCGCTGCTGCAGGCGGGCGCGAACGAGCGACAGCGGCAGATACTGGTCGAGCCGGTTCTCGCCGCCGATATCGCCCATCGGCATCACTTCGATAAAGACGAGGTCATGCCCCTCGCCACCGGCCCAGGCGACCAGCTCGTCGAGCTCGTCCTCGTTGACGCCGCGCAGCGCGACCGTGTTGATCTTGACCTGGAGCCCGGCGCGTTTCGCGGCGTCGATCCCGGCCAGCACCTGGTCGAGCCGGCCGCGGCGGGTAATCTCGGTGAATTTCGCCGGGTCGAGCGTGTCGAGCGAGACATTGACCCGGCGCACGCCGCAATCGGCGAGCTCGCCGGCGTAGCGGGCAAGCTGGCTGCCGTTGGTGGTGAGGGTCAGCTCCTCGAGCGCGCCGGAAGCGAGGTGGCGGCCGAGATTGCGGAACAGGGTCATGATGTTGCGCCGCACCAGCGGCTCGCCGCCGGTCAGCCGCAGCTTCTTGACGCCGAGGCGGACAAAGGCGCTGCACACCCGGTCGAGCTCTTCGAGCGTCAGCACCTCGCGCTTCGGCAGAAAGCTCATCTCTTCCGCCATGCAATAGACGCAGCGGAAGTCGCAGCGGTCGGTCACCGAGACGCGCAGATAGCTGATGTGACGGCCAAACGGATCGATCATGCCCATACAAAGCGTTGCATACGGCTAGATATAAGGCGGCGCCGGCGAAATGTCGCCCCCGATGTGAACACGCTTTCGCCGATCAGGGTTGCGGCTCGGGCGGGAACCAGTCGCCGTCGAGGATTTGCTCGGCGGTATAGGCCGCCGCTTGAATTCGCGCGGTTAGGGCGGTGTCGAGTTCCCCCCGCTCACGCAGCTCGCGGATGGCCTTACGGGCAGCTCGGACCATTCCCTTCGCGACGGCGTCGTCCATCTCGCCCTTCAGGCTCGGGCTTGACCCAAGCGTATAGTCGACTCGCGCCCTTCCATCGTCTACCGAGTCGATCCATCCCTCGCGCGGCAAGCTGGCCGGCGAAAATTCAAGTTTCAGCAGATGGAGAATAATGCGCTGAATCTGACTGCGGAGTTCGCGCCTTTCGGAGATACCCACGCTTTCGATCTCCTCGGCGAGATTCTCCCAGTCCAGGTCTTGGTTTGAGCCCCCGCGGCTCGCCGAGCGCAGCGCCTCCGCCTGCTCTTTCGACCAGGCGAGAACGTCTTCGCGGTAAAGGGTCTTGGCGCCGCTCATGGCCGTGTCAGCCTTGTGCCTCGGGCGGGAACCAGTCGTCGTCGAGGATTTGTTCGGCGGTGTAGGCCGTGGCGCGAAGTTGAGCGAGCACAGTCGGATTGAGTTCCGAATATCTTTCCAGGTCCTGAATTGCCTGTCTCGAGCCAAGGCGATTGGCAATCGCCACCGCGTCCCGCGCCTCGCTCTTGAGGCTCGGGCTCGTCCTGAACAAATCCTCGATCTCGCCACGGGTGTCTACAACGGTTTCGAACCAGCCACGCCGGGGGTCTGGGGCAAGGGAATACTGAAGCTTGAGGAGATGACGAACGATCCGCCGCATCTGGCTAGAGAGAGCGGACTTTTGCGACGTACCCAAGCTCTCGATCTCCTCGGCGAGATTCTCCCAGTCAAGTCGCCGGTTTGAGCGATCACGCGCGGCCGAGCGCAGCGCCTCGGCCTGATCCTTGGTCCAGGCGAGGAAGTCCTCGTTGTAGAGGGTCTTAGTGTCGCTCATGGCCGTGTCAGCCTTGTGGCTCGGGCGGGAACCAGTCGCCGAGGATCTGGTCGGCGGTAAAGGCCGTGGCCGTCCGTCGGTCGGAGTCCTTGATCTCGCCATAGGCCCTCAGAACATCGATCGCGAGGTCGATGGCGCGACTGGCCTCCTGCTCGATGAGGTGCGGCACTTCCCGCCGAAGGCTCGGGCTGCCTTCCAGAATTCGTTCGATCTCCAGCCGCTCACGCATGATGGTCTCGCGCCAGCCCGGCCGCGGGTCGATTGCCGGCGAGTGGGCCAGCTTTGCGAAGTGCTGGATGATTTGCGAGAGCCGGCTCGCCAGCTCGCGCCGCTCCGATTTTCCCAAGCTCTCGATCTCCTCCGCCAGGTTTTCCCAGTCGAGCTTCAGGTTCGAGCGCGCCCGCGCGGCCGAACGGAGGGCTTCGCTTTGGTCTTTCGACCACGCATAGAAATCCTCGTCGTAAACGGTCTTCGTGGCGGGCATGGCGGGCAGACTCCGTCGTGTCCAGGCTAACATGGCACCTCGGCGCTTGAAGCGGAAGAAGGGCGGCCCCATCATCCCGGTATGGAGGAATTCGCGGTCCGGCCCGATCCGGACGATCCGCGGCTGACGCGGCGGGTCGCGGGGATCGACCATGAGGGGCGGGCGATCGAGACCTCGGTCGTCACCGAGCGGCCGCTGACGCTGTTTCTCAACGGGCGCGAGATCGTCACGATGATGACGATCGGCGATCACCCGGAATATCTCGGCGTCGGCTATCTGTTGAACCAGAACATGCTGGGTCCGGACGACAAGGTCATTGGCGTCGAGTACGACGACGATATCGAGGTCGTCGTCGTGCGCACCGACCGCGAGACCGATTTCGAGGACAAGCTGAAGAAGAAGACGCTGACCTCGGGCTGCGCGCAGGGCACGGTGTTCGGCGATTTGATGGAAAGATTCGACGAGGTGCGGCTCGACCCCGCCGCCGTGCTAAAGACCTCGTGGCTTTACGCGCTGACCAAGAAGATCAACACGGCGCCGAGCCTTTATCTGGCGGCCGGGGCGATCCATGGCTGCGTCCTGTGCGAGGAGGACCGGCCGCTGATCTATATGGAGGATGTCGGCCGGCACAACGCGGTCGACAAGATCGCCGGCTACATGCACCTCAACGGCGTCTCGCCGGTCGGGAAGAGCTTTTACACGACCGGACGGCTGACCTCCGAGATGGTGATCAAGACCGTGCAGATGGGGATCCCGGTTCTCGTCTCGCGCTCGGGTTTTACCGCCTGGGGAGTGGAGCTGGCGCGGCAGGCCGGGCTGACGCTGATCGGCCGGGCGCGGGGCAAGCGGTTTGTCGCGCTCGCCGGGGCCGAGCGCATCGTCTTCGACCTCGACCCGCGCGAGGCGGAAGACGAGCCATCGCGGCATTCGCGCAAAGCGAGCCAGCCGGAAGAGGCGCTATGAGCGTCGTCGGCCTGCTCCTGGCGGGCGGGCTGTCGCGGCGGATGGGCGGCGGCGACAAATCGCTGCGTCTGCTCGGCGGCGAGACCATCCTCGACCGGGTGATCGCGCGGATGCGCCCGCAGGTCGCGGCGCTGGTGTTGAACGCCAATGGCGATCCGGCGCGGTTCGCCAGGTTTGGGCTGCCGGTGGTCGCCGATTCGGTCGGGGATTTCGCGGGGCCGCTCGCCGGCATTCTCGCCGGGCTCGACTGGGCGGCCGCGAACCGGCCCGACTGCGACATCGTCGCCAGCGCCGCCACCGACGCGCCGTTTCTGCCGCTTGACCTGGTGGCCCGGCTAATGGCGGGGCTCGGCGGCGCCGACCTCGCCTGCGCCGCGTCGGGCGGGCAGCCGCACCCGGTGATCGGGTTGTGGCCGGTGCGCCTGCGCGAGGATTTGCGGCGCGCGCTGGCCGGGGAGGGCATCCGCAAGGTCGATGTCTGGACCGGCCGGCACCGCCTCGCGACGGTGGAGTTCCCGATCGGGCGGGTCGACCCGTTCTTCAACGCCAACCGGCCGGAAGACCTGGAGACGGCCGAGAAGTTGCTTACCGGCGATTAACCCGGTTTGCTTACCCCGTCCCGGCATGTCAGCATGACGAAATGGATGTGGACCTCCGCGTCGTCGAGCTGCTGAGCGCCCGCCTGTGCCACGACCTCGTCGGTCCGGTCGCGGCGGTCAGCAACGGGGTCGAGCTGATGAGCGACGACGACCCCGATTTCGCCCGCGACGCGGTCGCGCTGGTCAGCGACGCCGCCGCCAAGGCGTCGAGCCGCCTGCAATTCTATCGGTTCGCGTTCGGCTATCGCGACGGCGCATCGAGCGGCCAGCCGCCGCACGCGCTGGTCGAGGCGCTGTTCGACGGCGGCAACGTCATCGTCGAATACGGCGAGCCGGTGCGCCAGCTCGACCTCGCCTGGCAGAAGCTCGCGTGCAACATGCTGCTCGTCGCCGGCGAAGCCTTGCCGCGCGGCGGGAGGCTGTTGCTGAAGGCCGGCGCGGCCGGTCCCGATCTTGAGGCGATCGGCGAGGGCACCGGGCCGACGCCGGAAATCCGGGACGCGCTGAGGCTGACGGCATCGGTCGGCGAATTGACCCCGCGCACGGTCGCCGCCTATTTCGCCGCTCAGCTCGCCGCCGCGCTCGGCCGCCGGATCGAGTTTATCGGCGCTCCGGGGAGCTTTCAGTTAAGAGCCGTGCAGGTCTGACGGCCGGGCGGGGACGGGTCACGCCAGCAGCAATGCGAGCTGAGCCCAGCGCAGCGGCTTCGGCTCGGTCGCCTTGATGCGGCGCACGTTCATGCTGCGCCTCGGCGTAATGCCGCGCCAGCACCGCGACAATTTCGGAGGTCCCGGACGTGAGCTGGGCTGAGGCGCCGCGCGTCGCGGGCGGCAGGAAGCCTTATGCGCGGCGGAGCTGCGGCTGGGCGGCGGGCTCGACCGGGTCGCGCAGGACATAGCCGCGGCCCCATACGGTCTCGATGTAGTGTTCGCCGCCCGTCGCGGTCGCCAGCTTCTTGCGCAGCTTGCAGACGAACACGTCGATGATCTTGAGCTCGGGCTCGTCCATCCCGCCATAAAGGTGGTTGAGGAACATCTCCTTGGTCAGCGTCGTGCCCTTGCGCAGGCTGAGCAGCTCGAGGATGCCGTATTCCTTGGCGGTCAGGTGCAGCGGCTGGTCGTTGGTCGAGACGATGCGGCTGTCGAGGTTAACGACGAGCTTGCCGGTGCGGATCGTCGATTCCGGATGGCCCTTGGAGCGGCGCACGATCGCCTGGATGCGGGCGATCAGCTCGCGGCGGTCGAACGGCTTGGTCAGGAAGTCGTCGGCGCCGAAGCCGAGCCCCTTGATCTTGGCGTCGAGCTCGCTGAGCCCCGAGAGGATCAGGATCGGCGTCCGCACGCGCGCGGCGCGCAGCCGGCGGAGCACTTCGTAGCCGTCGATATCCGGGAGCATCAGGTCGAGGATGATGATGTCGTAGTCGTAGAGCTTGCCGATTTCCAGCCCGTCCTCGCCGAGATCGGTCGTGTCGACGATGAAGTTTTCCTTGCGCAGCATCAATTCGATGCTGGCGGCCATTGCGGCGTCGTCCTCGACCAGCAACACACGCATTTCATCCTCCCGAGCGGCGGCGGCGGGGCCGCGTCAAACATCGTTAACGAGTATTAGCGCGAGCGGTTAACAAATGCTTATCCCTGAACGCGCCTCGCGGGAGCTTAGGCCCACCCCTCTGACTTAACGAGATTTTAGCACCGGGCGGCCATTTTCGACAGCCGGACACCCGCATCCGGTCGCGCGAGGCAGAGCATTCCGGGGAAAGCGGAGGCAAAGTCGATATGAGCGTTCGTGAAAATCTTCTCCGCGCGCACCGCTGGCGGCTGCAGGAGCGGCAGGATTATCTGGCCGGCCTCGAGTCGCTGCTCGATCGGCTGCGTACCGACGCAATGCGGCTGCAGGACGAGATCGTCGACCACGAGCGCGTCTCGGGCCGGTCGAGCCGCGACGGCGGCGAGATTCCCGAAATGCTGCGCCCGCTGATCGAACGCGAGCGCAAGATCGAGCGTTCGATCATCGAGGTCGAGGCGCAGATCGCCGAGGCGCGCACGGCGGTCAACGCCGCGACGCAGGAGGTCAAGCACGCCGAGATCGGCGCCGGTTCGCAGCCGGCGCCGACGCCGCGCCGCTCGCGCCGCTCGCGCCCCGAGCGCACCGCGCGCAGCTCGCCGCTTGCGCCGGCGCTGCTGCCGTTTCCGGACCGCTCGCGCATCTTCTGACCTGACCGCCCCGGCCGCGCTGCTATGATCCGCGCCGCGATCATGGCGAAGAGGGCGGCGGGTAATGGCGGTGCGCAAACGATCATTCGAGCCCGACGCCGCCTGCCCGCTCGACGGGGTCAGGGTCATCGACATGTCGCGGCTGGTCGCCGGCAACGCGGTCTCGTCGCAGCTCGCCGATTTCGGCGCCGAGGTCATCAAGATCGAAGACCCCGGCAAGGGCGACCCGCTGCGCGCGTGGCAGACCGACGGCGTCTCGGTCCACTGGAAGCTTTATGCGCGAAACAAGAAATCGGTGGCGCTGAGCCCGCGCGACAAGCGCGGCCTCGAATTGTTGCGCGACCTGATCCTTGGCGCCGAGGTGCTGATCGAGAATTTCCGCCCCGGCACGCTCGAAAAGATGGGGCTGGCGCCGGAGGCGCTGCACGCGCAGAACCCGCGGCTCGTCATCGTGCGGGTATCGGGCTGGGGACAGGACGGGCCGTACAAGGACCGGCCGGGGTTCGGCACGCTGGTCGAGAGCATGTCCGGGTATGCGTCGCGCACCGGGTTCGCCGACCGCGAGCCGGTGCTGCCGCCGACCGCGCTTGCCGACATGGTCGCCGGGCTCTACGGCGCCTTCGCGACGATGGTCGCGCTGCGCCGCGTCGAGGTCGAGGGCGGCAACGGGCAGGTGATCGACCTGCCGCTCCTCGACCCGCTGTTCTCCTTCATCGCCACCGAGGCGCCGATCTACAACCTCACCGGCGCGATCCGACCGCGCACCGGCAGCCGCTCGGAGACGACGAGCCCGCGCAACGTGTTCCGCACCAAGGACGGGCGCTATATCGGCATCTCGGCCTCGATCCAGGCGATGGCGGAGCGGCTGTTCAGGGCGATCGGGCGCGAGGACGCGATCGCCGACCCGCGTTTCGCCAACAACACGGCGCGCGTCAAAAACGCCGACGAGACCGAGGCGCCGATCGTCGCCTTTATCGCGGCGCGGACGCTGGAGGAGAACATGGCCGTGTTCGAGGCGGCCGAGGTCACCGCCTCGCCGGTCTACGACATCGACCAGTTTCTCGCCGACCCGCATGTGCAGGCGCGCGACATCGTCGTCGATGTGCCGGATGCGCAACTCGGCAACATTACGATGCACAACATCATCCCGCGGCTCGGCGAGACGCCGGGGCGGCTCAGGACGCCGGCGCCGGAAATCGGCGAGCACACGGCGGAGATACTGGGCCAGCTCGGGGTCGACGAGGCGGCGCTCGCGGTGCTGGCAAAGGATGGGGTGATTGGATTGCCCTCACCCCGGCCCTCTCCCGCATTGCGGGAGAGGGGGGACCCGAAGGGTGGGTGAGGGTATCGGAGCAAGGAGACAGATATGACGGCCAAAACCCTCCCCGTATGGCGCTCGCTCCTGTTCGTGCCGGTGACGGCGCAGCGCTTTGTCGACGGCGCGGCGCGGCGGGGGGCGGACGGGATCATCCTCGACCTCGAAGACGCGGTCGCCGCGTCGGAGAAGGAGCGGGCGCGCACGCTCCTGCAGGCGGCCGCCGAGACCGTGTCGCGCGGCGGGGCGGATGTGGTCGTGCGCATCAACCGGCCGATCCGCATGACCGTGCGCGACCTCGAGGCGGCGATCTCGCCGCGCGTCACGGCGATCGCGCTGCCCAAGGCGGACAGCGCCGACCACGTCAAATATGTCGGCGAGATCATCGACGAGCTGGAGGCCGAGCGCGGCATGGCGCATGGCCACACCAAGATGCTGGCGATGGTCGAGACCTGCGACGCCTTCTTCCGCATCCACGAGATCGCCAAGGGCAGCCCGCGGCTCGTCGCGCTCAATCTCGGGGCCGAGGATTTCGCGCTCTCGGCCGGGATGCCGCCGACCGCCGAGGGCCTCTTCATGCCCAAGCAGATGTGCGTCTTCGCGGCGAAGGGCGCGGGGATCATGCCGATGGGGTTTGTCGGCACGGTCGCCGAGTTCCACGACCTCGACGGGTTTCGCGAGACCGTGCGGCGCTCGCGCCGGCTCGGCTTTGTCGGCGCCTCGGTCATCCACCCGAGCCAGGTGCCGATCCTCAACGAGGAGTTCCGCCCGAGCGCCGAGGAGGTCGAGCACGGCCGGCGTGTCGTCGCGGCCTATGACAAGGCGCTTGCCGAAGGGGTTGGGGCGGTGACCGTCGACGGCAAGATGATCGACGTGCCGGTCGTCGAGCGCGCCCGGCTCCTGGTCGAGCGCGAGGAAGCCATCGCCGCCCGCGAGGCCCGGATGCGCGAAGCGGCGGGGCGGCTCTGAGCGACACCGATTACGGTGCGCGGGCCGCCGCGCTGGCGCCGCTGCTTCGCGCGGCGGCGCCGGGCCATGACGAGGCGCGCCGCCTGTCCGGCAAGGTCGTCGCGGCGCTGCACGAGGCGGAGCTGTTCCGGCTCTTGCTGCCGCGCTGGCTGAACGGCGGGGAGGCGACGCCGACCCGCTATCTCGAAATCGTCGAGACCGTCGCGCGGGAAGATGCCAGCGCCGGCTGGGTGCTGAGCCAGACGATCGTCGCCGGCGTCGCCGCCTTCTACCTCAGGCCCGAGATTGCCCGGACCATCTTCGGTCCGCCCGACGCGGTGGTCGCCTGGGGGTCGGCGCCGAACCCGGTCGCCGCGACCGCCGTCGCGGGCGGCTATCGGGTCACCGGCGCCTGGACCTTCAGCAGCGGGTGCCGGCACGCGACCTGGCTCGGCGCGCATTGCGCGATCGCCGGGACCGCGGAGGAGCGCACGCTCTTGTTTCCGAAGGATTCCGCGCGGCTGACCGATATGTGGCACGTGCTCGGGCTGCGCGCGACGGCGAGCGACAGCTATGCGGTCGAGGATTTGTTCGTCCCGGCGGATTACACGATCACCTCGATGTACCGGTGGCCGGGCAAGGAGGCCGCGGCGGCGCTCACCGCCCGGTTCACCGCGACCGGGCTCTATGCCCCCGGCACGGCCGCGGTCGCGCTCGGCAACGCGCGCGGCCTGCTCGGCGCGGTCGTCGACCTCGCCAGGAAGAAGACCCCGCGCACCGCGGCCGTGCCGCTCCGCGAAAGCGAGGTCGTGCAGACGACGATCGCGGAGGCCGACACGCGTCTCGCCGCCGCCCGCACGCATCTTTACGACACCATCCGGCTGTGCGAGGCAGCGGCGGGGCGCGAGGGCGCGGTCCCGCTCGACCTGCGCATGCGCAGCCGCGCCGCCAGCACCTTTGCGATCCTCGCCGCCGGCGACGCGGTGGCGGCGCTCTATCGCCTCGCCGGCAGCACCGCGATCTTCGAGGCGGAGCCGTTCGAACGCCGGCTCCGCGACGCCTACACGCTGTCGCAGCAGATTCAAAGCCGCGCGAACCATTACGCGACGGTCGGCCGTCACCTGCTGGGGCTGGATGTCGATATGCGCTGGATCTGAGACCAGGTGACACAGCACAGCGCCGCCAAGGTGACGGCGGCGTTCACCGCGTGCGAATACTCCCACTGGCGGCGCAGCGCCTGCCAGTTTTCCGGGGCGATGGTCCAGTTCGCGGTGGCGATGTTCACCGGGTAGGTCCAGGTGAAGAAGATCGCCATGCCAACGCACATCGACACCAGCGCCGCGAGGCTCAAGCCGAACCCCGGCCGGTGACGCAGCGCGATCGTCCGCACCAGGTGGGTGACGATCGCGGCGATCAGCACCGCGCCAAACCACGACCAGCCGCGATAGATGCCCTGGACCGTCAGATAGGCGTCCGGGCCGAGCCCGATCTTGTGGGCAAGCTCCGCGACATGGGCGCCGCCCGGCACGAGGCCGATCGCGGTCAGGACGATGGCGAGGAAATCGAGCGCTCTCAATATACCGCCTCCTTGCACATGGTGCGGATGGCGCGCTGCGCCGCGGACCGCCGCCACACTCCAGACCAGCTCTGCCACGGATTATTCGTGCGGCGTCGGCGGCTCGAGATTCTCGCCCGCTTCCAGACGGCCAAGCCAGGCATCGGCCTCGCCGCCGGTGACACGAAGGCTGCTTTCCCGGTACTCGGTCCAGGCCGCGAGTGCGTCGTCCCGCGTCGCCCGGTGGGACATATAGCGGCGCCGTTCACCCCCCGCAAGGCAGCGGGTCGCCTGTCGGCACGTCGGGGATGTTGGCGCGGATGCTGGCGGCGCGCTCGCGGACATAGGGGCCGGGACGGCGGGCGCGAGGGTTCATGCCGCCAGCACAAGGCGCATTCAGGCTAAGACAAAATCGTCGCCATGCGGTCGACGAGTTCCCTCGCCGTATCGATCATCTCTTGCGCCTCGTCGGCGGTCACCACGGCCTGGCCGCCGACGGCGTAGTCGGCGACCTCCTTGAACGCGTAGCCGCGCGCCAGGAATCGCGTGAATTTCCGCTCGATGCGCGGCTCTTCCTTGGCCAGTCGAGCGAAGACAGTGCGCAGCCCAGCATGGCTTTTTGCGACTTGGCCGGTCTGCACCAGGATTAAAGCCTGCGCTGCATGAAAGCCGGCGAGATATGCCGCGCGCGCCGCTTCATCCGCCCAGCCGTCGCTGAGCATGTCGATCGCCTTTGCCAGGAATTCGCGGCTCTTGCCAAGGTAGTCGGCCGTCTCGGGCGTCACAAATCGAGACCGTCGCGGCGAAGCTCGTGCATGAAACCGGTGCGCTCGGCGTAGGCTCCCGCGGGGAATGGCAGGGCGTTAATAACCGCGCCGCTCTCCAGGAGGATGTCGGTCTCCATGTCGATCAAAGGATCGAGCTCGACGGAGAATGTTCCGAAGCCCTTGAGAAATACCGCGAGATCGTAGTCCGAGTCGCGGCGGGCATCGCCCCGGGCGCGCGAACCAAACAGCACGACGCGCTCGATACGTTCGCCGTACAGCTCGTCGAGGGCGGCACGAACGCGGTGCAGGATGGGGTCGAGGGTTGCTGTCGCGGGCATCGAGCTCTCCCTGCCGCAGGTTAGCGGAAAGACCCGCATTTTGATATCGGGCGTCACCCCCCGCAAGGCAGCGGGTTGCCGGTCGGCAAGTCGGGGATGTTGGCGCGGATGCTGGCGGCGCGCTCGCGGACATAGGGGCCGGGACGGCTCGCCGACCGTTCGAGCGGGTCGGGGAGGATGGCGGCGAGGCGGGCGGCCTCGCTCTCGGTCAGCACCGCGGCCGGCTTGCGGAAATAATGGCGGGCGGCGGCCTCGGCGCCGTAGATGCCGGGGCCCCATTCGATCTCGTTGAGATAAACCTCCATAATCCGGCGCTTGCCCCAGCCCCATTCGATCAGCACGGTGAAATAGGCCTCGAAGCCCTTGCGGAGCCAGTCGCGGCCCGGCCAGAGAAAGACGTTCTTCGCGGTCTGCATCGAGATCGTGCTGGCGCCGCGCAGCTTTCCGCGGCCGCTTTCGTAGCGCTGCCAGGCGGCCTCGATCGCCTCCCAGTCGAAACCGCGGTGGCGGCAGAATTTGGCGTCCTCGCCGGCCATCGCCGCGCGCACGAGATGCGGCGAGATCTGCGTCAGCGGGCGCCATTCATGGTTTATCGGATAGCCCTCGACGCGGCGGATCAGCATCAGCGGCGTCACCGGCGGCGGCGCGAAGCGATAGGCCGCGACCGGCAGGAGCGAAAGGGCCAGGAAACCGAGCGCGACAAAGAAAAGGAGGCGGCCGATGCGCCGGAGCATCGACTCAGGCGGTGGGCGGCTTTGTGACCTGGAAGCTCTGGCGGTCCGCGATCCGGCCCATCCACGCGCGCAGCTTCGCGTGCGGTTCGAGCAGGGCGGGGCCTTCCGGCGTTTTGCCGAGATACCAGACGATCGGCGCCACCATCAGATCGGCGAGGCTGACGCGGTCGCCGGCAAGAAACTCGTCATCGCCGGCGATGCGCTCGATCTCCGACAGGCAAGGCTTGGCCTGGGGGATCGACTTGGCGATCTGCGCCTCGTCCGTGGGGAGGCCGAGGAGCGGGGCGATAATCCGCGGAAAGCAGATGCCGGCGGCGATCGCGCGCCACGCATAGGCGTCGACGATGCCGACGATCTGGTTCATCCGCGAGAACTGGTGCAGGTCGATCGGCTGGAGCGGCGCCGACGGAAACGCCTCGTCGACATAGCGCATGATCGCCTGGGTCTCGTAGAGGCTGAACCCGTCATGCTCGAAGGCCGGGATCTTGCCGAACGGGTGGCGGGCGAGGTGCTCGGGCGCGCGCATGTCGCGTAATCCCACGTCGACGAGGTCGTGCGCAACGCCCTTTTCGGCGAGAGCGAGGCGGGCGCTCCACACATAGGTGCTGCCCGCCGGCCCGTAGACGATCGGCCGTGCCATCTACAGGGTCAGTTCTGCACCCGCCACTGGCCGCTCGTATCCTGGCAGGCGGTGCCGAGCGTGTTCGAGGCGGTCTTGAATTCGCGGCAGGTCTGGCCCGAGGCGTTCCTGAAGG
>DASUIE010000084.1:0-24905 GCA_036273175.1 Allostellaceae bacterium
GAAATGCAATATTGGCCGCAAGTTTGTCTTGCGGTCGAACCGAACGGTTAAAGATGTGGCCGGCTTGGCAACCGCCAGGATATTATTCGTGTGCCCTCTTTCCCTTGGTCGAGAACGGTTAATCGTCGGCGGCGGCGGGCATCGGCTGCCGTCGCGGGCTGCGCACCAAAAGCAGTAGCGGCAGCGAGAGGAGGATCACCAGCATCATCAGCTTGAAATCGTCGATATACCCGATCATCGCGGCCTGCCGCGTGACCTCATGGTTGAGCGCGGCGATCCCGGAGGGGTTGGTCAAGCTAAAGCCATGCGGCAGCAGATGCCCCTGAACGAGAGGATTATCGGGCCGCATCCACTCCATCAGGCGCGAATGGACGATTTGCGTATTTTGCGTGAGCTGGGTTTCGAGGATCGCGATGCCGATGCTGCCGCCGAGCATCCGCATCAGGGCGCGGATCGCGGTCCCTTGCGTCAGGATGTGATGCGGCAACCCCGAGAGCGCGAGCAGGTTGAGCGGCACGAAGGTGCAGCCAAGCGAGAACCCTTGGAAAAAGCCGGCGAAGAGGATCGGACCCGAATCCATCAGCAGCGAGAAGCCGGTCATCTGCCAGAGCGACAGCGCGGTCAGCAGAAACCCGATCAGGATGAACCAGCGATTGTCGAACTTGTTGATCAACCGGGCGACGAGGAACATCGCGAGCATCGTCCCGAACCCGCGCGGCGCCATCATCCATCCGGCATCGAAGACCGGATAGTTCATCAGCACCTGCATCATCGACGGCATCAGCGCGAGCGTGCCGCTGAGGATCATCCCCACGCCGAACATCAAGACGCTGCCGGCCATGAAATTCGGGCTCTTGAGCAGGTCGCGGTTGACGAATGAGCGCTCGCCGGCGGTCACCGTGTGAACCACCAGCAGGTAGAAGCACAGCGCCGCGATCGTCGCCTCGATGCAGATTTCGGTCGAGTGGAACCAGTCCTTGATCTGGCCGCGGTCGAGCATCATCTGCAGCGCGCCCACGGCGATGCTGAGCATCGCGAACCCGAAGACATCGAACGGGTCGCGGCGCATCGCGCGCGACTGGCGCAGGAACAGGACGATCCCCAGCGTGCACAGGGCGCCGACCGGCAGGTTGACGTAAAAGCACCACCGCCAGTCGAAATTATCCGTCAGCCATCCGCCGAGCGTCGGACCGATGATCGGCCCCATCATCGCGCCGGTGCTGAAAATCGCCATCGCCTTGCCGTGCTGCTCGCGAGGGTAGATCGTGAACAGCGTCGCCTGGCCGAGCGGCACGAGCCCGGCGCCGCAAATGCCCTGCAAGATGCGAGAGGCGACGAGCTGGGTCAGGCTGGTCGCCGCCCCGCACAACGCCGAAGCCAGGGTGAACCCGACGACAGAGGCAATGAAGATGTATTTGACGCCGAAACGGCCGGCGAGCCAGCCGGTCAGCGGCATCATGATCGCCGAGGCGACGATGTACGAGGTCAAGACCCAGGAGATCTGGTCTTGCGAGGCCGACATGCTGCCCTGAATGTGCGGCAGGCAGACATTGGCAATCGTCGTGTCGATGCCTTGCAGGACGCAGGCGCAGATGACCGTCGCGGTCGCCATGCCGCGGTTGCTGGTCGAGGTGGGCGCGGCGGAAGCGGCCGCCTCTCCCCTCATCGGCGCCGCCTAGTCATCGGCCGCGGCCGGCTGGGGTGCCGCGGCCGCCACTAGCCGACCCGGTTCCCGCAACAGCAACAGCAACGGCAAGGCGGCCAAGGTGATGATCATCATCAGCTTGAAATCGTTGATATAAGCGACCATCGCGGCCTGTTTGGTGACGACGCTGTTGAGCGCCGCGACACCCTGGGGCGTCGTAAAGTTGGCAATCCCCGGCAGATGCGAGGTCTGAAACAGCGGGTTGTCCGGCCGCAACCCCTCGACCAGGCGCGAGTGAACGATTTGCGTGTTTTCCGCCAGGGTCGCGACCAGGACGCTGATCCCGATACTGCCGCCCAGGTTGCGCATCAGGCTGCGGATCGCCGTGGCCTGGGTCAGGATTTGACGCGGCAAGGTCGAAAGCGCGACGACGTTGAGCGGCACGAACGTGCAACCGAGCCCGAAACCCTGCAAAAGCCCGGAAATGACGATCGGCTCTGGCCCCATATATGGCGAAAACCCCGTCATCTCCCACATCGCGCCCGCGGTCATCAGAAAGCCGAAACCGATGATCAGGCGGTTGTCGATCCGTCCGATCATCCGCGCGACCATAAACATCGCGATCAGAACGCCGACCGCGCGGGGCGCGGTGAGAACCCCCGTCTCGAACGCCGGATAGTTCAGCAGTTGCTGCATCATCGTCGGTAGCAGCGCAAGGTTCCCGGTCATGATCAGCCCCACCGTGAACATCAGCAGCGTGCCGGCCACGAAATTGGGATTTTTCAGCAGGTCCCGGTTCAAGAACGAGCGCTCGCCCGTCGTCGCCGTATGGATGATGAACAGGTAGAAGGACAGCCCCGAAATTGTCGTCTCGATCCAGATTTCGGTCGAGTGGAACCAGTCCTTCAGCTCCCCGCGATCCAGCATCAATTGAAGAGAGCCGACCGCGAGGCTCAGTGTCACAAAGCCGAAAAGATCGAACGGCTCACGGCGCACGTTCCGGGTATAGCGGATGAAGAGGATGATCCCGAAGGTGCACAGGATCCCGATCGGCACATTGACATAGAAGATCCAGCGCCAGTTGTAGTCCTGCGTGAGCCAGCCGCCGAGGAGCGGCCCACTCATCGGGCCGATAATCGTCCCGGTGCCGAACACCGCCATCGCGTGCCCGTGCCGCTCGGGCGGATTGATTTGCAACAGCGTCGCCTGAGACAGCGGGATCAGTCCGGCCCCGCAGATCCCCTGGAGCCCGCGATAGAGCACGAGTTGTTCGAGGCTCGTCGACGCGCCGCACAGCGCCGAGGCGATCGTGAAACCCGATACCGAAAACAGGAATATGTATTTGATGCCGAAGCGTCCGGCGAGCCACCCGGTCAGCGGCATCATGATCGCGGCGCAGACGATGTAGGAGGTTAGGACCCAGGCGATCTGGTCCTGCGAGGCCGACAGGCTTCCCTGGATATGCGGCAGGGCCACATTCGCGATCGTGTTGTCGACGCCCTGCATGATGTTGGCGAGCATGATCGAGGCCGTGATCCAGCCGCGATTGGGTATTGCCGGCGCTGCCGCCTCGCCGCCCCTCAACGCATAATCCTCACCGGCACCGTTTGGCTCAGGCCGCCTCTACCTGGGCTGCCGTCGCCGCCTCGCCGGCAACCGTGGTGCGGCGCATGTCGCGCACCAGCGTATCGTCGAAACGGCGCACGCGATGCATGGTCTGGCGGTTGTCCCACATCACCAGGTCGTACTGCCGCCAGCGATGCACATAGACGTTGCCGGGCTGGGTCGCCGCCTCGTTCAGATCGCGCAGAAAGGCCCGCGCCTCGGGCATCGGCCAGCCGACGATCGTACCCGCATGCGAAGACAGGTAGAGCGACTTGCGCCCGCTCACCGGATGCTTACGCACCAGCGACTGGCGCACCGGCCGGAACATCGCCCGCTCTTCCGCCGACAATTCGGTAAAGCCGAGAAGTCCGCGCGAATACATCAGCGAATGCTCGCAGACGAGGTCCTCGGCAAACGCCTTGGTCTCGTCGTCGAGCGCGTCATAGGCGGCGCGCATATCGGCGAATTCGGTGTTGCCGCCCTTCTCGACGATCCGGCGGCCCGAGAGGATCGAATACTTCGCGGGGACCGGGCGGAACGAGCTGTCGGAATGCCAGAGCTGATTGCCAAGGTTGAAGAGGCGGCGCCGGTCGTCGCGGGCGAGCGGACGGTGGTGCTGGTCGAGGTTCGAGACATCGGCCATCTGCGGGCTGAGACGCTTCTGCTCTGGCCGGGTGACGTTGCCGCCGGCGGTGTTTTCGAGCGCCCCGAAATTCACCGAAAAGGCAATCTGCTGTTCGTCGGTCAGGCGCTGGTCATGAAAGACGAGCACGGCATAGCGGTCCATCCCCGCATCGATCGCCGCCACCTCGTCGCGCGACAGCGGGCGCGTCAGATCGGCTCCGGAAACCTCGCCGGCAAAATCCGGCGTGATTGCGCGGATCGAAATGGCCATTGACGGCCTCCACATGCCTGAGAAAGCCGCCGAACGATACGCCGGTGACGCCGATCTGTCATGTAGACGGGCGGGTTGGCTGCCATGCGCGCGTCGGCTTAAGGTCACGCGGGGGAGGACCGACGGATGGACCAGTTCGAGCTGATCTCGATCGGCGCCGGCTTTGCCGGACTGTGCGCCGCGGTCCGCGGAGCCGAGCTGGGGCTGCGCACCGCAGTCGTCGAGAAGGGCGCCGACGCGGGTTATGCCTGCAGCTCGCGCTGGGCCGGCGGGATTTTCCACGTCTCGTACCATGATGTGAAGCTCGATCCGGGCGAGCTTGTCGCCGCGATCGATCGCCAGACCGGCGGCGAGGCCGATCCCGAACTGGCGCGGGCGGTTGCCGAGAATGCCGGCCGCGTCGTCGATTGGCTCGCCTCGCAGGGCGCGGCCTTTACCCAGGCGAGCCCGATCAACTGGCACCGCTTCACCTTGGCCCCGCCCCGCGCCGCCGTGCATGGAGCCGATTGGCGGGGACGCGGGCCCGATGTGTTTCTCGGCGAGCTCAAGCGCCGGCTCGAGGAGCGCCAGGGCCGCATCTTCTTCGGTACAAAGGCCGGGGCGCTGCGCATGCGGGATGGAAGCTGCGTTGGCGTCGACGGGCTCGGCGCAAGGGCAGTCGTTATCGCCGATGGCGGGTTTCCGGCAAGCGCGGAGCTGTTCCGGCGGCATATCGGGCCGCGCCCCGACCTCGTGCTGCAGCGCCACGCCGGCAGCGCCGCGGGCGACGGCCTCAGGATGGCCGAAGCGGCAGGCGCGGCGCTGACCCGGCTCGACCGCTTCTACGGGCACCTGCTGAGCCGCGACGCGATGACAAATCCCGCGCTCTGGCCCTACCCGCAGATCGACGCGGTCGCGGTCGCCGGCATCGTCGTCGATTCCGGCGGCAACCGCATTCTCGACGAGGGGCTCGGCGGCATCTCGATCTCCAATGACCTTGCCCGCCTCGACGACCCGCTTTGCGCCACCGTCATCTGCGATACGGCGATGTGGGAGACGGCCGGCCGCGCCGCGCAAATCCCGCCGAACCCGCAGCTCATCGAAGGCGGCGGCACGCTGCACCGGGCGGATACGCTCGACGAACTGGGCCGGATCGCCGGCATCGGCAACCTCGCCGCCACGGTCGCCGCCTACAACGACGCGCTGCGAGAGGGGCGGACGCTCTCCCCTCCCCGGTCCAGCCGCGGCGGAGCGCCCAAGCCCCTCGAAACCCCGCCCTATTTCGCGATCCCGGTGTGCGCCGGCATCACCAACACGATGGGCGGGATCGCGATCGATGGCCACGGTCGGGTCAAGCGGCCGGACGGCTCGATCATTCCAGGGCTCTACGCGGCAGGCGGGGCGACCGGCGGGCTCGAAGGCGGCGGCGCGGTCGGTTACGTTGGGGGATTGATCAAGTCCTGCCTGTTCGGAGTGCGCGCCGCCGAGCACATTGCCGGAGCAAACCCATGATCCGTAATGCACTTTTTTTGGCCCTGATCGCCTTCGCTTCCGCCGCCCAAGCCCAAACCGTCGCCGAGATCGATAAGCGCGACGGCGCGGTCTTCGAGGCATGGCAGAAGACGCCCCTCGCCGTTCGGCACGTGACATTCGTCGACGGCCACCCCGACGGGTTCGGGAAATACGAGGCGCGAGCCGACAGCGTGTTCAAACCCGGCGAAAAGCTCGTCGCCTACGCCGAGCCGGTCGGCTATGGCTGGAAGGACGACGGCGGCGGTTTTTACTCGTTCGGCTTCCACGTCGATTTCAAGATATGGGACGCCGCCGGCAAGCTCATCGGCGAACAGAAAAATTTCGCCGATCTCGCCCAGAAGAGCCACGCTCGAAACCGCGAGTTCATGCTGGTTTTGACCCTGAGCCTGAGCGGTGCGCCGGCGGGGGATTACGTGCTCGAATACACGCTGCGCGACATCACCGGCGACAGATCGACCTCGTTCAAGCTTCCCTTTAACATCGCCGGCTGATCCAACCACGGGGACGACATCGATGGCCAAAATACTGGTGATTCACGGCGCCGGCATGAACATGCGCGGCAAGGTCCAGGTCGAGATTTTCGGGCCGATGCTGCTTCCCGAATATGACGAGCGCATCCGCGGCTATGCCGCCGAGCTCGGGGTCGAGATCGAGATCTTCCACTCGAACATCGAGGGCGAGATCGTCAACCGCCTCTACCAGGCGAATGACGAGGGCTTCGACGCGGCAATCTTCAACCCGGCGGCGTTCGGCACCGGCTATCCGGCGCTGGTCGCGGCGATCTCGCAGGTCAAGTTCCCGACCACCGAGGTGCATATCTCGAACCCGATCCGACGCGGCCCCGCCTCGCAGACCGCCGCCGTGAGCATGAGCGTCGTCGCCGGGTTCGGCATCGCCGGCTATGACCTGGCTCTGCGCGGCATCCGCGACCAGCTCGCCGCGAAGAAATAGTCAGACCGCGAGCAGCTCGCCGATCTTATCCGCGGCCTTGAGCCCATGCCCGGTCAGCACCGCGACGATGGCCTCGCCGGGCCGGATCGTGCCGTCCGCCAGCAGACGGGTCAGCGCCGCCCCCGCCGTCGCCGAGGTCGGCTCGACATAGAGGCCGAGGCGGCCTAGCGCCGCCAAGGCCGGAGCGATCTCTTCCTCCTCGACCGCGACGACCCCGCCGCCGCTGCGGCGCAGAGCGGCGAGCACCGCGGCGGTTCGTACCGGATGCGCGGTCGCGATGCCGTCGGCGACGGTCGGGCGCGGCTCGAACGGCACGAAGTCGGCGGCGCCGGCTCGCCATGCCGCATCGAGGGCCGAGCAGTTCGCCGCCTGCACGGCGAAGAGCCGCGGGAGAGCGACACCGAGCGCGTCGAAGCCGCGCTCCAGCCCCAGGATGTTGCTGCCGTACCCGGTCGGGACGAGGATGCTGTCGGGCGCGCGAAAGCCGAGCTGCTCCCAGATCTCGAAGGCGAGGGTCTGGGTCCCCTCGATAAAGAACGGGTGCCAGTTGTGGCTGGCGTAGAAGCTGGCGCCGCTCTCCGCCGCCGCGAGCGCCGCGTCGGTCACGTCCTGGCGCGTGCCCGGGACCGTGACGACCTCCGCGCCCGAGGCGGCGATCTGCACGATTTTGCCGCGCGGCGCGGCGGCGGGAACATAGATCCGGCACGGGATGCCGGCGGCGGCGGCATAGGTGGCGATCGACGAGCCGGCGTTGCCGGACGAATCCTCGTGGATCGGACCGACCTTGACCTCCAGCAGATGGTTGAGCATCAGCGCCGTGCCGCGATCCTTGAACGAACCGGTCGGCATTTGGGTTTCGAGCTTGAAATGCACCGGGGCGCCTTTCCAGTCACGCCCGACCAGCGGCGTCCAGCCCTCGCCGAGAGAGACCCGCGGCGGGCCCGAAAGCTGCAGCGCCTTCCGGTAGCGCCACAGCGATGCCTCCCCCACCGCGATATCGGCATGCCGCAACCCCGGGCCTGGTGGGAGGTCGAGCGGCCCGCCGCAAGGGCAACGCCAGAGCGGCCGATCGGCCTCGTGCCGCGATCCGCAAAAGGGACAGAGATATCGAGCCGAAATCATGCGCCGCCGCAGGAATGCTCGGAGTCCGGAAGCGTCCACGACCCCTTTGTGCGGCCGTTTGTGGCCTTGTAGACGGCGCCGCGCCGATCGCCGGGCGGGCAGTTTTTCGGGAGCGAAACGAGGCACAGCGTGACCGGGTCGCCGATCCGCGAGGCCGAGATCGCGGCGACCGTGTCGTAGGACACCTGGTAGCCGCCATTGGCAAAGCTGACCGCGCTCCCAGAGCCGGGGATCGGCCGGTTGGTCGAGCCATCGACGAGGCGGGTCGCGATCTTGGCGATCGCGGTCTGGGTGCAATCGCCGATTCGGGCCGGCAGCGGATCGGCCGCCGCCGCGCCGGCGGAGATCGCCATCGTAAGGATCAGGAGGCGCAACGTCATCTACCCGATTCGTAGCAGCCCGGCAAAGCGCTCGCCAGCGTCCTCGCGATGCCGCATCATCTGGCCGATGATCCGCCTCGGCGCGCTGCTGCCATTCTTGTTGCTCCTCATGACGATAGCCGGGCCGGCCCTCGCGCAATCCGCCGGGGAGGCCATGTTCGGCCGCTGCAAGGTCTGCCACACGCTCGCGGCCGGCGGGCACAGCCCGGTCGGCCCCAACCTGCACGAATTGTTCGGACGCACCGCCGGCACCCTCCCCGGCTTCAGCTATTCGCCGGCGATGAAGAGTTCCGGCATCG
Organism: Allostellaceae bacterium; assembly: GCA_036273175.1. GTDB lineage: Bacteria > Pseudomonadota > Alphaproteobacteria > ATCC43930 > CGMCC-115725 > DATARH01. Next base: position 8,410 of record DASUIE010000084.1, read on the forward strand.
TATGGGACGACGACACTCTGACCAAATTCCTGCGCGACCCTGCCGGGTTCATCCCGGGCAACCGGATGGGGTTTCCCGGTATCAAGGACGACAAGGCGCTCGCCGACCTTCTCGCCTATCTGAAAGAGGCGACGCGCTAACGGATGTCTGAAGCGCGGCTGATTGACGGTGTCACGGTGGCCGCGGAACTGCGCGAGCGGATCGCGTCGGCCGCCTCCGACTTGCGCGCCCGGCACGGGGTGACACCTGGGCTCGCCTCGGTCATCGTCGGCGACGACCCGGCCAGCCGCGTCTATGTGCGCAACAAGCAGCGCGCCTGCGCCGCTGCCGGGCTCGCCTCGTTAGCCCATGAATTGCCCGCCGGCGCAGCCGAGGCCGAGGTGATACGCCTGGTCGAGGAGCTGGTCCGCGACGATCGGGTCGACGGCATCATCGTGCAGCTCCCTTTGCCTCCGCCGATCGACTCCCGCCGCGTGATCGCGGCGATCGGCGCCGAGAAGGACGTAGACGGGTTCCACCCGCTCAATATCGGCCGGTTGTGGTCTGGCGAGCCGGCTATCGTGCCGTGCACGCCGCAGGGCTGCATGAGGCTCATCGAGACGGTGCAGCCGGATCTTGCGGGGGCCGAGGCGGTCGTGCTCGGCCGTTCGTCGATCGTCGGGCGCCCTCTCGCAGCGCTGCTGCTCGCGGCGAATTGCACGGTGACCCTGGCGCACTCGCATTCGCGCGACCTCGCCGCACTGTGTCGCCGCGCCGACATCCTCGTCGCGGCGGTCGGCCGCCCGGCCCTGGTGCAGGGCTCGTGGATAAAGCCGGGCGCGACGGTGATCGATGTCGGCATCAGCCGCGTCGCGCAACCGGGAGGCGGCACGCGGCTGGCCGGCGACGTCGATACAGCCGCCGCGATGGCGGTGGCCGGTGCGATCACGCCGGTGCCGGGAGGGGTCGGTCCGATGACCATCGCCTGTCTGTTGCGCAATACGATAGTCGCCGCGTGCCGGCGCAGGGGTTTACCCGACCCCGATCTCTAATCAGGAACCTAAGCGCGAGACGGACCGTTCTCCCGGTGACCTATCCCGAAAGGAGTAGACGGTCATGTCGAGTACCAAGTTAGCTGCCCTCGCCCTTGCCGCCGCGAGCCTCCTGGCAGTGCCGCTCGCCTATGCGGAACCACCCGCCCAGGAGGTCACAAACGGCCCGCAGGCGAGCCCCGGGGATCATTCGCCGCGCTGGTCGGCGACGCGGAACGTGCATGAGAGCATGCAGTACGAGCATCTGCTGCACAGCAACCGCGCCTTCCGGATGTCGCGGATGAAGAAAGAGTGCGGCCCGATCAACGATCCGGCGCTGCATTCGAGCTGTCTGGCGACCTTCAACGGCGATCAGGCAATGTCGGGCTCATCGATGCCGCCGAAGCCGATCAGGAATTCGATGGGGGGCAACGACTAGCCCCGCCAAAACGGCAACGGGAAGGCCGCCGGGAATGGCGGCCTTTTCGTTACGCGAGCACGTAGCGGTCGATCGCCTCGGCCCAGCCGTCCTCGTCGTTGGTGCCCGGCGCGACGCCCTTGGCCTTCGCCTTGACGTGGTCCGGGGCGTTGCCCATCGCGATCGGGAAACCGGCGGCGGCGAACATGTCCAAATCATTGGTCATGTCGCCGAGGACGCAGATTTCGTCGCGCGCGAGGCCGAGCCGCTCGCCGAGCAACGCGACGATGCGGCCCTTGCTAATGCCCGGCGCGATCACGTCGCAGTAATAGGCCTGCGAGCGGGCCGCGTGCGCCGAGTGGCCGAGCGTCTCCTGCATGATCTTTTCGACCTTGGCGATCAGGTCGTGGTTGTTGCTGGCGCCGACGATCTTGCCGACCGCGCTGAAATGCTTTTCCTCGTAGGCCGAGACGACAGTCGGCGGCGCGTCGATCGTGTGAATCTCGTGATCGACGTGGTCGCCCTGCCGGTCGAGGATGACCCACTCGTTGCCGACGAAGACCCAGGTACTGACGCCGTTTTCGTGAAAAATGTCGACCGCGCGCTTTGCGGTCGCCGGCGGGATGCAGACCTGCTCGATGACGGTCAGGTCCGGCTCGACGATCGAGCCGCCGTTATACCCGCCAAAGGGCAGCGTGATCTGCAGCGCGTCGCGCATCGTCGTGAGCCCGAAGGGCGGGCGGCTGCTGCAGATGGTAAAGCCGATCCCGGCGTCGTGGAGCCGCCGCACCGCGGCGACCGCCGAAGGTCGCAGCGACTTTTCCGTGGTGACAAGGGTGCCGTCGACATCGGTGATGACCAATTTGAACCGGCTCATGATGTGCTCCGTGTCAACAGTTCGACCCCGTCCTCGGACGCGACCACGACCGCCGAGCTGCGCCCGACGAACAGCCCGCTCTCGACGACGCCGACGATCCGCTCGAGGCTTCGTTCGGTCTTGCCGGGGTCGGCGATGCCGGAGAAGCGGCAATCGAGGATATAGTTGCCGCCGTCGGTGATAAACGGATGGTCCTCCGCCGCATGGCGTAGAGTCGGCTCGGCGCCGAGCTTGGCGATCGCGGCGGCGCTCGACTGCCAGCCGAATTGCGTCACTTCGACCGGCACCGGCGTGTGGTCGCCGAGGCGGTCGACCAGCTTTTCCCGATCGACGACGATGACGAGGCGCCGGCTGGCCGCGGCGACGATCTTCTCGCGCAGCAGCGCGCCGCCGAGCCCCTTGATCAGGTTGAGCGTGCCGCGTTCCACCTCGTCGGCGCCATCGATGGTCAGGTCGAGGCGCTGGTGCTCGGCAAAGCTCGCGAGCGGAATGTGGAGGCCGCGCGCCTGGGTGGCGGTACGCTCCGAAGTCGGGATGCCGACGATCTTGAGCCCGGCGGCGACCCTCGCCCCAAGCCCTTCGACGACGAAATAGGCGGTCGAGCCGGTGCCGAGCCCGACCACCATGCCGTCCTCGACAAAGTCGATGGCGCGCAGCGCCGCGGCTTGCTTGAGCCGATCGCGGTCGGAGATCATCAGCCGCCGCTCGCCGCGCGGTCGAGGAACCAGATCAGCTCGCCGACGGGACTGAAGCGCGCCGAGGGTAGCTTCGTATCGCCGGCCCGCACGCCGGTGAGCGCCGGCACCTTGTCCGCGCCGGCGACCAGGAAGGCGGCGCTGCGGCAGCTTTCGAGCGCCGGAAAGGTCAGGGTCACGCGCGGGACCAGCGGCTGCAGTCCTGGTTCGGGAACCCCCGTGACCCAGCGCGACTTTTCGTCGAGCGCGGGCTTGCCGGGAAAGAGCGAGGCCGTATGGCCGTCGGGCCCGAGACCCATCAGCATCAGGTCGAAAAGCGGCCGCGCCGGGTCGAGCCGGTCGGCGCCGTAGTAGGATTTCAGGGTCGCCTCATAGGCCGCGGCGGCGCCGTCGGGGTTGGTCTTGGGTTCGATCCCGTGGATGTTCTCCGGCGGAACCGGCGCCTTGCCCAGCAGCGCGGCATAGGCCATGCCGTAATTGCTGTTGGGGTCGTTCCACGGCACGAACCGGTCGTCGCCCCAGAACCAATGGATGCGATCCCACGGCAGCGCGTCGCGGTACGGTGCGGTCGCCAAGAGCTCGTAGAGCCGCTTTGGCGTCGAGCCGCCCGACAGGCAGATCGAGAACCGGCCCGTCGAGTGGCAGGCGAGGTCGATGATCCACTGCGCGGCTCGGCTTGCGAGCGCTTGCGGATCGGCGAGGATTTCGGTGCGTGAGGCGGTCATCAGCCCGGTCGTTTCGAGTTGCGGATCGCCGCGATCGCGGCGGCATAGTCTTTCGCGCCAAAGATAGCCGACCCGGCGACGATCGATGTTGCGCCCGCCTCGATCGCCTGCCACGCGGTCTTGCCGCTCATCCCGCCATCGACCTCGATGACCGGATCGAGCCCGCGGGCATCGCACAGCCGGCGCAGGGCGGCGATCTTGTCGACCATCGTCGGGATGAAGCTCTGTCCGCCGAAGCCCGGATTGACCGTCATGACCAGCACGATGTCGCACAGATCGAGGACGTATTCGATCTGCGTCAGCGAGGTGCCCGGATTGAGGACGACCCCGGCCTTCTTGCCGAGATCGCGGATCTGGCCGAGCGTCCGGTGCAGATGGATCGTGGCGCTCTCTTCGCAATGCACGAGCAGATGGTCGGCGCCGGCCTCGGCAAAGGCCTCGACCAGCCGCTCCGGCTCGACGACCATCAAATGCACGTCGAGCGGCTTTTTCGTCGCCCGCCGCACCGCCTCGACGATGACCGGCCCGAGCGTCAGGTTCGGAACGAACCGTCCGTCCATCACATCGACATGAATCCAGTCGCCTCCCGCCTCGTCGGCGGCGCGGACCTCATCGGCGAGCCGGCCGAAATCGGCTGACAGGATCGACGGGGCTACCAGGAGCGGTCGAGCCATCTCAGGCGAGCGGGCACCACCGGCGGCCGCTGCGCCAGAGCAGCTGGTCGGCGGCATCCGGTCCGTCGCTGCCTGCCGCGTAGGTGGCCAGCGGCACGTCCCGGCCGTTCTTCCACAGGTCGAGGATCGGCTGCACGATCGACCAGCCCGCCTCGACGCTGTCGGCGCGCTGGAACAGCATCGCGTCGCCGACCATGCAATCGTAGACGAGGGTCTCGTAGCCGGTCGCCGGCGCGGTCTTGAAGTAGTCGGCGTAGCGAAAATCCATCTGCACCGGGTTGAGCTGGATCTCCGGTCCCGGGTGTTTGGCGCTGAATTGCAGCGACGCGCCCTCGTCGGGCTGGATGTGCAGGGTCAGACGGTTCGGCGCCAGATTGTTCGTCGCCGTGTCGCGGAACAGCGCGAACGGCACGTCCTTGAACTGGATCGTGATCTCCGTCGTGCGCCGGGCCATCGACTTGCCGGTGCGCAGATAGAACGGGACGCCCGCCCAGCGCCAATTGTCGACCGACAGCCGCACCGCGACATAGGTCTCGGTCATGCTGTTGGGGTCGACCCCCTCTTCCTGGCGATACGCCTGCCGGCTCTCGCCGCGCACGGTGCCGGCGGCGTATTGCCCGCGCACGGCGTTCCGCAGCACGTCGTCCTCCTCGAAAGGCAAGACGGCATCGAGCACCTTGCCCTTCTCGGTGCGGACCGCGTCGGCGGCGAAGGAGTTGGGAGGCTCCATCGCGGTGAGGCTCAAGAGCTGGAAGACATGGTTCGGCACCATGTCGCGCATCGCCCCGGTCTGCTCGTAGAACGATGCGCGATGCTCGACCCCGACGGTCTCGGCGACCGTGATCTGCACATGGTCGATATGGTCGCGGTTCCACAGCGGCTCGAAGATGCCGTTGGCGAAGCGCAGCGCCATGATGTTCTGGACCGTCTCCTTGCCGAGGAAATGGTCCATGCGGAAAATCTGGGACTCGGTCAGCGTGTTGAGCACGCGGGCGTTCAAAGCCTTGGCCGAGGCGAGGTCGCTGCCGAACGGCTTTTCGATGATGACCCGGCGCCAGCTTCCGTTCTCTTCCTTGACAAGCCCCGCCGCGCCCAACAGGTCCACGATCGGGCCGAACAGCGAGGCGGCGACCGCTAGGTAGAAGAGGACGTTGCCGCCCGTCTTGTTTTCCTTGTCGAGCTTGGCGAGATGGCTCTTCAGCTCCTGATAGATCGCCGGCTTGGTCAGATCGCCGCCGAGATAGCTCGTGCGGCTGGCGATGAAGTCCCAGGCCTTTTTATCGAACGGCGTCGCCGACCCGCCCATCGCGGTGTCTTTGACAAAGTTCTGGACCGCCTTCGTCAGATCGGCCTGGAACGCCTCATTGGACTGCTCGGTGCGTCCGAGCCCGACCAGCGCGAAGTTGTCCGACAACAGGCCGGTGCACGACAGGTTGTAGATCGCCGGCATCAGCAGCCGAGCGGTCAGGTCGCCGGTGCCGCCAAAGATCACCATCGTGCAAGGCGGCGCCTTTGCCCCGTGCTGTGCCGTGCTGCCTTGAGCCATGGTTCAGCCTCTACGCTTGAAGATGTGTCGCCAAGATCGCGCGGTCTCGTCCCCACAGCACAGGGACGAGACCGGCATCGCCGACGTCAGTGGTGTTCGCCGCCGTGCGCCTCGTGCGCCATCTGCTCGGTATGTCCACCGAACTGCTTGCGCATCGCCGAGAGGATCTTCTCGGCAAAGGTGTGATCCTGGCGCGAGCGGAACCGGGTGTAGAGCGACGCCGTCAATACATCGGCCGGCACCGCTTCTTCGATCGCCGCTTCGATCGTCCAGCGACCCTCGCCCGAATCCTGGACGTAGCCCGAGAATTCCGAGAGCGACTCGTCTTCGGCCAGTGCGATCGCGGTCAGGTCGAGCAGCCAGGAGGCGATAACGCTGCCGCGGCGCCACACCTCCGCGAGATCGGCGAGATTGAGGTTGTAGCGCCGGTTCTCTGGGATGAACGACTGGCCGGCGCCCTTCAGGATATCGAAGCCCTCGGCATAGGCCTGCATGATCCCGTATTCCATGCCGTTGTGGACCATCTTGGCGAAATGGCCCGCGCCGGCGGGTCCGGCATGGATGTAGCCGTTCTCGACCCGCGGATCGCGGCCTTCGCGGCCCGGCGTCTTATCGATCGAGCCGGCGCCTGGCGCCAAGGTCTTGAGGATCGGGTCGAGATGGTCGACCGCCTCCTTGGCGCCGCCGATCATCATGCAATAGCCGCGTTCGAGGCCCCAGACGCCGCCGCTAGTGCCGACATCGACAAAGGTGATGCCCTTGGGCGCGAGCAACTCGGCGTGCGCGATATCGTCGAGGAACTTGGAGTTGCCGCCGTCGATCAGGATGTCGCCCTTGCCGAGCATGTTGCTCAGTTCGACGATCGTGTCATGGGTCACCTTGCCCGAGGGCAGCATCACCCACACGATCTTCGGCGCGCTCAGCTTTTTGATGAAATCGGCGAGATCCGAACTGGCTGTCGCACCTTCGCCTGCCAGCGCCTTCACCGCGTCGGCGCTGCGATCGTAAACGACGCAGCTATGGCCGTTGCGCATCAGCCGGCGCACGATGTTGCCGCCCATCCGGCCCAGCCCGATCATTCCCAATTGCATCGGAACTCTCCTGTCTCTTCGATCTGTTATTTCAGGGCCGCGTCGACCGCCTGGCTCAGCCTCTTGAGGCCGGCCGAGAGGTCGCCGCTAAGGTGTACGCGCAACGCGCGCCGTCCGCGCTCGGCGAGCACATCGAAATCGCCGCGCGCCTGAGCCGCCTTGACGACGCCGAATGTGTATTTCTGGCCGGGCACCGGCAGGTCGTTCGGGTCGTCGCAGGTGATCTGCAGCACCACGCCGCTGTTCGGGCCGCCCTTGTAGGCCTGCCCGGTCGAGTGCAGGAAGCGCGGGCCGAAGCCGAGGCAGGTCGCAACCTTCTTCGTGTCGCGGATGTGCCGCCGCATCGATTGCAGCGCCTCGATGTTCTTCGAATCGCGCTGGATATAGGCGAGGAGCGCGACGTAATCGCCGGCCTTGGCCCGGCCGAGATGCGCCTTGAGCGCCGCGACCAAATCCGTGGATTTGGGCTTCAGCGCGCTCTCGTTGCGCTTGTCGGCGAAAAGCTCGACCCCGTCGCCCTTGAAGAACGGCTTCTCCGGCGGGAGCTTGCCGGTCTTCTCATAGGCTTCGGTCAGCTTGCGCGTCTCGACCTTGCTGGCCTCGACATCGGGCTGGTCGAACGGGTTGATCTCGATGATCGACCCGGCCACCGCGGTCGCCATCTCCCAGCGGAAGAATTCCTGGCCAAGCTGCATCGGGTCGGCGACGACGATGCGGACGACGGGCTGCCCCGCCGCTTCCAGCGCCGCAACCGCCTTGTCCTGCTCGGCGTCGGTGTCCGAGGCGAGACGGATATAGGCGAAGAGCCGGTCCTTGCCGTAGACGCCGGGCGCGCCCAGCGGCTCGGCATCCACCGGAACGATCCCCTTGCCGATCTTGCCGGTCGACTCGGCGAGAAGCTGCTCGAGCCACGCGCCGAAATCGGCGATGCCCTGCGAAGCGATCACCGTGACCTTGTCGCGGCCCTGGCGCTGGCATACGCCCATGATCGCGCCGAGCAGCACGCCGGGGTTTTCCACCGGCGGCGCGCTCGGGGCGCAGGAACGTACCATCTCGGCGGTGCTTTCGAGGAAGGCGCGCGGCTCGACGCCGATCGCCGCGGCCGGGACCATGCCGAAATTCGACAGCACCGAATAGCGCCCGCCGATCGACGGCAGCCCGTGGAAGACGGCGCGGAAGCCCTCTTCCCGCGCCAGCTTCTCGACCTTGGACCCAGGATCGGTGATCGCGACGAACCGCTTCGGCGCCTCGGCGCTACCGACCGCCTCCTGCGCCTTCTTGAAGAAGAACTGCTTGAAGATGTTGGGTTCGAGGGTGCTGCCCGACTTGCTCGACACGAGGAACAGCGTCTTGTGCAGGTCGATCCGGTCCTCGAACGATTTGACCTGCGCCGGGTCGGTCGAATCGAGCACATGGAGCTTGGGGAAGCCCGGCTTGGAGCCGAACGTCTCGGCAAAGACCTCGGGGCCGAGGCTCGACCCGCCCATGCCGAGCAGGAGCACGTCGCTGAACCCGCCGGTCCGCACGTCGCGGGCGAAGTTTTCGAGCGCGGCGACCGCCTTCTGCTGCTCGCCGACAACGCCGAGCCAGCCCACCCACTGGGATTCGTCGGCATCGGTCCACAGCGACGCATCGCCCTGCCACAACCGGCGGATCTTGCCGTTCTTGCGCCAGTCTTCGAGCGCTTCGGCGACAGCCTTGTCGACAGGCTCGGGCAGCTTGCAGCTCATCGTGTTGAGCTTGTGGCCGAGCACCATGCGGCGCTTTTTCTGGACTGCCGCGTAAAGCTGGTCCGCCGAGTCGGCGAAAAGCTGGACGGCGTCGTTGACCAGCTTGCTGGTCGCCTCGTCGATCGAAATCTCTGCGGCGGCCAGGCCCTTCATCACGGATTCGGCGGCGGCGACATCCTCCGCGAGGCTGGCGCGCGGCTTACCGTGGTCGCGGAAGGCATCCATCGTCGCCGGCGGCATGGTATTGACCGTATCCGGCCCGATCAGCTCGTCGACATAGAGAACATCGCTATAGGCCTTGTTTTTGGTGCCCGTGCTGGCCCACAGAAGACGCTGCGTCTGCGCCCCCTGCTGCGACAGCCGCTGCCAGCGCTCGTCGGAAAAGATGTCGCCGTAAAGCTTGTAGGCGAGCTTGGCGTTGGCGATCGCGACCTTGCCCTTGAGCGCTTCGAGCTTGCGCTTCTCGGCGGTGTCGCTCGTCGCGGCGATCTTCTTGTCGATCGCGTCGTCGATCAGCGTGTCGATGCGGCTGACAAAGAAGCTGGCGACGCTCGCCACCCGGTTCGGGTCGCCGCCCTTGGCGGTGAAATCCTCGATCCCGTCGATATAGGCCTGGGCGACCTCGCCGTAGACCCGCTGCGAGAACAACAGCGTGACGTTGATGTTGATGCCCTCGCCGATCAGCGTGCGGATCGCCGGGATGCCGGCCTTTGTGCCCGGCACCTTGACCATCAGATTGTGGCGGTCGACCTGCTTCCACAGGCGGCGCGCCTCTTCGATCGTGCCGTGCGTATCCATCGCCAGATAGGGCGAGACCTCGAGGCTGATATAGCCGTCGCGGCGCTGAGTCTGCTGGTAGACCCCGGCGAGCTGATCGGCGCCTTCCTGGATTTCGTGGATCGCCAGCTCTTCGAACAGCGCGGCGGGATCGGAATCGCCGGCCGCCTGCGCGGTACGGATCATCTCGTCATAGTCGTCGCCGTGACCGATCGCCTTTTCGAAAATCGACGGGTTGGAGGTGACCCCGCGCAGCCCGTCGGCCGCGATCAGTTTCTTGAGGTCGCCGCTCTTCAACAGGTCGCGGCTGACGAAGTCGAGCCATACCGACTGCCCGTGTTCATTCAATTCCTTGAGCGGATTGGCCATCGCCTCTACTCCTTCCGGGCAAGCTGCGCCTTGGCGGCGGCGTAGACGTTGTCCCCAGTGAATCCAAACTTGACTACCAGCTCCTTAAGCGGGGCCGAGGCGCCGAACGTGTGCATGCCGATGATCGCGCCGTCAAACCCAGTATAGCGCGCCCAGCCGATCGTCGAGGCCTGCTCGACCGCGACGCGGCGGCGGCAGGCAGGCGGCAGCACCGAGTCGCGATACGCCTGGTCCTGCTGCTCGAACAGCTCCCATGACGGCATGCTGACGACCCGGGCCGCAACCCCTTCGCCGATCAGCTTTTCGTACACTTCGACGACCAGCTGCACCTCGCTGCCCGTCGCCATCAGGATCACGTCCGGCTTGCCGCCCGGCGCATCCCCGAGCACATAAGCGCCGCGGGCAACGCCGCTCGCCGGCGCGTACTTCGTGCGGTCCAGCGTCGCCAGGTTCTGCCGGCTGCAGATCATGCACACCGGCTGATGCTTGAGCCCGAGCGCGAAGCGCCAGGCCTCGGCGACCTCGTTCGCGTCGCCCGGCCGGAAGGTGATCAGACCGGGGATCGCGCGCAAGCCGATCAGCTGTTCGATCGGCTGATGAGTGGGACCGTCCTCTCCGACGCCGATCGAATCGTGCGTGAACACATAGACGATCGGCAATTCCATGATCGCGCTGAGGCGAATCGGCGGCTTCATATAGTCGGAAAAGATCATGAAGCCCGAGCCGAACGGCCTCAATTTCGACAACGCAAGCCCGTTGCAGATCGATCCCATCGCGTGCTCGCGGATGCCGAAATGGAGGTTTCGGCCGCCGGGGCTCCCCGCTTCGAGATCGCCGGCGCCCTCGAACGTAAGGCGCGTCTTGGTCGAGGGCGCGAGATCGGCGGCGCCGCCGACCAGCCATGGCAGGTTCGGCGCGATCTTGTTCAGCACCTGGCCCGACGAATCGCGGCTGGCGAGCCCCTTCGGATCGGCCGGGAAGACCGGGATGTCCTTGTCCCAGCCGGCCGGCAGCTCGCGCGCCTGCATCGCCTCGCATTGCCGCGCGAGGTTCGGATGCGCCGCCTTGTATTTGGCGAACAGCGCTTCCCATTCGGCGTGGGCCGACTTACCGCGGGCGCCGATGCCCGATTTGAAATGGTCGTAGACGCCGTCGGGCACGAGGAATTGCGCATCCTCGGGCCAGCCGTAATTGCGCTTGGTGAGCTTGACCTCCTCGGGGCCGAGCGGCTCGCCGTGGACGCCCGAAGTGTCCTGCTTGTGCGGGGCGCCGTAGCCGATATGGCTCTCGACGATCAGGAGCGTCGGCCGGTCGGCCGTGCGTTGGGCCGTCGTCAACGCGTTGGCGATGCGCTCGCGGTCGTTGGCATCGCCGACCCGCAGCACGTTCCAGCCATAGGCGAGGAAGCGTCCCGCCACATCCTCGGTGAAGGCGAGCGAGGTGTTGCCTTCGATCGTGATGTGGTTGCTGTCGTAGATCCAGCAAAGGTTGCCGAGCTTGAGGTGGCCGGCCAGCGAGGCGGCCTCCGCCCCGACTCCCTCCATCATGCAGCCGTCACCGCAGAGCGCGTAGATGCGGTAGTCGAAGAGCTTGAAGTCCGGGCGGTTGAAATGGCTCGCGAGCCAGTTGGCGCCGATCGCCATGCCGACACTGGTGGCGATGCCTTGGCCGAGCGGGCCGGTCGTGGTCTCGACCCCCGAAGTCCAATGATACTCGGGATGGCCGGGGCATTTGCTGTCGAGCTGGCGGAATTTCTTGAGGTCGTCGAGCGAGACGGTCGGCGTGCCCAGCCGCTCGTAGCGTTCGTCGACCGACTTCACGCCGGTCAGGTGCAGGATCGAGTAGAGCAATGTCGAGGCGTGGCCCGAGGACAGCACGAAGCGATCGCGATTCGGCCAGATCGGATCCTCGGGATCGAAGCGCAGGAAGTCCTGCCACAGCGTGTAGACGACCGGCGCCATCGCCATCGGTGTCCCGGGGTGGCCGGAATTCGCCTGCTGCACGGCGTCGATGCACAGCGTCCGGATCGTGTTGACGCACAGCTCGTCGATGGATGCGGCCATCGTGGCTCCTTATGGATCGGACAGGGTAGCGCTGGATGGTGACAGCGCCGTGGCGATAACCTCGACTATTTTTTCAACTGTTTGGGTTATCGAAACAATAACGGCGCGTTCATCCGGCCCGGGTGGCTCGAGCGCGGCGAATTGGCTGTCGAGCAGCCCGGCGGGCATGAAGTGACCGCGCCGGCCGGCGAGCCGCTCGGCGATGACCCGGGGGTTGCCGTCGAGATAGACCAGCCGCACCCCGTCGCCGACGATCGCGTCGCGGTAGCGCCGCCTCAGCGCCGAACAGGTGACGACGCCATTCTCGCCGGCTTCGCGCCAGGCCCCGATGCGCGCGGCGATGGCGCCGAGCCAGGGCGCGCGATCGCCGTCGTCGAGCGGCTGCCCGGCGCGCATCTTGGCGATATTTTCCGGCGGATGGAGCGTGTCACCATCCTCGAAGTTCCAGCCGAGGCGTCGCGCCAGGGCTTCCCCGACCGTCGTCTTGCCTGCCCCCGAAACCCCCATCACCACGGCGATGCGCGACCCCTGCCCCAACTCTATGTCCCGGCTGCCGTTACATCTCGGCGCCTTGGGCCGAGCCTGCAACATCTTGTCGATTTCGCGAGACGCGCGCAATAACCGCCGCCTTCTTAACCACGCCTCGGGTCGAGCGCGTCGCGCAGCCCGTCGCCGAAGAGGTTGAGCGAGAGCACCAGGAGAAAGATCGCCAAACCCGGCCACACCGCGATCCAGGGCGCCTGCGAGATGAAATGGCTGGCGGTGTTGAGCATGCTGCCCCAGCTCGGGCCGGGCGGCTGCTGGCCGAGCCCGAGAAAGCTGAGACTCGCCTCGGCGATGATCGCGGCGGCGCTCGCCAGGGTCGCCTGCACGAGAATCGGCGGGATGATGTTGGGCAAGATGTGCCGCAGCATGATGCGGTGGTGCGGGTTTCCGAGCGCGCGCGCCGCCTCGATGTAGTCCTCGTGCTTGACCGACAGCACCTGGCCGCGCGTCAGCCGGGCAAAAATCGGCGTCTGCGACACGCCGATCGCGATCATGGCGTTGGTCAGGTCGGGGCCGAGAAAGGCGGCGAGCGCGATCGCCAGGATCAGGAACGGGATCGCCAGCATCGCATCGATAAGCCGCATCACGGTGCCGTCGAGGACGCCGCCGACATAGCCGGAGACGAGGCCGAGCGGCACCCCGATGGCCAGCGCGAGCGACACCGAGACGAGCCCGGCCAAAAGCGAGGCGCGGCTGCCCCAGATCACCCGGGCGAGGACGTCGCGGCCGATCTCGTCGGTGCCGAACCAATGCGCCGCCGAGGGCGCCTTTCGCACCGCGCCCCAATCGGTGGCCAGCGGGTCGTAAGGCGAGACCAGCGGCGCCAGGACGGCCAGCAGGATGAAGAAGATCACCACCCCGAGCCCCACCAGCGCCGCGCGCCGGCGCGCCAGGCGGCGCACCGCGCGGCGCCACGGGCGGTCGCCCTGGTCGGCCTCGACGGCGATGGTGGCGATGGTCTCGGCGGTCATGCCCTGAGCCGCGGGTTGATCAGCACATAAGCCACGTCGGCGAGGAGGTTCAGCAGGATGTACGCCATCGCCGTGCACAGCACGACGCCCTGCACGACCGCGTAGTCGCGGTTGAACACGGCGTCGACGATCAGCTTGCCGAAGCCGGGGATCGTGAAGACCTGCTCGGTCAGCACCGCGCCCGACAGCAGCGCGCCGAATTCGAGCGCGCCGAGCGTCACCACCGGGACCAGGGCGTTGCGCAGCGCGTGGCGCAACACGACACGCTTTTCACTGAGGCCCTTGGCGCGCGCGGTGCGGACATAGTCGGCGCCGAGCACCTGGAGCATCGCGCTGCGGGTGTGGCGCATCATCACCGCCGCGATCGCGTTGCCGAGCACGAAAGCCGGCATGATCAAGGTCAGCAAATTCTGCTTGAGGCTCTCCTCCGGGCTGACGAAGCCCGAAGCGGGCAGCCATCCAAGCTCCACCGAAAAGAGCAGGATCAAGAGGATGCCAAGCCAGAAATTGGGGATCGACAGACCCCACAGCGCGGCCATCGTCGCCCCGTAATCGACCGCGGTGTTGTTCTTGACCGCGGCGACGATCCCGGCCGGCACTCCGATGACCAGCGCGATCAAGAGAGCCATCAGCGCCAGCTCGCCGGTCACCGGCAGTTTCTCGGCGACGAGGTCGAGGACGGGCCGCTTGATGCGGATCGACTCGCCGAGATCGCCTTGCGCCACCCCTTCGATCCACAGGGCGTAGCGCACCGGGAGCGGCTCGTTGAGGTGATATTTCTCGCGCAGGAACTGGATCACCGACGGGTCCGCCTCCTCGCCCGCCAGCGCCAGTGCGGGATCGCCCGGCAAAAGCTGCTGCAGCCCGAAGATCAACACCGACACGAAAAACAGCGTCGGGACGATCAGCGCGATGCGGCGCAAGAGAAAGGTGGCCATCGACCCTCCCCATACCACGGCGAGGGACGATAAGATCATCGAAATCCCTGGAGGAGCCCCCGATGCTGTTTACCTGCCTTCCGCCCGGCACGCCGATCGAAGGCCGCTTTCCGGGCCCGGTTCATGCGCGCGGCAAGTGGTTCACGGTCGATATCCACTGCCACGTGCATCTGGACAAGGCGGACGAGATGGTCAGGCCGCACTGGAACCCCGAGCGCGACGCGACGATGAAGTTCGCCAACGAGCGCACCCGCGCCGTGCAGGCCGAGCAGATGCGGCGCACGCACTCTCAGCTCACCTCGGTCGAGCAGCGCCTCGCCGACATGGACATCATGGGCATCGACATGCAGGCCTTTTCGCCCGCGCCGGTGCAGATGTTCTACTGGACCGAACCCGAGCTCGGCCTTGCCACCGCGCGTACGGTCAACGACAACATCGCCGAGATCGTCGGCCGCCACCCAGACCGCTTCGTCGGCCTCGGAACGATCCCGTTCCAGGCGCCGGAGCTGGCGATCCGCGAATTGGAGCGGATCACCGGATCGCTCGGCTTCCGCGGCATCGAGATTTCATCGAACGTCGACGGCGCGGACTTTTCGGACCCGAAATTCCGACCCATCTTCCAGCGCTGCGAAGAATTGGGGGTGCTGTTGTTCATGCACCCATCGGGTTTCACCGACGGAAGTCGCTTCGGCGACCATTACTTCAGCAACATCATCGGCATCCCGCTCGAGTCGACGATCGCGGTGCATCATCTGATCTTCGGCGGGGTGCTCGACGCCTTCCCCGGCCTGAAGATCGTCGTGGCCCATGGCGGCGGCTACCTGCCCGCCTATTCGGGGCGGATCGACCACGGCGCCTCGGCGCGGCTGGATTGCTGCGAGCATCTGAAGGAAGACCCGACCATCTATCTGAAACGGCTGCACTTCGACACGATGGTGTTTACCCACCACCAGCTCGAATACCTGGTGCGGCAATACGGGCCCGAGCACGTACTGATGGGCACCGACTATCCCTACGACATGGGCGAGGTCGACCCGATCGGCTTTGTCGAGCGCTCCCCGGGCCTCAGCGACGCCGAGCGGCGGCTGATTTTCGGCGGCAACGCGGCCCGGCTGCTCGGCGTCGAGGTCCCGCCCTATCTGCGCTAGCTCCGCCGGAACCTTGCGTGCGCCCGGATTGTTTGGCGTGCACGTACACGGAACGGAGCAAGTACCATGGACAAGGATCGCGTTACCGGCACCATCAAGAAGGCGACCGGAAAGGCCAAGGAAGTCGCGGGCCGCGTCGTCGGCAGCCGGCATACCGAGGCCGAAGGCAAGGCAGAGCAGGCCGAGGGCCGGTTCGAGAAGGCCAAGGGCCAGACAAAGGATGCGGTGCGAGAGCTGGTCGGCAAGAAATAGGGGATGCCGCGATGCGACTGGTGATCTTGATCATCCTGATCCTGCTGCTGCTCGGCGCGCTACCTTTGTGGCCGTACAGCGGCGCCTGGGGCTACTACCCGTCCGGCGGGTTGGGGCTTCTCGTCGTCATCATGATCATTCTGCTTGTCGTCTGAAGGGAGCCCGCCGCCGTTGACAGTTCCTCGCTTCGCCCGCCACCATCCGCACGGCGCGGATCGCGGGAGAAAGCGGCATGAACGACAGCGGCGGCGGGCTCGTCCTTTACGAATGCAGCGACAAGATCGCGACAATCACGATCAACCGGCCTGATAAGCTTAACGCGGTCAGCGACGAGGTCGTCGCCGGCCTTTCCGACGCGCTGCGCCGCTTCGATCTCGACGAAAATGCCGAGGTGGCGATCCTCAACGGGCGCGGCCGGGCGTTTTCCAGCGGCGCCGACGTGCGCCAGCGCCAGCTGCGCAGCCGCGACGAGTTCGAAAAACTTGGCGGTCCGCAGGGCTGGGGCACCAATTCCGCCGATCTGCTGACCCGCGCGGTCAACTGGAAGCCGGTCATCGCGGCGGTCCACGGCTATGTGATGGGGCTGGCGCTCGGCCTCACGCTCGAATGCGACCTGATCGTCGCCGCCGAGGGGACGCGGTTCCAACTCACCGAGACCGCGCGCGG
>DASUIE010000085.1:0-4341 GCA_036273175.1 Allostellaceae bacterium
CGATGACGCGGTCCCAGGTCTCGGCGTCGACATCGAGGAAATCGATCCGGTGAGCGATCCCGGCCGATTCCAGCACGATATCGAGCCGCCCGAACTCGCGCACCACGGCCGCAACCGCCACGTCGACCGCCGCCCGATCGCGCACGTCGAGCACCGACGCGGCCGCGCGCCCGCCGGCGGCCCGAATGCGAGCGGCGGTCGCTTCGGCCGCCGCGCCGTCGCTGTCGGTGCAGAACACCGCCGCGCCCTCGCGCCCCAGCCCCTCCGCCCCCGCGCCGCCGATCCCGCCGCCCGCACCCGCGACCAGCGCGACCTTGCCCGCAACCCGCCCCATGCCGTCCTCCAACTATGCCGCCAGCTCGAAACCGTACACCCGAGCGGTGTTGCCGCCGACGATCCTCGCCTGTTCGTCCTCCGGCACTCCCGCCAGGATCTCCGAGATGATCCGGCGCGACTCGGGAAACGTCGACTCGCTGTGCGGGTAGTCCGAGCCCCACATCATGTTGTCGACGCCGATCACGTCGCGCAGGCGGATGCCGATCGCGTCCTCCTGGAAGCTCAAGACGACGTTGCGGTGGAAAAAGTCGCTCGGGACCATGCCGTCCTTGAACCGGTAAAGCGCCTCGCCGTGCCGCTCGCGGTAGGTGTAGTCCATGCCGGTGATCACGTTCGGCGCCCAGGCCAGCTCGAACTCGACGATGGCCAGCATCAGCCCCGGGTGACGCTCGAAGACGCCGGAGAAGATCATGTCGCACATCGACAGGGCCGGGTAGAAGGCCTTGGTCGCGCGGCTGCTCGCGTCGCGCAGCGTCCCGGTGCCGGCGCCGCGGATTTTGCCCGTCCGCCGGGTTGCCGTGTGGAGGCTCAAGGGCAGCTTGAGCGAGGCGGCGGCGGCCCAGAACGGCTCGTATTCGGGTTGGTCGTAACGCCGGTCCTCGGCCGGATATTCGGCGATCATCGCGCCGCAGAGACCCAGGCGGGCGGTGCGCTCCAGCTCCTCGATCGCCTCCCGCACATCGTCCAGGTTGATCATCGCGATCCCCTTGAGACGGGCGGGATCGGTGCGGCAAAACTCGGCGAGCCAGTCGTTGTAGGCGCGAAAGATCGCCGACATCAGCGCCGTATCCGCCACCTTGAAATAGAAGAGCCCCTGCGAGGGGTAGAGGACTTCGCCGGCCACCCCGTCGAGCGCCATGTCCTTGAGATGCTGCGCCGGGTCCCAGCCTCCGGTATGCACATCTTCCATCCGGCCTCTGGCGGAGATCGTCTCAGGATTCTCGAACCGTGCGCCGGCATTCGATATCAGGCCGATCCCGGAAAGGATTTGATCCGCCTCGACCACGACATGGTCGCCGCCGTCGATCCGCTCGATGCGCGGCGCGCGGTCGCGAAACGCCCGATCGATGCGGGTCTGCCACAGATCGGGCGGCTCGAACACGTGAGAATCGGACGAGAGAACCACGGGCGGCACCGGCATCTCCTACGGCATGGGCATGTCGCCGCCAAGAATAAGCGCGGTTCACCATCCATGCACGGCCGTCGATGCCGCTTGCCGCGCGGTCAGGCTGGGAGGGAGAGCATATCGTCTTCGGTTCCGGGTTCTTCGCCGGAATTTTGCGATGGGGCTTGGGGCGCCGGGAGTACCGTGCCGACACGCCGCGCGCGGTCCCAAACCTCGATCGACGGGAACTTGCACGCGAGAAGGCGCTGCTCCGCGGCTTCCAAGGCAGCGGCGTCGGTCTCGGCTTCGATAACCTCCGCGCCTTGGATTTTGCCGTCTTCGCCGAGAAAATAGCAGCGATAGGAAGTCACGGGCCGCCTCTCCCCGAAATTGCTTCCGGTGCTTCGGTGTCCAACGGGTCGTGCAATACATCGTCGGTGCTGGTGACAAGAAAGCAGGTGCAGCCGGTCTCGCTCCAGATGCGCTCGTCGGCGGTCCCGCGCGCAGCGTGGTAGTACTCGCCTGGAACGAGCTTACGCGCGTCGATCCACAATTCGCCGTCGAGGAGGTGCAGCTCTTCGGTGCCGGCATGGATGTGCGCCGGGTAGCGTGCGCCGGGCGCGAGGCGGACCAGCATGCTGACCCGGTGCCGTTGCGTGTCGGTCGCGAGCAGCTTGCACTCGATCCCGGCGGCGACCGGTACCCAGTCCGGCTCCGGCCACCGCGGCGCGGGCGGCAGCATTGGCGGCCGGCCTGTCTCCTCCGCGATGCGGTGCGCAAGCCGCGTCCGCAGCGAGGCAGTCGGACGCAGCACGTCGGTAGGCCAGCAGACAAAGCCGTCGATCAGCGGGCGAAGGTCTTCCAGCTCGCGCCGGCATTCCGGGCACGCCGCGATATGGGCTTCGGCCGCGGCGGCCTCGCTCGCCGCCAGAGCTCCGGCGGCATAGGAGCAGGTCAGCTCGCTCTGCTCGCAGCTTTTCTCGTTCGGCAGCGGCGCCGGGGCATCTGAGTCTTGCATATCCCGCGAAACGTCAAACGCCCGCGTTTGGATTGGTCCGTCAGCGATCCATCGCGCGCCGGAGCTTGTGCAGTGCCGAGCGAATGCGCGTCTTGACGGTGCCGAGCGGCTGAGCGAGCCGCGCCGCGGCTTCGGCATGGGTGAGCCCGGCGAAGAATGTCAGCTCGATCGCCTGGCGCTCGTCGGGCGTCAGCACCGGCAGCGCCGCGCGCAGCGCCGCGCTCCGTTCGCGCAGTTCGAGCAGGTCGTGCGGATCGGCGGCCTCCTCGGCGAGCGACGGCGTCTCACCGCCCTGGCTGCGTTTCTTCCGGCTTTCGAAGCGCAGGCGGTCGATCGCCCGCGAGCGCGCCTGATTCATGATCCAGCCGAGCACCGTGCCATTCGCGGCGTCGTAAAGCGACGCGCGCCGCCAGACCTCGTGGAAGACGTCGACCGTCAGCTCTTCAGCGGTTTCCCGGTTGGCCGTGATCCGCACGAGGAGCGTGAAGACGATGCGATGCGCCCTGTCGTATAGCGCATGCAGCGCGGCCTGGTCTCCCGCGGCAATCGCTTGCACGAGCGCGGCCCAGTCCTCCTCCGGCACCTGAGCCGTGGACGTGGCATAGAGCACGTCCGCCAGTCTTGACGCCTTTTGATTCGAGCGTTCTTCGACCATGCGACCGCCTAGCCGTTGATCGTCATAGTGCATCGTATTCGCCGGACCGATCAACTCCGGGCGGACGCGGAGTCAGGGCCACGTTTAATAAGGGTAACTTACGATCTTGACGACAGTCGGCGCCCGATTAATCTCTCGGCAGCCAGCGGAGGAATTCCATGAAGCTGATGTGGTTCCACTTGATGCCGTACACCGAGCTGCCGGACGATTTCCGGGAGAAGAACCCGTCGGTGTGGGTCGATATCCACTCGTCGCTATTCGATCCGCGGCGCGCGCATCACATGTACAACGACTTCATGGACGAGCTCGAATTCGCCGCCGAGTGCGGGTTCGACGCGGTGTGCGTCAACGAGCACCACAATAACGGCTACGGGTTGATGCCGTCGCCGAACCTGGTCGCCTCGTCGCTGGCGCGGCGCACGACGGACACCGCGATCTGCGTGCTCGGCAACTCGCTCGCGCTCTACAACCCGCCGACGCGGGTCGCCGAAGAATTCGCGATGATCGACTGCATCTCCGGCGGGCGGCTGATCGCCGGCTTCCCGGTCGGGTCGCCGATGGATACCTGCTACGCCTACGGGCAGAACCCGTCGATGCTGCGCGACCGCTACCACGAGGCGCACGACCTCGTCGTCAAGGCCTGGACCGCGCCCGACACCTTCGCCTTCAGCGGCCGCTACAACCAGCAGCGCTACGTGAATATCTGGCCGCGGCCGATCCAGCGCCCGCACCCGCCGATCTGGATACCCGGCGGCGGCTCGGTCGAGACCTGGCAGTGGTGCGCCGAGATGGACTACGTCTACTGCTACCTCAGCTATTACGGCTACAAGGCCGGGCAGGCGACGATGACGGGGTTCTGGAACGAGATGGCCAAGCTCGGCAAGGACCGCAACCCGTACCGGGCCGGTTTCCTCCAATTCGTCGGGGTCGCCGAGACGCGTCAGCAGGCGCTGGAGCTCTACGCCGAGCCGGCCGAGTATTTCTATGGCCGTTGCCTGCATATCGACCCGCGCTTCGCCGGGCCGCCGGGCTACGCGACCGAGGAGACTCAGCGGCGCGGCATCAAGGGCATGGTCTCCCAGGCCGCCGACGCGAGCCGCGACACCCAGCGCTACGAGACCAAGTTCCAGAGCCTCGCGCGCGAGATGGATGCGATCGTCGACAAAGGTTACGTGATCGTCGGCTCGCCCGACGAGGTGGTCGAGCAGCTCACCGAGGTCGCGACCA
>DASUIE010000086.1:0-7119 GCA_036273175.1 Allostellaceae bacterium
GGCAGCTCCTGGCGGCCGGGCATTCCGTCACCGTCCACGACCTTCGCCGCGAGGCGGCGCAAGAGCTCGTCGCGAACGGCGCCGCCTGGTCCGACTCGGCGGCCGGGCTGGCGGCGGAGAGCGAGGTTGTCGCCACCTGCCTCCCCGGCCCGCCGCAGATGGAGGCGGTGCTGCGCGACATCGGCGGTCACCTCCGGCCCGGCTCGCTCTATATCGACCACACGACCAATGCCCCGTCGCTCGTCCGCCGCATCCATGCCGAGCTCGCCGCCCGCGGGATCGCGATGCTCGACGCGCCGGTCAGCGGCGGCATGGAAGGCGCGCGGACCCGCGAGCTCCTGGTCATGGCCGGCGGCGACCCGGACGTGGTCGAGCGCGCCCGTCCGCTACTCGACACGATCGCCAAGCGGGTCATGTATACCGGCGGCATCGGCACCGGCTCGATCGCCAAGATCATGCACAACAGCGCAACCTTCACCCTCGACCTGGTGATGGCCGAATGCTGGACCACCGCGGTCAAGGCCGGGATCGACGCGGATACGATCGTCAAGGTCTTCACCGAGGCCGCGCTCGGCAACCAGATGAACCTCAAGGTCCGGCTGCCGGCGACCTATCTGCGGGGCGATTTCGCGGCGCGTTTCTCGCTCGCCCTCGCCCGCAAGGATCTGGGGCTCGCCCTCGACCTCGCCCGCGAGACCGACACGCCGATGCGCCTCAACGCCCTTGCCAAGGCAGAGATGGATGCCGCGATCGAGCGCGGCTGGGCCGAGCGCGACGCCTCCAGTTTTCTGTTGCTCCAGGAGGAGCGGGCGCAAGCGCAGGTGCGGCTGCGCTAGCTGCGCATGCCCGCCCTGCGCGAGCCGCGGTGCGCTTGACTCGCCCTTCAAGTTCGTCACCCTTCGCAGCACATCGAACCGGGGAGAATTCGCGATGAGCGTGACGCGCAGAACCGTTTTGGCGCGTGCCGGCGCGATTGCCGCCGCTCCGCTCGTCCTCCGCTATCCCGCCTATGCCGCCGAGTTCGACTACAAATGCGGCACCGCGCTCCCCGACGGCCACCCGATGTGTATCCGCGCCCGCGAGGCGATGGAGCGGATCAAGCAGGAAAGCAACGGGCGGCTGCAGATCACGCTCTACACCAACAGCGTGCTGGGCCAGGACACGGCGATGATTTCGCAGACGATCGCCGGCGCGCTGCAATGTTATTTCCTGCCGATCGACCTGCTGGCGCCGCGCAACCCCGCCTGCGGCATCTGCGGGGTCGGCTTCGCGTTCGACGGGTATACCCATATCTGGGAGGCGATGGACGGGGACCTCGGCAACTATCTGCGCCAGCTCTCCGAGGCGATCGGGTTCCACGTGATCGACAAGGTGTTCGACCACGGTTTCCGCCACATCACAACGCGGACCAAGCCGATCAACACCCCGGCCGACCTCAAGGGCTTCAAAATCCGCCTGCCGGTCGCGCCCTACCTGATTTCGCTGTTCAAGCATCTCGGCGCCTCGCCGACCCCGATCAATTTCGGCGAGGTTTACAGCGCCCTTCAGACCGGTGTCGTCGACGGCCAGGAAAATCCGCTGATCCTGATCGACACGGCCAAGCTCTACGAGGTCCAGAAATACTGCAGCATGACCTATCACGTGTGGGCCGGCATCCACATGTCGGTCGGCGTGCCGTATTGGAAGAAGCTTCCCGGCGACTTGCAGGACATGGTCACCCGCCAGTTCAACCAGTCCGCGCTGGCCGAACGCGACGACTGGCAGAAGATGAGCGGAGAGGAGAAAGACCAGCTCGAAAAGGCGGGGCTGACCTTCAACAAGCCCGATACGGCCCCGTTCCGCGAGATGCTGAAGAAGAACGGCTTCTACCCTGACATGAAGAAGGAGTCCGGCGACAAGGCCTGGGCGCTGCTCGAAAAGTACGTCGGGCCGCTTGCGTGAGCGCCGAGGCCGCCCGCGCTCAGCTAGGCGCCGCCTGGATCGGACCGCGGCGGGCCGCCGCCGCGCTCGATCGCGTCATCGGACATGGGGTCGAGCTGGTCGGCGCGGTCATCGTGCTCGCCGAGGTGGCGATCCTCTTCGCCGGGGTCGTCTCGCGCTACGTCTTCGACAGCCCGATCATGTGGACAGACGAGCTGGCCAATTTCCTGCTGCTCTGGCTGGCGATGCTGGGCACGGTTGTCGCCTTCCGCCGCGACGGGCACATGCGGCTGACCACGCTGGTCAACCGGGTAGGCGACGATTTGGGGAGCTGGCTCGGCGCCCTTGCCTCCCTGGTGCTGATCGCGTTCGTGCTCGAAATCCTGGTTCCGGCGCACGACTACATGAGCCAGCAATCCTTCGTCGAGCTGATCACGCTGAAGATATCCGACGGATACCGCGTTCTCGCGATCCTGGTCGGGTCGTCGCTGCTGGCGCTGGTGACGCTGCTGCGCCTGTTCCAGACGACCGGCCTGAAGCGGTTCCTGTCCGCCTTGCTCGTCGTGGCCGCCATCGCCACCGGGCTCTGGCTGGCGCAGCCGCTGCTGATCGCGATGGGCCACGGCAGTCTCGTCGTGTTTTTTGTGGTGATGGTAGCGGCTTGCGTCGGTATCGGCGTGCCGATCGCCTTCACCTTTGGCATGGCGACGCTGTCATACCTGGCGCTGACCACCGATTTGCCGCTCGTCATCGTCATCAACCGCATGGATGACGGCATCTCGAACCTGTTGCTGCTGTCGGTGCCGATGTTCGTCTTTCTCGGCCTGTTGATGGAGATGACCGGCATCGCGCGGGTCATGGTCAATTTCCTCGCCGCGCTGGTCGGCCATGTGCGCGGCGGCCTCTCCTACGTGCTGCTCGGCGCGATGTACCTCGTCTCCGGCATTTCCGGGTCCAAGGCCGCGGATATGGCTGCGGTGGCGCCGATCCTCTTTCCCGAGATGCAGCGCCGCGGCAGCCATCCCGGCGAACTCGCCTCGCTGCTCGCGACCTCGAGCGCGATGTCGGAGACGATCCCGCCGAGCCTCGTCCTGATCACGATCGGTTCGGTCGTCCCTGGCCTGTCGATCGCGGCCTTGTTCACCGGCGGGCTCTTGCCTGCCGCGGTGGCGGCGATCGCGCTGGTGGCGGTCGCGTGGTGGCGCTCGCGCGGCACGGACACCGGCGTGCACGAGCGCGCGCGTGGCGGCGAGATGGCGCGCAGCTTCCTGGTCGCGGTGCCCGGCCTGACCCTGCCCTTCGTGATCCGCTTCGCCGTGATCGACGGGGTCGCCACGGCGACCGAGGTCTCCACCGTGGGCGTCGTCTACACCGCGCTCTTGGGGCTTCTCGTCTACCGGCAGTTCGATTGGCGCCGCATCTATCCGATTTTGGTCGAGACGGTGTCGCTGACCGGCGCGGTGATGATGATCATCGGCACCGCGACGGCAATGGCCTGGGCGCTCACCCAGTCGGGGTTTTCGCTCTGGCTGGTCGGGGTGATGGCCGGGGTGCCGGGCGGAAGCTGGGGCTTCCTGGCGATCACGATCGTCGCCTTTATCATCCTCGGCAGCGTGCTCGAAGGATTGCCCGCCATCGTGCTGTTCGGCCCGCTCCTGTTCCCGATCGCCAAGACGATGGGGGTGCACGAGGTCCACTACGCGATGGTGGTGATCCTGGCGATGGGGATCGGCCTCTTCGCCCCGCCCTTTGGCGTCGGCTTCTACGGCGCCTGCGCGATCGGCCGGGTCAACCCCGACGACGCGCTGTGGCGCATCTGGCCCTATATCTTCGCGCTGATCGCCTCGCTGGTGGTCGTCGCCGCGATCCCGTGGCTGTCGGTCGGGTTTCTCTGACCCGCACGACACGGCAGACGAAACAACGCTTTGGCGTTACAATTCTGCCATGGTTGGGGAACTCGCAGTTTCGCGCCCGATCGGCGCCGACACCCCGCCGACGCCGGCCAGCCGCCCGCGCGGCCGGCTGGCGCGCAAATACGCGCTGCTGTTCATCGGGCTGATCGGGATCGCGCTGCTGGTCAATAGCGGCTTCGACTTCTGGTTCTCCTACCAGGAGAACAAGGAGGCGCTGATCCGCATCCAGCAGGAAAAGGCGGATGCGGCGGCCCAGCGCATCGCCGAGTTCATCGGCGAAATCCAGCGGCAGATCGGCTGGACCACCGATGTGCAATGGGCCTCCGAGCCGCTGGATCAGCGCCGCTTCGACTATGCGCGGCTATTGCGCCAGGTTCCGGCGATCACCGAGCTGTCGCAGCTCGACGGCGAGGGCAAGCAGCTCCTGATGGTCTCGCGGCTGGCGATGGACCTGATCGGCAGCAACGCCGATTTCTCGAAAAGCCCGGCGTTCGTTCAGGCAAAGGCCAACGGGCTGTGGTTCAGCCCGGTCTATTTCCGCAAGGAGTCCGAGCCCTACGTGACGCTGGCGATCCGCCTCTCCGGCCGCAACGCCGGCGTCGCCGTCGCCGAGATCAACCTCAAGCTGATGTGGGATGTCGTCACCGGGCTCAAGATCGGCCAGCGCGGTTACGCCTATGTCGTCGACGGCAAGGGCAAGCTGATCGCCCATCCCGATATCAGCCTCGTGCTGCGCGACACCGATCTGTCGAAGCTGCCCCAGGTCGCCGGCGCGCTGGGCCCGGCCGAAAACGCCCCGGTCGCCGGCGTCGCCCAGAACATCGCCGGGAACTCGGTGCTGACCGCCCATTCGGTGATCAACCCGACGGGGTGGCTGGTTTTTGTCGAAGTACCCCTCGCCGAGGCTTTCGCGCCGCTTTATGGCCAGGCCACCCGCAGCCTCCTGCTGCTCTTCGCCGGGCTTGCCATCGCGGCGATCGTCGCGATCGGCCTCGCCCGCCGCATGACCGGACCGATCCGCGAATTGCAGGAGGGCGCCGCCGAGATCGGCGCCGGCGCGCTCGACCGCCGCATCGCCATCCACACCGGCGACGAGCTCGAGGCGCTCGCCGGCCAGTTCAACCACATGGCCGCCGATTTGCAGCAATCCTACGCCGAACTAGAGCGCAAGGTCGACGAGCGCACTGCGGAACTGTCGGAAACGCTGGAACAGCAGACCGCGACCGCCGAGGTGCTCGGCGTCATCAACGCATCGCCCGGGGATTTGACCCCGGTCTTCGACGCGATCCTTGAAAAGGCGCACAGCCTCTGCGGCGCCGATCACGGGCACCTGACGATCTATGACGGCGAGACCTTCCGGGCGGTCGCCTCGCACAATGTACCGGCGGCGCTTTCGGAGAAACTGCGGCAGCCGTTCCGTCCCGGCCGCGCTTTCGCGGACCGGATGCTCGCCGGCGAACGCGTGATCCATATCCCCGACCTCGCGGCGTTGCCTCACGATCCCGGCGACGAGATCGCGCGCGACGGCATCGAGGTCGCGCGCATCCGCACGCTGCTGTTCGTGCCGCTGCGCCGCGACGACCGCCTCCTCGGCTACATCACAGTGCACCGCGAGGATGTCCGGCCGTTTTCGGAAAAGCAGATCGCCCTGCTCGAAAACTTCGCCGCCCAGGCCGTCATCGCGATGGAGAACGCGCGGCTCATCACCGAGACTCGCGAGGCGCTGGAGCAGCAGACCGCGACCGCTGAGATGCTGGGCGTCATCAACTCGTCACCGGGCGATCTCACGCCGGTCTTTTCGGCCATCCTGGATAAGGCGCACAGCCTGTGCGACGTGGCGCTCGGCTCGTTGCTGATCTTCGATGGGGCTCGATTCCGCGCGGCCGTGTCGCACGGCTACCCCGACAAGCTTTCGGAAAGGCTGAGCGGCGGGTTTGACGGGCGCGACAACCCGGTCAGCCGGCCCCTGCTCCAAGGCGCCCGTTTCTCGCTGGTGCCGGATTTGAGGGAGATCGACCATCCGGTGCCACGCACCGTCGCCGAACTCGGTGGTGTGCGCACTGTGCTGTTCGTGCCGCTGCGGCGCGACGATACGCTACTGGGCGCAATCTCCTCGGCGCGTCGGGAGGTCCGACCTTTCTCCGACAAGGAGATCGCTCTCCTCGAAAGCTTCGCCGCGCAGGCCGTTATCGCGATGGAGAACGCGCGCCTCTTGAGCGAGCTGCGGGAAAGCACCGACGATCTCGCCCGCTCGGTCGACGAGCTCACCGCGCTCAACGAAGTCAGCCAGGCGGTCAGCTCAACCCTCGATCTGCCGTCGATCCTCTCGACGATCCTGGCCCGCTCGATCGACATGGCCGGCGCCGATGCCGGCGTGATCTTCCGCTACAGCCAATCCGGCCATGCCTATAGCCTCGTCGAGGCCCAGGGCTGGAACGAGGATTTGGTCGCGCAGGTCAAGGAACTCCACATCGGCGAGATGGAGACCGGGATGGGCGAGGCGGCGTCGCGCCGCAGCCCGATCCAGTTCCCCGATTTGTCGGATCGGCCGAGCTATCCGCTGCGCGACCTGACGATGGCCGCCGGGTTCCGCTCGGTGATGATCGTGCCGCTGATCGGCGCCGAGCGGAATTTCGGGGCGATCGTGCTGGAGCGGCGCACCGCCGGCGAGTTCTCGCCCGAGACCGTGCGGCTGATGCAGACCCTGGCGGCGCAATCGGTGCTGGCGATTCAGAATGCCCGGCTGTTCCGCGAAATCGCCGACAAGAGCGAGGAATTGGCGCTGGCGAGCCAGCATAAATCGCAATTCCTCGCCAATATGAGCCACGAATTGCGCACGCCGCTCAACGCCATCCTCGGCTATACCGAACTGATCCTCGACGGCATCTATGGCGACGCGCCCGACAAGATGCGCAATGTGCTCGAGCGGGTGCAGACCAACGGCAAGCATCTGCTCGGGCTTATCAACGATGTGCTCGACCTGTCCAAGATCGAGGCCGGTCAGCTCGTGCTCACGCTCGACGATTATTCGATCAAGGAGATGATGCAGGGCGTCTATGTCGCGGTCGAGCCGCTCGCCGGCAACAAGAAGCTCGGCTTCAAGCTCGAAGTGCCGCCCGATCTGCCGGTGGCCCATGGCGACGAGCGGCGGTTGTCGCAGGTGCTGCTCAATCTGGTCGGCAATGCGATCAAGTTCACCGATACCGGCGCGGTGACCATGCGGGCAAGCGCCGCGAACGGCAGCTATACCATCGCGGTAAACGATACCGGCCCCGGCATCGCCGAG
>DASUIE010000087.1:0-3044 GCA_036273175.1 Allostellaceae bacterium
CCCGGTTCGTAATGCCACCATTCGAGCGCCAGATGCTCGACCGCCCCGGCGACGCAAATCCAGTTGCGGATTTCGGAGCTGCCCGAATTGAGCTTTTCGCGCGGCAGGGCCTGGATCGCCGCCGCGTTCTTGTCGCGGAACAGGTCGAAGAGGCCGCGGTCGAGCGCCTCGTCGACGACAAAATGGCTGAGCCCGCCCGAGGCGGCGATACCGATCCGCGCCTCGCCCGGGAAACTCTCCACCGCCTTGCGGATCGCCTGCCCGAGGCGATAGCAGCGGCGCGGGGTCGGTTGGTTCGGCGGGTAGTAGGTGTTGACGCAGACCGGCACGATCGGCACCACGTCCTTCATGATCCGCTTGTGGACAAAGCCGATCGCGTGGCCCTCGCCCTCGCCGTCGGGCACCCGGTCGGAGGCGGCGATGTCGAACTCGTCGTCGATCAGCGCCGCGATCAGGTGGCGCGCCAGGCGCGTATCGACCGGGTAGTCGCGCGGCTCCTTCTCCTCGTGCCAGCGCGCGCTCGCCTTCCAGCCCCAAGTGGGGTTGGCGACCGGCGCCATCGGCATGTTGCGGATCGTCTCGCCGTAATAGACCAGGATGCCGGGCATGTTCTCGGAATGGTACAGCTCCTCCTGGTCGTCGCCGACGACGATCAGGCAGTCGAGCTTGGCCTCGCGCAGATGGTCGCCGAGCCGCGACATCGCCGCCTCGACCGAGGCGTGCCGCGCCCGCATCCGCGCCGGCGCGATCTGCGCCGCGATATCGGCGGGGGCACGCTTCAATTGCGCCTCGTAGCTGGTCGGGCGGCCGTCGGTGTCGAGCAGGTTGGTGCGCTGGGTGTCGCGCTCGATAAAGCGCGGCCAATCCTCGTGCGGGGTGTTCAGCATCGGCGTATGCGAGGTACCGACGCCGAGAACGAGCCGTGCCATCTCACCGCCTCCTGCGAAATCGCCGGAAAAGGGTACGAGCGGCCTCGAAACGCGTCAACCTGCCGCAGTAAAGCGGCGCCTCCTGCAACGGCAAAAAAATATCAGGGCCAAGCGATTGCGATTCCTCGGTTTCCGGCCGGTGGCGGGTCAAGAAACAGGAGGCGGAACGGGAAGAAAACAGCAGACGGTCGGGCGGAAACTGGAGGTGCATCGGCGGCTCGCGGGGGCATTCGATCGGGGAAACAGGCTGCCGGAACTCTATGTTCTCTATATGTTCATTTTAGGGCAAAGCATCCTCCACGGTGCTGCGGCGCATGTCGCGCGGCTGCGACAGGTCGTAGCGGCGGCCGCGATGGAGCACCGCGCGGTTGTCCCATATGACGAGGTCGCCGGCACGCCAGCGGTGCGCGTAGACGAATTGCCGCTGCGTCGCGTGCTCGAGCAGGTCTTGGAGCAGCACCCGCCCCTCCGGCACCGAGAGGCCGACGACATGGGTCGCGTGCGAGCCGATATAGAGGAGCTTGCGGCCGGAGCCGGCATGGGTGCGGATCAGCGGCCAGGTGGCCGGCGGGATCGCCCCGGCGATATCCTCCGGGCCCGGCGCGAAGCCGAGCGTCGCCCGCGAATGGTGCACGTAATGCTCGGCCGAGCGGCCCTCCGCCTCCGCGCGCAGGCGGTCGGGGAGCGCGTCGTAGGCGGCGCGCATGTCGGCGAACTCGGTCTCGCCGCCCCAATCGGGGATCGCGCTGCAATACAGGAGCGAGAACTTGGCGGCCGGCCGCTTGTAGGAGCTGTCGGTGTGCCACAGCCGCGTCGCCATATTGGAGAGGATGCGGCGGTGGTTGCGGTCGGCGACGCGCCCGGCCTCGTCGAGATTGGAGACATCGGCGAATTCGGGCCGCACCCGCCGGTGCTGGCGCACCGCGAGGTGCCGGCCGGGGTCGAGCGGACCGAGACGCCGGGTGAATTCGAGCTGCTGGTCCTGCGTCAAATCCTGGCCGTGGAAGACGAGGACGGCGTAGCGGTCCATCGCCGCCTCGATCTCGGCGACCGCGGCGCGGCCGATCGGGCGCGACAGGTCGATCTCCTGGGCCTCGGCGGCGAATACCGGGTGCAGCGGGGCGAATTTCATCCCTTATGATAGCCTCGCCCGGGACGACGAGGGAGATAGAAGATGCTCGAAACCCGCGAAGGCGGCTGCCATTGCGGCCGGGTGCGGTTCCGCGCCAAGGTCGATCTCGACCGGCTGTCGCAGTGCAACTGCTCGATCTGCACCAAGAAGGGGATCTACCACCTCGTCACCGATCCCAAGGATTTCGAGCTGTTGAAGGGCAAGGATGCGCTCACCGCCTACACTTTCGAGACCGGCGTGGCGCAGCACACCTTCTGCAAGCATTGCGGGATGCACCCGTTTTACATACCGCGCTCGCAACCGCACAAGATCACGGTCAACGCGCGCTGCCTCGACGGTATCGACGGGCCGAGCCTCAAGCCGACCCGGTTTTTCGGCGGCCGCAACTGGGAAGACGCCCAGGCCAAGCGCCTCGCCGAGGAGGGCCAGGCGCCGCCGGATTACAGGGGCGGCAAGGCCGGCGCGCTGACCCTGCAGGCGATCCTCGACCGGGCGGCGGAGTAGTTGCCCATCGCCGAAGCTGAGCTTAAATAAGCCTGGCAGTCAGATTCCTCGATGAAATTCCATGTCCCGCACCGATACGATCGAAATCGAAACCACCGCCGCCGACGCTTCCGCCGAACTCGCTAGACGGGGGGTCCGGGCCGATGAGAGGGTGGTGGTTTTCGTGCTTCCCGATAATTGGCTGGCTCAAGCGCGCACAGCATCGCGCGCGAAGGTGCTTGCGGCTGGTTTGACCGATGAGGACATCGACCGCCTTATAGAGGAGGCGCGGGAGGAAGTTCACCAGCTGAAGAAATGAGGATCGTCGTCGATACGAACGTCCTCATCAGCGCCGTCTTCAAAGACGATACGCCGCCGTTCCATGTCGTCGAGTGGATCGAACGGCATGGTGAACTGCTCCAGTCCATCGATACCGAGTTGGAAATTCTGGAGGTGCTTGGACGGCCACATATCGCTGCCATGACCATTCCGCTGTTTGC
>DASUIE010000088.1:0-13261 GCA_036273175.1 Allostellaceae bacterium
GCTCTACGAGAACGGGCTCCAGCGCGACCGCTTTGTGCCGTTTATCGACCTCCTGAAGGAACGGCTCGACGTGGTCGCCCTCGACAGCGGCCGCGACTACCGCCTCGCGCGGATGCTCGGCAAGCCGATTTACCACACGCCGCTCGACGGCAAGGCCCACTGCGCCCTCGAAGCGGCCTTCGCCGATTTGACCGAGAATTCGCCCGGCGAACGTGAAACCCT
Source organism: Allostellaceae bacterium (assembly GCA_036273175.1). GTDB lineage: Bacteria > Pseudomonadota > Alphaproteobacteria > ATCC43930 > CGMCC-115725 > DATARH01. Next base: position 223 of record DASUIE010000088.1, read on the forward strand.
GACCGTGATGGCCCGGCCGCTCAAGGTGCCGCGCGCCGCCCGCAACGTCGCCTGGTTCGGGTTCGAGGAACTCTGCGACCGGCCGCTTTCGGCAGTCGACTACCTGGCGATCGCCGAGCGCTACGGCGCGGTGATCGTCGAGGGCATCCCCCAGCTCGGTCCGCGCGACCGCAACGCGGCGCAGCGCTTCCACATCCTGATCGACACGCTTTACGAGGCGCACACGCTGCTGATCGCCTCGGCTGCCGTGACGCCGCAGCACCTCTATACCGCCGGCGACGGCAGCTTCGAGTTCCAGCGCACGGTCTCCCGCCTGATGGAGATGCAGAGCGAGGAGTACATTGCCAACCGCGAGGTTTGATCGAGCGGTCGAGGATATTATGTGAATATCTTTCGCAGCATCGACACCGACGCACGCCCGATCCGCTTTGCGGCGCTGCCGTTCCTTCGGATACGGCGGTGCTCGTTAGGGCGAGACTGGACGCGCTGATCGCCATCTGAGGAAAGACCATGCCCGACCGCCCCGATATCCGCCTCACCCCTGACGAGCAGGCTCAGTTTTTTCGCGACGTGCGCAAATGCGCGCTGGCGACGGTAGACAAAGACGGGTTTCCGCACGTCGTCGCGATGAACTATTTCGTCAAGGATGGCGCCTTCTACATGACCTCCTACGGCAAGGCGCAGAAGGTGCTCAACGTGCGCCGCAACCCGCATGTCGGGCTGATGATCGAAACGGGGTCGGCCTATGCCGAGCTGAAGGGGGTGATGGTGCGCGGCACCTGCGAGATCGTCGAGGGCGCGGAAGCGGTCAGCCAGGCCTTCGCCGACATGGTCGAGACCCGCGGCGGCAGCTATTCGCGCCCGGCCGGCGCGAGCTCGAGCGCGCCGAAGCGGGTGGTGATGAAAATCACCCCGCACAAGGTCATGACCTGGGATCACGCAAAGCTGGGCGGCCGTTACTGAGGCGAGGCCGGTTGCCTTGCCCGCCCCGGCAAATCGCGCTAAGACCCGGGCTCCCTGAGACGTGAGGTTTTATCGATGGCACGCAACAAGATCGCGCTGATCGGCGCCGGTCAGATCGGCGGAACCCTGGCCCTCCTGATCGGACTCAAGGAGCTGGGCGACGTGGTCTTGTTCGACATCATCGACGGGGTGCCGCAAGGCAAGGCGCTCGACATCGTCCAGGGCAGCTCGATCGAGGATTACGACGCCGCGATTACCGGCGCGAGCGATTATGCGGCGATCAAGGATGCCGATGTCGTCATCGTCACCGCCGGCGTGCCGCGCAAGCCGGGCATGAGCCGCGACGATCTGATCGGCATCAACACCAAGGTGATGGGCCAGGTCGGCGCCGCGATCAAGCAGCACTGCCCGAATGCCTTTGTCATCACGATCACCAACCCGCTCGACGCGATGGTTTATGTGATGCGCGAGGCGACCGGCTTCCCCTCCAACCGCGTCGTCGGCATGGCCGGGGTGCTCGACAGCGCCCGCTTCCGCTATTTCCTCGCCGAGGAATTCAAGGTGTCGGTCGAGGACGTGACCGCGTTTGTGCTCGGCGGCCACGGCGACACGATGGTGCCGCTGATCCGCTATTCGACGGTCGCCGGCATCCCGCTTCCCGACCTGGTCAAGATGGGCTGGACGACGCAGGCGAAGCTTGACGCGATCGTCCAGCGCACCCGCGACGGCGGCGCCGAGATCGTCGAGCTGCTCAAGACCGGGTCGGCCTTCTACGCGCCGGCGAGCGCCGCGATCTCGATGGCCCGGGCCTATCTGCGCGACAAGAAGCGGGTCCTGCCCTGCGCCGCGCTGCTCAACGGCGAATACGGCGTCAAGGACCTCTATGTCGGCGTGCCCGCCGTGATCGGCGCCGGCGGGATCGAACGCATCGTCGAAATTCAGCTCAACGCCGACGAGAAGGCCATGTTCGACAAATCGTGCGGCGCCGTCCGCACCCTTGTCGACATCGCCAAGAAGATGCGGGCCGAGGCCGCCTGAGCCGGCCGGCATGAACATACACGAGTACCAGGCGAAGGAGCTGCTGGCGATTTACGGGGTGCCGGTGCCGCCCGGCGGGGTCGCCTACACGGCCGCGGAGGCGGTCGAGGTCGCCAAGCGGCTGGGCGGCTCAGGCTGGGTGGTCAAGGCGCAGATTCATGCGGGCGGGCGCGGCAAGGCGGGCGGGGTCAAGCTCGTCAAATCGGAGGCCGAAGTCGCCGCCGCCGCCAAGGCGCTGCTCGGCAAGCGCCTCGTCACCCACCAGACCGGCCCGCAAGGCCGCGATGTCAAGCGGGTCTATGTCGAGACCGCCTGCGACATCGCCCGGGAACTCTATCTCGCCCTCTCGGTCGACCGCGCCAGCGGCCGGCTGACGCTGATCGGCGCGGCCGAGGGTGGGATGGACATTGAGGAGCTGGCGGCGCGCTCCCCCGACAAGATACTCAAGGCCGTTATCGATCCAGCCGCCGGACTGTCACCTTTTCACGGCCGACGCCTCGGCTTCGAGCTCGGGCTGACCGCGGCGCAGGCCGAGGCGATGGTCGAGTTCGTCACCGCGCTACACCGCGCTTTTCTCGAGCTTGACGCGGCCCTGGTCGAGATCAACCCGATGGTCGTGACCGGCGAGGGCACAATATTGGCACTCGACGCCAAGATGGGGTTCGACGACAACGCGCTCTTCCGCCACCCGCAGATCGTCGCGCTGCGCGACGAGGACGAAGAGGACCCGATCGAGCGCGAGGCGGCCAAATACGCGCTTAGCTACGTCAAGCTCGACGGCAATATCGGCTGCATGGTCAACGGCGCCGGGCTGGCGATGGCGACGATGGACATCATCAAGTCGAGCGGCGGCAGCCCGGCCAATTTCCTCGATGTCGGCGGCGGGGCGACGCGCGAGCGAGTCACCGCCGCGTTCAAGCTGATCCTCAGCGACCCGAACGTCGAGGCGGTCCTCGTCAACATCTTCGGCGGCATCATGCGCTGCGACGTGATCGCCGAGGGCATCGTCTCGGCGGCGCGCGAAATCAATCTGCACGTGCCGCTCGTGGTCAGGCTCGAAGGCACCAATGTCGAGCTCGGCCGCAAAATCCTCGGCCAGTCCGGTCTGGCGGTGATCGCCGCCGACGATCTCGGCGACGCCGCGCAAAAGGTCGTCGCGGCGGCGGCGGAGGGCGGCTGATGGCGATCCTCGTCGATGCCGGAACCGCGGTGATCTGCCAGGGCTTCACCGGCGCCCAGGGTACGTTCCATTCCGAGCAGGCGATCGCCTACGGCACCAAGATGGTCGGCGGGGTGACGCCCGGGAAGGGCGGCACGAGCCACCTCGACCTGCCGGTTTGGGACACCGTACACGAGGCCCGCGCGGCGACCGGCTGCACCGCCAGCGTCATCTACGTACCGCCGCCTTCGGCCGCGGACGCGATCCTCGAGGCGATCGACGCCGGGATCGAGCTGGTGATCTGCATCACCGACGGTATTCCGGTTCTCGACATGGTGCGGGTCAAGCGCAGCCTCAACGGCACCAAAACCCGTCTCATCGGCCCGAACTGCCCTGGCGTTATTACCCCTGGCCAATGCAAGATCGGCATCATGCCCGGGCATATCCACCGGCCCGGACGGATCGGCATCGTCTCGCGTTCGGGTACGCTGACCTACGAGGCCGTGGCGCAGACCAGCGCCGCCGGGCTTGGGCAATCGAGCTGCGTCGGGATCGGCGGCGACCCGATACACGGGCTCGACTTCACCGATGTGATCGAGTTGTTTCTGGCCGACGACGCGACCGCCGGCATCGTCATGATCGGCGAGATCGGCGGCCACGCCGAGGAAGACGCTGCCGCGCTGATCAAATCGTCGCGGCGCAAGAAGCCGGTCACCGGGTTTATCGCCGGGTCCGCCGCGCCGCCCGGGCGGCGGATGGGTCATGCCGGCGCGATCATCTCCGGCGGGGTCGGCGGCGCCGGCGACAAGATCGAGGCATTGCGCCGCGCCGGCGTCACCATCGCCGAGTCGCCCGCCGCGATCGGGAGCACCGCGAAACAGGCGATGGGCGGCTAGGCGCTCAGCGCAACAAACCGGCATTTCGTTCCCGTTGAACGCGCATCTCAGTCATGCGGGATTGCAGGCGATGGGAACTGGAATTCCGGCCCGACGTTCCAATCTTCATAGGTACGGGGCCGTTGCGTTGTCGCGCTGAGCCCTAGGAACTTGGAGGATGGTCAGATGACCCTACGGAATTTGATTGGCCGATCGGGCGTGACGCTGGCGGCTGCGGCGATGATCGGCGTCGTCGGCATGACCGCGACCCCGAAGCCGGCGGAAGCGCTCGGCACGGGTGCGGCGGTCGGCCTCGGCCTTGGCGCCTTCGCGCTCGGCACGGCGGTCGGCGCGGCGGCCAACCCCTACTACCCGAACGGCTACTACTACGGCCCGGGGTACTATTATCCGCCGGCCCCGGCTTATTACCCGTACAGCCCGCGGCAGTGCTGGGACGGCTATTACGGGCGCTACTACGCCTGCTGATAGCCGGGGCGTCGGCAGAAAGACCGAGAGGCGGGCAAATTGCCCGCCTCTCGCGCTGTCAGAGGTATTTGGTCGGCCGGTTTAGCGTCCGCCACATATGCGCGGACGGGCTGTTGTCGAAGCCGAGCCCTTCCGCCGGCTGACGGAAGTTGCGGCCGATGATGTCGACGAACTCGTCGAGAACGACGGTCACGTTCGCGTCGAACGAATAGATGTCGTGGACGCAGATCATGCGCGCCGACATGTACCATTTGTGCTTTCGCGCCCGCTCGTAATCGGCCTGGATATAGGGGTCGGGGACATAGTCCTCGCCGAAATATTTCTTGTACTGGTCGGGATAGGGATAACCGGCCGCCTCGTCGGCGTAGAAGCGCAGCGCCTGGTGCGCGCGGATCGCCCAGGTCACCTCCTCGGCGACATAGGGCTCCACCATCTGCGCGCCCCAATAGCCATGGTCGGAGCGGATAAACCCGATCACCCCGATATCGTGCAGCAGGCAGGCAAGCACCATCTTTTCGCTGAGCCCCGCGGTCAGCGCGTGCTTGGCGCTTTGCAGCAGGTGCTGGGCCGGCCCGAAACGGTACTTGAAGAAATCGACCAGGGTAGGCTTGTCCGGCATTTTGGGCAGGCGCGGATCGTCGGCCATCAACATTTTCGCGCCGGGCTTCTCGGCCTGCAGCGCCGCGCCGTTGGGCCACGAGAAATCGGCGTCGGCGAGCATGAACAGGCGCGATTTGACGATGATCGCCTCGTCGAGCTCGCGGATCGCCTTGGCCTCCAGCGCCTCGGCGCGCTGCGCGACAGTCAGGGTGTCGTTCATCGCTTCGCTCCTAAAGGTATTTCGCCGGGCGGATCATCGCGCGCCACATATGCGCGACCGGGCTGTTGTCATAGCCGAGCCCCTGCTCCGGCTGCTTGAAGTGGCGGCCGATCACGTCGGTGAATTCCTCGAGCTCGACCTCGACATTCGGATCGAACGAATAGATGTCGTGGACCGTGATCATCCGGCCCGACATGTACCATTTGTGGTCCTTTATCCGCTTGTAGTCTTCCTCGATATAGCGGTCGGGCCGGTAATCGGCGCCGAACGCTTTTATATACGATGCCGGGTACGCGTAGCCGACCGAATCATCGGGATAAAAGCGCAGCACCTGATGCGCGCGGATCGCCCAGGTGACCTCCTCGTCGACGTAGGGCTCGACCAGCTGCGCGCCCCAATACCCGTGGTCGCCGCGGATAAACCCCATCGTCGAGACGTCGTGCAACAGGCAGGCAAGCACCATCTTTTCCGGCAGCCCGGCATTGACCGCGTGCCGCGCGCTTTGCAGCACATGCGCGGCCGGGCCGAAGCGATAGCGGAAGAAATCCATCAGCGTCGGCTTTTCCGGCATCTTCGGCAGGCGCGGGTCGTCGCCCATCAGCACCCGCGCCTTCGGGTTTTGCGCCATGATCGCGCCGGCATTCGGGGTTGGGCCGAAATCCGCCTCGGCCATGCTGTAGATGCGCGACTTGATTAGGATGTAGTCGAGCTCGTCAGACATCTTCTGCTCAAGCGCGTCGGCGCGCTGGCTCAGGCTCATGGCGTCGTTCATCGATGTGTTCCCTCGCGAGCGGAGATTTGCAAAAGCCTATCAGATCGCGCCGATCTTGACAGGGTTTCCGGCCGCTTCCTAAATGCCGCCGGCCATGGGCCGGGCGCGTAGCTCAGCGGGAGAGCACACCCTTCACACGGGTGGGGTCGTAGGTTCAATCCCTACCGCGCCCACCATTGCGGCCGCCGACTAGCGCCCCTGCCGCTCGCGTCGGGCGCCGGCGAAGCCTTCCTTGATGTCCTTGTCGCCTTCCTGCTCGACCGGCTTGTCGGTCTTGCCTTGCGCTGGGTTCTTTTGCGCCGACGAGACCCGTTGCGGGCGGTTCCCGATGCCCGTCTGGCCAGGCTTCGCCAAGGCGCGTAAGCTGATGAAAGTTCTCGCGGGAGAAGCGTCATGCGCCGTGCCGTCATCGTCTCCACCGCCCGCACTCCGATCGGCCGGGCCTATCGCGGCGCGTTTAATGACACCCAAGCGCAGACGCTGGCCGGTCACGCGATCGCCGAGGCGGTCAAGCGCGCCAAGGTCGATCCCGGCGAGATCGACGATGTGATCCTTGGCGCCGCGCTGCAGCAGGGCAGCCAGGGCTCCAACGTGGCGCGGCAGAGCGCGCTGCGCGCTGGCCTGCCCGAGACCGTGGCGGCGATGTCGCTCGACCGTCAGTGCTCGTCGGGGATGATGGCGATCGCCACCGCCGCCAAGGAAATCATGCATGACGGGATGCAGATCGCGGTCGGCGGCGGCGTCGAGTCGATCTCGCTGGTGCAGAACGAGCACATGAATCGCTATCGCGGCCAGGACCCCGACCTCGTGGCGATGGCGCCGGCGATCTACATGACGATGATCGAGACCGCCGAGACCGTTTCGGCCCGCTACAACATCTCGCGCGAGGCGCAGGACGAGTACGCGCTGCGCTCGCAGCAGCGCACCGCGGCGGCGCAGCAGGCCGGCCGCTTCGACGACGAGATCGTCCCGCTTCCCTCGACGATGCTGGCGACCGACCGCAACACCGGCGAGACCGCGCCGAAAGCCGTGACGCTGGGCAAGGACGAAGGCAATCGGCCGGAAACCAATCTCGAAGGCCTCGCGGCGCTGAAGCCGGTATTCAAGGACGGGCTGACGATCAAGGAGGGCCGGTTCATCACCGCCGGCAACGCCTCCCAGCTTTCGGACGGCGCCTCCGCCGCGGTGCTGATGGAGGAGAGCGAGGCCGAGCGCCGCGGCCTCCAGCCGCTCGGCATCTATCGCGGCATCGCGGTCGCCGGGTGCGGGCCGGACGAGATGGGGATCGGCCCGGTCTTCGCGGTTCCCAAGCTGCTTGCCGCGCATGGGCTCACGATGGACGACATCGATTTGTGGGAGCTCAACGAGGCCTTCGCCTGCCAGGTCATCTATTGCCGCGACCGGCTCGGCATCCCGCATGACAGGCTCAACGTCGATGGCGGGGCGATCTCGATCGGCCACCCCTACGGGATGTCGGGGGCGCGGATGGTCGGCCACGCGCTGATCGAGGGAAAGCGGCGCGGCGCCAAGCTTGTCGTCTGCACGATGTGCGTCGGCGGCGGGATGGGCGCGGCCGGGCTGTTCGAGGTCGCGTGATGGCCCTGCGCATCCTCTCCACCGCGATCATGCTGGCGCTCGCGGCTGGCGGGTTTTTCAGCGGCGTGCTGAGCCCGGCAAACCCGCTCGACCCGTTCGGGATCGCGTTTCTCGCGCTGTCGGGCGTGGTCTGGTTCGGCTGGGAGATGATCCAGGACGCCTTCGCCTATGGCGAGGAGCGGCGGCGCGCCGGCTTCGGCACCCCGGACCCGATCCTGGTCCGCCTCGGCCCGCTCCTCTCGGTGCTGACCCGGCACAAGAGGCTGCCGAAGTAGTCCCGATCCTAGGGATCGGTCGGGTCGAACCGGCGGAACCCGGCGATCGTGAAATCGAGCGCGCTCGAACCGATGAAGGCGAGCGCGAACAACCCGATGACGACCACGCCCCACTGATGCTCCCGCAGCGCCGCGAGCATGCCGCCGATCGCGTGCGCCTCGTGCGGATTGCCGTGCAGCGCGGCGGCGAAGAGCGAGGCGCCGACCGCGGCGATCGCCGCGCCGCGCCCGCTCGTGCCATAGCGGCCGACCGGCTGCATCAGCCGCCGCTCCGCGGGCGGCAGCGACAGCGGCCCCTCGACATCGCCGACCAGGCCCCAGACGAAGAGGCCGGCGCCGCAAGCGAACACCGCCGCCCCCGCCCCGCCGACCAGAACCCGCCCAGAGGTCCGGGCGAGCAGCCAGGCGACCCAGGACTGCAATTGCGGGTCGCCGCCATGCGAGGCGCCGACCGCCGCGCCGGCCACGACGACGACAAACCCGACATAGACCGCGGCGTCGCCGAGAGTCCCGATGACGAGGACCAGATGCGCCGGTCCCGGATGGTCGCGCCGCAGGATCGCGGCAACCGCGAGCCAGCCGGCGAGGCAGGCAAGGCCGAGCGCCAGCACGACGATCAAGGCGGCGCCGGCCCAATGGTGCTGCAGCGGCCGCAGCGACTCGATCGCCCCGCCGGGCCGGTAATGCGGGAGGAATGTCGCCAGCCCGGCGGAAACCCCGACGATCAGATAGATGACACCGCGCGCCGCGTAGCCGAGCCTTCCCATCGCGCTCACCGCCCGGCGCTCGGCCGGATGTTTGAGCAGGAGGCTTTTCGCGGTGTTCATGATGCGCCAGACTTAAACGTCCCCGGCAGAGGATTATCACCATGACGCTGCTCGAAGAGATCGCCGGCAAGATCGCCGCGATCCGCTATGACGACCTGCCGACGGAAGCCGTCGCGGCGGCGAAGCGCGCGGTGCTCGATACGGTCGGCGTAACCCTGGCCGGGGCTGGCGAGCCTTGCGCCCGCATCGTCGCCAAGACCCTCGGCGAGGGCGGCGGCGATTGCCTGATTTTCGGCACCGGGCGGCGCGTGAGCCCGCTCGACGCCGCGCTGGTCAACGGCACCGCCTCGCACGCGCTCGATTTCGACGATGTCAGCAATTCGCTCGGCGGCCATCCCTCGGCGCCGATCCTGCCGGCGCTGTTCGCCCTGGCCGAGAGCCGCGACAGCACCGGCCGCGACTTCATCGCCGCCTTTGTCGCCGGGTTCGAGGCCGAAACGCGGATCGCCCGGGCCGTGCATTTCCACCATTACGAAAAGGGCTGGCACCCGACCGCGACGCTCGGCGTGTTCGGCGCCGCCGCGGCGTGCTGCCATTTGATGAAGCTGAAGCCGGCGCAGACCGCGCAGGCGCTCGCCATCGCCGCATCCTGCGCGAGCGGCATCAAGGCCAATTTCGGCACGATGACCAAGCCGCTCCATGTCGGCCACACCGCGCGCGACGGGCTGTTCGCGGCGATGCTGGCGGCCGACGGCTTCACCGCCAATGCCGGCGCGCTCGAACACAAGCAGGGTTTCCTGATGGTGTTCAACGGCGAGGGCAATTTCGACGCCGCCAAAATGCTCGCCGATTGGGGCCAGCCCTACGACATCGTCAAGCCCGGGATCGGCGTCAAACAGCACCCGTGCTGCGGCAGCACCCACCCGGCCGTCGACGCGATGCTGGCGCTGCGCGACAAGCACGGCATCCAGATCGGCCGGGTCGCGCGGATCGACTCGTGGACGCATCCGCGCCGCCTCGCCCATACCGACCGGCCCGACCCGCAATCGGGGCTCGACGCCAAGTTCAGCGTGCAATACTGCGTCGCCCGCGCCTTGATCGCCGGCCAGATCGTGCTCGAGGATTTCGAGAACGACAATTGGGACGACGAGACGACCCGCGCGGTGATGCGCCGTATCCACGCCGCGCCGCACCCGTCGATGGCGGCCGACGGGGCCGAATACCTCGGCGCCGAGGTCAAGGTGACCTATGACGACGGGCGCATCTTCGAGGAGAAGATCGGGGCCGCGCTCGGCCGCGGTCCCGACAATCCGCTGCCGGCCGAGGCGCTCAGCGCCAAATTCGCCAATTGCGCGGCCCGCGCGCTGCCCAAGGATGCGATCGAGCCGCTCGAACGCGTCCTGATGACGCTCGACGAAGCGCCAAGCCTGCGCGCGGTCGCCGGCGCGATCGCGGTGCCGCCGCCGGTGCTGCGGGCCGCGAGGATCTGAGCGATGGAAATCCGCCCCCTGCATCCCCTTTTCGCCGGCGAGGTCAGCGGCGTCGACATCGCCAAGCCGCCGTCGCCGGAGACCGTCGCCGCGATCGACCGGGCGATGAACGAGTACGCCGTGCTGGTGTTCCGCCGCCAGCCGATGACCCAGGACCAGCAGATCGCCTGGGCGTCGTCGTTCGGCCGGCTCGATATCGGGCTCAACAAGCTCTCCAAGACCAAGAGCCGGCTCGACTATCCCGAGCTGCTCGACATCTCCAACGTGCTGCGCGAGGGCGACATCGCGCCGGCCGGGCACAAGCGGCTGGCCGGCGGACTCGCCAACCAGCTTTGGCACAGCGACAGCTCGTTCCAGGCGGTGCCGGGCAAGTATTCGATGCTGTCGGCGGTGATCCTGCCCGGGGCGAGCGTGCTCGGCGCCGGCGAGACCGAGTTTGCCGACATGCGCGCCGCCTACGACGCGCTCGACGGGGCGATGAAGGCGAAGCTCGACGGACTCGTCGCCGAGCATTACGCGCTCTACTCGCGGATGTGGCTCGGCGACGAGGACTGGACCGAGGCCGAGAAGCGCGGGATGCCACCGGTGAGGTGGAAGGTCGTGCGCACCCACCCCGGCTCGGGCCGGAAATCGCTGTTCATCGGCTCGCACGCCAACCGGGTCGTCGGCTGGCCGGTGCCGGAAGGACGCATGTTCCTGCTCGACCTGCTGGAGCGCGCGACGCAACGGCAATTCGTCTACCGCCACGAATGGGAGGTCGGCGATCTGGTCATCTGGGACAACCGCTGCACGCTCCATCGCGGGCGCCCCTACGACATGTCTCGCCGCCGCGAACTGCGCCGCACGACCACCAACGACGACCAGGCCGTGAACGAGGGGCTGGCCGAAGTTGCCTAGACGGCGCGCGATTCCGTAGAAATTTGCAGCCAGGTTCGCAGAGCGCCGCGTCTATGAACGAGAAGCGTACCGTACCGCCGGATTGCGGCTTTTTTCCGGGCGCCGGAACGCCGCTCACCCCAACGCCTTCTCCATGAACATGCTGATGCCGTTCTCCTCGTAATCGCCGAAGACGCCGCGGTCGCGATAGCCGCAGGCGCGGTAGAGGCCGATTGCGTCGGCGTTGAGCACGCCGGTTTCGAGGAGCAGCGTGGAGAGCCCGGCCTCCCGCGCCGCCGCCTCGATCCGGGCCAAGAGGGCGCGCGCCACCCCATTGCCGCGCGCCGCGTCGGCAACGAACATGCGCTTCAGCTCGCCGGAACTGTCATCGCCGCTCACCAGCGCGGCGCAGCCGACCGCCGCCCCGTCGAGCCGGGCGATGAAGAACCGTACATTCGGCGCCAGCAGCGAGGCGACGTCGAGCAGGTGACAGAACTCGGGGGCGTAAAGGCCGAGCATCACCGCGTCGGAGCCGCGGAGCAGCGCGGTCGCGTCGGGCTGATCCGGCGTCTCCTCGGCGATGACGAGGCTCGCGATCGCGCTACTCCGCCGCCTGCTTCAGCGGGCGGACCGAGGCCTCCATCTCGCGGGCATAGGCCTTGCGCCAATCGAGCCCGGCATCGGTCAGGAAGTCGCCGCTGCGCACCGCGTACATCTTTTCCGGATCGTCGACGCCCGGCGGCACCGTGCCCTTGGCGAAGGCCCGCGCCGCCTGCAGGAGCCGCCGGCGCGTGCGCATGATCATCATGTCGCTGGGGCCGAGATGCTCGAACAAATGGTCGGTGATCGGCCCCATGCTCTCGGTGACCGCCTGGTCCTGCGCATGAATGCCGGTAATGCCGGTGTAGTTGACGCCCTCGGCCTGGACCGCGCGATCGATCATCCAGTCGTTGACCGGCCGGCCCTTGAGCCGCCACCGCCCGTACCAATCGGTCGTGTTGGGCAGATAATCGAAGACGCGGCCGAAGCCCGGCATCAGATTGCCGTTCTTGTCCGGACCGACGCCCGGCGGGTGCCGCTTCCATACCAGGCTGACGAACATCGTGTGATGATCGTCCATCGGCACCCAGGCGCGGTTGTGCAGGTGCTCGGTGAACTTGCCCTGCGGCGTCTGCGTCCAGAACGGCAGCATGAAATTGGCGAAGCGCCAATAGGTCTCGCCCGGATCGCCGTCGCGATAGGCGGCATACATCGTGCCGACATCGGTGTCGGCGACGTGATAGTCGGGCGCGCGGTTGGTGACGGTGTAGCGGAACAGGTTGTCCGGCGACACCATGTCGGGCTCGATCCCGCCGGCGTGCAGAAAGCCGAAATGACAGGTGTCGATATCGCCTTCGAGCGCCTGCAGCCAGTTGCACTCGCGCTGCACGAAATTGATCGTCACATCGTGCTCGGGCAGCAGCGTCGCCTCGATCCGCGGCAGCGCCGGCGCGGTCTTGCGGTCGCCCATATAGACCCAGACGAGGCCATTGCGCTCGACCGCCTTGTAGGCCTTGGCATGCACCAGATGCTTGAAATCGCGCGCCGGCGGGACGCTCGGCATATCGACGCAATTGCCGTCGGTGTCGAACTTCCAGCCGTGATAGACGCAACGCAGCCCGTTGCCCTCGTTGCGCCCGAGAAACAGCGAGGCGCAGCGATGCGGGCATTTATGGTCCATCACACCGATGCGGCCCGCCGAATCGCGGAACGCGATCAGCTGCTCGCCGAGCAGCATCAGGCGCATCGGCTCGCCGTCGGGTTTCAGCTCCGACGACATCGCCGCCGGGAGCCAGTATTGCCGCATCATCTTGCCCATCGTCGTGCCGGGGCCGACGCGGACCAAATCCTCGCTGTCCTTCTTGCGCATGATGCGTGTCCTT
>DASUIE010000089.1:0-2146 GCA_036273175.1 Allostellaceae bacterium
GAGCGGGGGACTTAGAGCCGTCGTGGCGACACCGGTCGGTTCGACCGGTCGTTTCAGATGGGCGCACGGGCAAAGCCCGCACGCCCTGAGGTCGGCATCGCAAGCGATGCCTCGGCCACCGGCCTCACTATCCTTAGAGCGATGCCGATCTACGAGTACCGCTGCCCGAACGGGCACCTGTTCGAGCTCTTCCAGCCCATGGGCGACCCCGCGCCGAAGAAATGCGAGGTCTGCGGCGAGGGCCCCCTCGAGCGCGTGCTCTACCCGGTCGCGGTCCACTTCAAGGGGTCGGGCTTCTACTCGACCGACTACGGCCGCGGCGGGCGCAAGCAGTCGAAGGACGGCGAAGGGCCTGACAAGGAGAAGAAGGCCGACAAGGCCGACAAGCCGGAAAAGAAGGAGAAGGCCGCCGAGGCCTAGTACGAGCCCGGCGCCGGGTTGCCGAAGACGCAGCCCGGCGGGTAGGTGTCGCCCGAAGGCGCCGGCGGCTGCACCGCCGACTTGCCCAGCACCATCAGGATCACCTTCGCGTTGTCCTCGCTCGGCGTGATGTCGCCGCCCGTCGAGATCCCGCCGAGGCGGCAGTGGATCGAGTTGCCCGCGCGGAACTTGTTCCAGCCGAGCTCGATGAACTCGTTGGCCGAGAGGTCGGTCGCCAGCGGCTTCATCAGGTCGTCGCCGATGAACGGCATGCGCATGAACGTGCTGAAGCTCGCGAGCTTGCCCATCAGCGCCTGGATCACCTGCTGGTTCCGCTGCTCGCGGGTGATGTCGCTCTCGGAGGGATCGAGCGCGTTCTTCCGCACCCGCGAGTAGATCAGCGCCCGCCGGCCGTTCAGGTGCTGCCTGCCCTTGGCGAAGCGCCAGCCCTGCCAGCGCTCGCAGCGCACTGCGGAGGCGTACGGGCAGTCGAACTTGGAGATGATCGCCCGCGGGATGTTCACGTCGATGCCGCCGATCTTGTCGATCAGGTCGCGGAACTGGGCGAAGTTGACCACGATCAGGTGGTTGACCGGGATGTCCGTGTAGCCGGCGACCGTGCGCGCCGCCAGGCGCGGCCCCCCGACCTGGAAGGCGGTGTTGATCTTCGCGTCGCCGTAACCGGGGATCTGGACACGCAGGTCGCGCGGGATCGACAGGTAGTAGAGCCGGTGGTGCGCCGGGTCGGTGCGCAGCAGCGTGATCGAGTCCGAGTGCTGCTCGCCGGCGCGCGAGACGGCGAGGGAGTGGTCGGTTCCGAGCAGGAGGATCGAGGTCGAGTTGGTCAGCATCGAGCCCTTGTCCGGAGCGAGCGCGCTCTGCGCCGACTGCGGCAGCCGCTTGTTCGCGGCCGAGACGCCGCTGTGGAAGGTCAGGTAGCCGAGCAGCGCCCAGAAGACGAGGAAGCCGACGACGAGCACGATCGCGATCCCGATCTCGCGCCCCCAGCGGATGCGTCCGGCGGTCTTCGCCGCGGTCGGCCGGGCTCCCGGTCCGCGGTAGCGGGTGCCGTCGCGCCCCGGCCGCGGCCCGCGCGGGGGTGACGGTGGCTTCTGCGCGCCTCCCGTCGGCACGCGTCCCTTGACGCGCCCGCCGCGGTAGAGGCGATACGGCTTCTCTCCGCCGGGCGACGCCATCCGGCGGCGTATGGTAGCCGCGCGTGGCGGAGCCCAATGTCATAGGCGTGGACGTCGGCGGGACGAAGATCCTCGGCGCAGTCGTCACGCACAAGGGCGAGATCGTCGCGCGCGACCAGCGCGACACCGACGTTTCTTCCGAGGAGGCGCTGCTGGCCTCGATCGATGCGATCGTCGAGGCTCTCCGCTCGGAGACGGAGGTTGGGGCGCTCGGATTCGGGCTGCCGTCGCGGATCGACCAGCGGACAGGGCATGCGGTGGCGTCGGTGAACGTCCCGCTCGAGGGCGTCGACTTTCGCGCGCGGATGCAGGATCGTCACGGGCTCCCCGTGGGGATCGACAACGACGCGAACGCGGCGGCGATCGGCGAGTGGAAGGCGGGGGCGGCGCGCGGCGCGGACTACGTCGTGATGCTCACGCTCGGCACCGGCGTCGGCGGCGGCCTGATCCTCGGCGGGCGGCCGTACCGCGGCGCGACGGGGAGCGGCGCCGAGCTGGGCCACATCGTGATCGGCTTCGACGGCCCTCCG
>DASUIE010000090.1:0-6487 GCA_036273175.1 Allostellaceae bacterium
GTCGTCGTCTGGCGCAAGATCGGCGACCGGTGGCTGATAGCGACGGATATCTGGAACGCGAACAAATAGGCTGGAGATTATGGCAAAGACGTACCGGGTGGCGGTCATCGCCGGCGACGGCATCGGCAAGGAGGTCCTGCCGGAGGGCATCCAGGCGATGGAGGCGGCGGCGCGCCGCTATGGCTTCGGGTTCGAGTGGCAGGAATTCGACTGGAGCTGCGAGACCTACGCCAAGACCGGGCGGATGATGCCGGAGGACGGGATCGCCCAGCTCACCCCGTTCGACTCGGTGTTTCTCGGCGCGGTCGGATACCCCGGCGTCCCGGACCACGTCTCGCTGTGGGGCCTCTTGATCCCGCTGCGCCGCGAGTTTCACCAATACGTCAATCTGCGGCCGATCCGGCTGCTCGCCGGGGTCGATTGCCCGCTCAAGGGGCGTGAGCCGGGCGATATCGACTTCTACGTCGTGCGCGAGAACAACGAGGGCGAGTACTCCTCGGTCGGCGGGCGGATGTTCGACGGCACCGAGCACGAGATGGCGATGCAGCAGGCGCTGTTCACCCGGCGCGGCTGCGACCGGATCATGCGCTATGCCTTCGAGCTGGCGAAGACGCGCAGGAAGCACGTGACCTCGGCGACCAAGTCCAACGGCATCATCCACACGATGCCCTACTGGGACGAGCGCTTCGCGGCGATCGCCAAGGAGTATCCCGGCTTTACGACCGACCAGTACCATATCGACATCCTGACCGCGCATTTCGTGCGCCATCCCGACTGGTTCGACGTGGTGGTCGGCTCCAACCTGTTCGGCGACATCCTCTCGGATCTGGGGCCGGCCTGCGTCGGCTCGATCGGCATCGCCCCCTCCGGCAACATCAACCCGGAGCGCGAGTACCCGTCGATGTTCGAGCCGGTGCACGGCTCGGCGCCGGACATCGCCGGGCGCGGCGTCGCCAACCCGATCGGCCAGATCTGGTCGGGCGCGATGATGCTGGCGCATTTCGGCGAGCACGACGCCGCGGCGGCGGTCGAACGCGCGATCGCCGAGGTTCTGGCCGAGGGGGGTACCCGCACCCCCGATCTTGGCGGCAATGCCGGAACCAAGGATTTGGGCGCGGCGGTCTGCGCGGCGATCCGGTAAAGGGCCGGCGGCGGTCCCGGCGGAGTAGGCGTCAGCCGATCGCCGTCTTCAGCGCGGCCGCGCAGTCCGCGATCGCGCGGCGGGCGGTACCGATCAGCTTGCCGTAGCGGATAAAGCCGTGGTTGATGCCCTGATACACCGTCAGGGCATTGGCCACGCCTGCCGCGTCGAGCTGGGCGGCGAGGCGGTTGCTGTCGTCGAGCAGCGGGTCGAGGCTGCCGACGATCAGATGCGCCGGCGGCAGGCCCTTGAGATCGGCGAGGCCGGGGGCGGCGCGGAGATCGGCCATCTGCCCGGGATTTTCCAGATAGGTTTCCCAGATCCATTTCATCTGCGTTTGCGACAGGCCGGCGCCGCGGCCGAATTGCCGCCAGGACGCGCTGTCGCTGTCGGTCGTGTAGACGCCGTAGACCAGGAGCAGGAAGCTTAGCGCCTTGTCCCCGGCGTCGCGCAACGCCACCGCGGCGGCGAGCGCGAGATTGGCGCCGGCCGAGTCGCCGCCGACGGCGAGCCGCGACGGGTCGATGCCGAAGCCCGAGCCCTCGCGCGCGGCGAGCCGGATCATCGCCACGGTCTCGTCGAACGCGACCGGGAACTTGACCTCGGGCGAGAGCTGATAATCGACCGAAAGCGCGGCGACGCCGCTCTGCCGCACGAGGTCGCGCAGGAAATGATCCCAGCTGTCGAGGCTGCCCTGCATGAAACCGCCGCCATGCGCATAGATCAGGCAGCCCGGCTTCTCGGCATCGTCCGGCAGATAGAGGCGGCACGGCACCTGGCCATGCGGGCCGGGAAGCCGCAGGTCGCGCTCGCGCTTCAGCGGCGCGGTGCCCTCGCCGAGAAAGGCGCCGATGCGGTCCTGCGCCTTGCGCACCTCGGAAAGCGGCGCGACCGTGCGGTCGGGCGCGACGAGGCCCTTGCTCTGGAGAAGCTGGCCGGCGGCGACGAGCTCGGGGTCGATCCAGGGGGAG
The DNA here is from genome assembly GCA_036273175.1 of Allostellaceae bacterium. Lineage (GTDB taxonomy): Bacteria > Pseudomonadota > Alphaproteobacteria > ATCC43930 > CGMCC-115725 > DATARH01. Next base: position 2,113 of record DASUIE010000090.1, read on the forward strand.
TGGTCGTTCATGGCAATCCTCCGAGATGCGCGGGGTAAGGGACGACTATAGGAGCTGTGCCGCGACCCGACCATATGATATCACGCTGTAATCATCGCGGAGTTCGGGATCATGGGCCAGGTGCTTATCCGCAACATCGACGATGGTGTGTTGGAGCGGTTGAAGCGGCGTGCGGCGTGCGAGCATAAATCGCTAGAGCAGTCGCTGCGCGAGGCGCTGGCCGAGATCGCCAAGCCCAGCCGCGCCGAGCTTCTTGCCGACTTGGACCGCCTTCGTGCCGAGATAGCCGCGCAAGAGCCCGACGGCGACTATCCGACCGCCGAAGAGCTTATACGCGAAGACCGCGACTCGCGGTGACGAGCGTCGTTGATGCCAGCGTCGCAGTGAAGTGGTTCTTTATCCGGGAGCCGCTCGCCGCGGAGGCTTATGCGTTACTTCGCGGAGAGGTACCGCCTATCGCGCCGGATATTATCGTCGCCGAGGCCTGCAACGCGGCATGGAAGTCGCTGCGGCTCGGGCGGATACGGCCGGATAAACTGAGCGAAATCGCCGCGCGCCTGCCGCAGCACTTCGGCGAATTGGTGGATTCGGTCGGTCTGGCGCCAAGCGCCGTGGCCATAGCGGCGGCGTTGGACCATCCGGTCTACGACTGTTTGTATCTCGCGCTCGCCGAGGCACGCGGCGTCCCGTTCATCACTGCGGACGAGCGGCTCCTGCTCAGGCTTGACGGATCGCCGTGGGCAGCGCGGGCCGTTTCGCTCGCCGAGTATCGCCCTGCCCGCTGACCTACTGCGCCGCGACCGCCTCGGCGATCGCCGGGGTCGCCGTCGCCTTGGGCAGGCGCGGCAGGACCTCCTTGGCCATCAGGCGGATGGTCTTGTTGGCCTCCTGGTGGGTCAGGTAGCCCGACCGGCCGATAAAGATCAGGTGCCCGAAGCCCCCGACCTTGTCGTAGATCTCCATGATCTGCCGGACGACGGTGTCGGGGTTGCCGGCGACGAGGATGCCGCGCTGGATCGCGGTCTCGGCGGTGATGCCGATCAGCCCGTCGGCCGGGCGGCCGCGCACGCCGGTGGTGCGCCAGATATTCGGCGCCAGCTCCGGCGGGTTGCGGCCGGGCAGGAATTTCGACATTTGCGGCGCCTGCTTGAGGCTGGTGTTGAGAAACCACAGCGTCTTGGCGCCGACCGCGAGCCCTTCCTCGTCGGTGTCGCCGACGCCGCATAGCACCGCATAGGCGAAGCGGTCGGTGCCGGCGGCCGGGAGGCCGGCTTCGGCGCGCGCGGTCTTGTAGGCGTCGAAGGCGCGCTTCGAGGCGTCGGGGCCGCGCAATACCAGCGCGTTGACATAGCCGCGCCGCCCGATCTCGGCCGAGGTCGCGGGGTCGCCGGTCGCCGCCCACATCGGCGGGTGCGGCCGCTGATAAGGGCCGGGCCAGATGTTGATGTGGCGGTGGGTGTAGTGCTTGCCCTCCCAGCTCACCGGCCCGTCATGAGAGGTCAGCGCCAGCTTGATGACGTCGATCGCCTCCCAGAACCGGTCGACGAAACGCACCGGGTTGGCGTTGCCGGAAACCATCTCGCTGTCGCCGGATTTGACGAAGCCGATCTCCAGCCGCCCTTTCGAGATCACGTCGGCGGTGGCGTATTCCTCGGCGATGCGGACCGGATCGGTGCGCACCGAGATCAGCGTGCCGAGCGAAAGGATGCGCACGTTCCTGGTCTGGCGCGCGGCGATGCCGAGGATCATCGGGCTGGCGCCGTAAAGGCTGTTGATGCCCGAGTGATGTTCGATCGAGACGATGTTGATGCCGAGCTCGTCGCACAGCACGTGCTCGTCGAGGCATTCCTGGAACAGATCGGCGGCGAGCTTCGGGTCGCAATACTTGTTGGGGAGGCTCGCGCGCACCGAATCCGCCGCGTCGAGAACCTCTTGCGGCACGAACGGATAGGTGTTTTCGCAATGGTACCAGGCCTGCATGCTCGGCTCCGCCTCTCCGATGACGCGCCGATATTAGGCCGATTTGGCCGGCACGGTCGAGACGCGCCCGGCGTTTCTCCAGCAGCAGGAGGATTCGCCGATGACAATTGCCGTAACGCATCCGCTGATCGACCGGCTGGAACCCCGGCTGCGCCGCCTCGACCTGCCGATCCGCCTGCGCCTGCACGATGGCGCGACGATCGATCTCGGCGCACAGCCGCGCATTGCCCTCGATTTCCGGCGGCGGGGCCTGGTGCGCAAGCTGCTGCGCGGCGATGTCGATGCGCTGGGCCGGGCCTATGTCGAGGGCGATCTCGGCGTCGAAGGCCGCATCGACGACATCATCGAGATCGGCATCGCGCTCGCGGAACGGCTCAAGAAATTCGGCTGGCTGTTTCGCGCCGCGAAGCTGCTGCCGCGGCTGCGCCGGTCGCACACCCGGGCGTCGGACGCGGAGTGGGTTGGCTATCACTACGACGTATCGAACGAGTTCTTCGCCCTCTGGCTCGGGCGCCGGATGGTCTATTCCTGCGCCTATTTCGAGCGCGGCGACGAGGATATCGACACCGCGCAGGAGCAGAAGCTCGACCATATCTGCAAGAAGCTCGGATTGCGTCCGGGCGAGCGGCTGCTCGACATCGGCTGCGGCTGGGGCGGGCTTCTCGAATTCGCCGCCGAGAATTACGGCGTCAGGGGCGTCGGCGTCACGATCAGCCGCAACCAGTACGACAACGCGGCGGCCCGGATCGAGCGGCGCGGCCTCGCCGGCCAGGTCGAAATCCGCCTGCAGGACTACCGCGACCTGACGGGCGAGGCCGAGTTCGACAAGATCGTTTCGGTCGGTATGTACGAGCATGTCGGACATGCCAATCTTCCCCGCTACTTCGCCGGCCTCCATCGCCTCGTCAAGCCGAACGGGCTGGTTCTCAACCACGGGATCACCACCACCGACCCGCGCGGCGTCAGCCGCGGCCCCGCCGGCGGCAGCTTTATCGACCGGTTCGTCTTTCCCGGCGGCGAGCTGCCCCACATCGCGCAGGTGGTCCGGCACCTCTCGCAGCAGGGGTTCGACGTCCTCGATGTCGAAAGCCTGCGCCCCCATTACGCCGCGACGCTGGTGCGGTGGGTCGCTAGGCTCGAAGCGCAGCGGGACCGGGCGATCGAGCTTGCCGGCGAAGAGCGCTACCGCATCTGGCGGATCTACATGGCGGGCTGCGCCGTCGCCTTCGCCCGCAACTGGCTTTCGCTGTACCAGGTCGTCTGCGGCAAGAGCGGAGCCGACGGCAGCCTCGTGCGGCCGTGGACGCGGCGCCACGTGTATGACGGCGATCCGGCCCCGGCGATGGCGCGCTCGCTGGATTGGGCGTGCCTCGGCGACTTATGATAGCCGCGGCGACGCGGCTTCGAGGCGAAGCCTCTTTGTCGGCGGCAATGGTGATGAAGTGGCGAATACGAAGCACGAAAAGCCGATCGGCGCGAATCGAGCGAACGAGGCGGCTGTCGATGAGGCCTTGGAGCGGCTTCGGCACCTTCGCAAGAGCACGATGCTCCGAGGGCTCTCGTGGAAGGAGCTGCGCGACGATGGCAGGAAGTAGCAACCTCGTGGCTGGTTTCGTGCGCGCGCCGCACGCTGGGCCGGATTGAGGGGATTTTGGATGCGCAATCTTCAGGTCAATGGCGAGCGGCTGTGGGCGAGCCTGATGGAGCTCGCGCGGATCGGGGCGACCGAGAAGGGCGGCGTGTGCCGGCTCGCGGCGAGCGACCTCGACGCCGAGGCGCGGCGGCTCTTCATCCGCTGGTGCGAGGAAGCCGGGTGCACGGTCTCGGTCGACGGCATCGGCAATATCTTCGCGCGGCGGCCGGGAAAGAACCCGGACCTGCCGCCGGTGATGTCGGGGAGCCATCTCGACACGCAGCCGACCGGGGGCCGGTTCGACGGCGCCTATGGGGTGATGGCGGCGCTGGAGGTCGTGCGCAGCCTCAACGATATCGGCTACGAGACCGAGGCGCCGTTCGAGATCGTCGCCTGGACCAACGAGGAGGGCGCGCGGTTTTCGCCGGCGATGGTCGGCTCGGGGGCGTTCGCCGGGGTGTTCGGGCTCGACGAGGCGCTGGCGACGCCGGACAACAATGCGCCGGGGCTGACGCTCGGCGGCGAGCTGCGGCGCATCGGCTTTGCCGGGCCGGCGCCGGTCGGCGAGCATCCGGTCGGCGCGTATTTCGAGGCGCATATCGAGCAGGGGCCGATCCTCGAAGCGGCCGGGCTGCCGATCGGCATCGTCACCGGCGCGCAGGGGCAGCGCTGGTACGAGATCACGGTGACCGGGCAGGAGGCGCATGCCGGACCGACTCCGATGCCAAGACGGCGCGACGCGCTGGTCGGTGCTGCCCGGAT
>DASUIE010000091.1:0-21103 GCA_036273175.1 Allostellaceae bacterium
CGAGATGGACGAGGGCCTCCGCTTCGCGATCCGCGAGGGCGGCCGCACCGTCGGCGCCGGCGTCGTCGCCAAGATCATAAAGTAGGCAAGAAGAGCACCCGAGGGGAACGGATCACGCCATGGACGGCCAGAACATCCGCATTCGATTGCGAGCCTACGATCATCGTGTGCTCGATCAATCGACCAGCGAGATCGTCAACACCGCAAAGCGCACGGGTGCGCGCGTGCGCGGTCCGATCCCGTTGCCGACCAAGATCGAGAAATACACCGTGCTGCGCTCGCCGCATGTCGACAAGAAGTCGCGCGAGCAGTTCGAGATCCGCACGCATAAGCGCGTACTCGACATCGTCGACCCGACCCCGCAGACCGTCGATGCTTTGATGAAGCTCGACCTGGCCGCCGGCGTCGATGTCGAGATCAAGCTCTGAGGATCGCACCATGCGGACCGGTTTGATCGCACAAAAGCTCGGCATGACGCGGCTCTTCACCGATGACGGCAACCACGTGCCGGTCACGGTGCTGCGCATCGACAATTGCCAGGTCGTCGCCCACCGCACCGCGGAGAAGGACGGCTATACCGCGCTCCAGCTCGGGGTTGGCACGGCCAAGGTCAAGAATGTGACCCAGCCGCAGCGCGGCCACTTCGCCAAGGCCAAGGTCGAGCCCAAGAGGAAGCTGGCCGAGTTCCGCGTCTCCGAGGATGCGCTTGTCGAAGTCGGGGCCGAGATCACCGCCGCGCATTTTCTCGTCGGGCAGTATGTCGACGTGGTCGGCACCAGCATCGGCAAGGGTTTCGCCGGCGGCATGAAGCGGTGGAATTTCGGCGGGTTGCGGGCGACCCACGGCGTGTCGATCTCGCATCGCAGCCTGGGTTCGACCGGCCAGCGCCAGGACCCGGGCAAGACCTTCAAGAACAAGAAGATGGCCGGGCATATGGGCGCCCGGCGGGTGACCACCCACAACGTCCAGGTCGTCGCCGCCGACGAAGAGCGCGGGGTCTTGATGATCAAGGGCGCGGTGCCGGGTAGCGAAGGCGGCTGGGTCCTCGTCAAGGATGCGGTCAAGCGCAAGGCCCCGGAGGGGTTGCCGTTCCCGGCGGCGCTCCGCGGCGCGGCTGGCGCGCAGCCGGCTGCGGCCGAGCCCGAGGCGCCGGCTTCCGAGGAGACCGCGTCATGAAGCTCACGATGCGCAACCTCGACAACAAGGAGGTCGGCGACATCGAGCTGGCCGACGAGGTGTTCGGCGTGCCGATCCGCCGCGACATCCTTGCCCGCGTCGTCAATTGGCAGCTCTCCAAGCGCCGCGCGGGGACGCACAAGGCCAAGGGCATCAGCGACATCAGCGGCACGACGCAGAAACCCTACAAGCAGAAGGGCACGGGCCGGGCGCGCCAGGGCAGCCGCCGTTCCCCGCAATTCCGCGGCGGCGCCGTCATCTTCGGTCCGGTTGTGCGCAGCCACGAGTTCGACCTGCAGAAAAAGGTTCGCCGCCTCGGCCTCAAGACCGCGCTGTCGGCGAAGCAGGCCGAGGGTAAGCTCATCGTGATCGACGCCGCGACGATCAAGGAAGCCAAGACCAAGGACCTGCGTGCGCAGCTCGACGCTCTCGGCTGGGAGTCGGTGCTGATCATCGATGGCGCGGCGGTCGACGAAGGCTTTGCCCGCGCCGCGCGCAACATCCCCAAGGTCGACGTGCTGCCCCAGCAGGGCGCCAACGTCTACGACATCCTCCGCCGCGACACGCTGGTCCTGACCCGCGCCGCCGCCGAAGCCCTCGAGGCCCGCCTCAAATGAGCCGATTTCGCGTCATTCCGCGGACCGCGCCGCCGCTCACCCGCGAGCAGATGTACGCGGTCATCCGCACGCCGGTGATCACCGAGAAGGCGACTAACGCGTCGGAGCATAACCAGGTGACGTTTCGCGTCTCGCTGACCGCGACCAAGCGCGACGTCAAGCAGGCGGTCGAGGGCCTTTTCGATGTCAAGGTCTCGGCGGTCAACACGATCCGCATGCAGGGAAAAACCAAGCGCCTGCGAGGACGGCCCGGCCGCCGCCCGGACTACAAAAAGGCGATCGTCACGCTGGCCGAAGGCTCGAAAATCGACGTGACGACGGGGATCTAGGCGATGGCTCTGAAAAAATTCAACGCGATCACCCCGGGCCAGCGGCACCTCGTCATCGTCGACCGCGGCGAGCTGTGGAAGGGAAAGCCCGTCAAGGCGCTGACCGAGGGGCTGCGGCAAAAGGGCGGGCGCAACAATACCGGCCGCACCACGGTCAGGTTCCGCGGCGGCGGGCACAAGCGGCGCTATCGCGCGGTCGATTTCAAGCGTACCCGCGACGACTCGCCGGCGACGGTCGAGCGGATCGAATACGATCCCAACCGCACCGCTTTCATCGCGCTGATCAAATACGCCGACGGCACGCTGTCCTACATCCTGGCGCCGCAGCGGCTCCGCCCTGGCGACACGGTGGTGTCGGGCGACCGGGTAGACGTCAAGCCCGGCAACGCGATGCCGCTCAGGAACATGCCGCCCGGGACGATCGTCCATAATGTCGAGATGAAGCCGGGGAAGGGCGGGCAGCTCGCGCGCTCGGCGGGCACCTATGTTCAGCTCGTCGGCCGCGACCAAGGCTACGCGCTGTTGCGCCTGTCGTCGGGCGAAACGCGCATGGTGCGCTCGGAATGCCGGGCGACGATCGGCGCGGTGTCGAACCCCGATCACCAGAACATCGTGATCGGCAAGGCCGGCCGCAATCGCTGGCTCGGCCGCCGCCCCTCGGTGCGCGGCGTGGCGATGAACCCGATCGACCATCCGCATGGCGGCGGCGAAGGCCGCAGCTCGGGCGGCCGCCACCCGGTCACGCCGTGGGGCAAGCCGACCAAGGGCAAGAAGACGCGGCAAAACAAGGCGACCGACCGGCTGATCGTCCGGCGGCGCCAGCAGACGCGGTAGAGAGGGAGAGGGCCGTGGCTCGCTCAGTCTGGAAGGGACCGTTCGTCGACGGCTATCTGCTGAAGAAGGCGGAGAAGTCGCGCGGCTCGGGACGCAACGAGGTGATCCGCACCTGGTCGCGCCGCTCGACGATCTTCCCGCAGTTCGTCGGCCTGACGTTTGGCGTCTATAACGGCCACAAATTCATCCCAGTTCTGGTGACCGAGAACATGATCGGCCACAAGTTCGGCGAGTTCTCGCCGACCCGGACCTTCTACGGCCACTCCGGCGACAAGCGGGCGAAGAGGAACTGAGATGAGCAAGCCCAAGGCCGAACGGCGGCTTGCCGACAGCGAGGCTTCGGCGTTCTTGCGCGCGCTGCGCATCAGCCCGCGCAAGCTGAACCTCGTCGCCGAGTCGATCCGCGGCAAGAGCGCCCAGAGCGCGCTCGCCGAGCTCACCTTCTCGCACCGGCGCATCGCCCGCGACGTGAGGAAGGTGCTGCAGGCGGCGATCGCCAATGCCGAAAACAACCACCAGCTCGATGTCGACCGCCTCTACGTCAAGGAGGCGACGGTCGGCCGGGCCTTTGTCATGAAGCGGTTCCACACCCGCGGCCGCGGCCGCTCGGCGCGGATCGAGAAGCTTTTTTCGCACCTGACCGTGATCGTCCGCGAACGGCCGGAGGAGGCTGCCTAATGGGTCAAAAGGTCAATCCGATCGGGCTCCGCCTGGGCATCAACCGAACCTGGGACTCGCGCTGGTTCTCGCGCAAGGAATACGGCGCCCTGCTGCACGACGATCTGAAGCTTCGCAAATTCCTCGACAAGCGCCTGACCCAGGCGGCGGTCGCCAAGGTGCTGATCGAGCGCGCCGCGCGGCGGACCCGCATTACCCTGCACTCCGCCCGGCCGGGGGTCGTGATCGGCAAGAAGGGCGCCGATATCGACAAGCTGCGCCTCGATCTGTCCAAGGTCACCAACAGCGAGGTCAGCCTCAATATCGTCGAGATCAGGAAGCCCGAGATCGACGCCAAGCTGATCGCCGACGGCATCGCCCAGCAGCTCGAGCGCCGGGTCGCGTTCCGCCGCGCGATGAAGCGGGCCGTGCAATCGGCGATGCGCTTCGGCGCCCAGGGCATCCGCATCAATTGCGGCGGCCGGCTGGGCGGCGCCGAGATCGCGCGGATGGAATGGTACCGCGAGGGTCGCGTGCCGCTGCATACGTTGCGCGCCGACATCGATTTCGGCACCAGCACGGCCAAGACCACCTACGGCACTTGCGGCGTCAAGGTCTGGGTGTTCAAGGGCGAGATCCTGGCCCACGATCCGATGGCCCAGGACAAGAAGCTCAACGAAGGCCAGCCGGGCGATCGCGATCGTGACCGCGACCGCGATCGGCGGCGCGACCGCGACTAGAGGCCCAGGGATCAGAGAGACAGATGCTCGCCCCCAAACGCACCAAGTACCGCAAGGCGCATAAAGGCCGCGTCCACGGCCTGGCCAAAGGCGGCACCGCACTCAATTTCGGCGCCTTCGGCATGAAGGCGTCGGAGGCCGGGCGCATCACCGCGCGCCAGATCGAGGCGGCGCGGCGCGCGATCACGCGCCATATCCGCCGCGTCGGGCGGGTGTGGATTCGCGTGTTCCCGGACGTGCCGGTCTCGTCGAAGCCCGCCGAGGTGCGCATGGGCAGCGGCAAGGGCTCGCCCGAGTTCTGGATCGCCAGGGTCAAGCCGGGCCGGATCATGTTCGAGCTGGACGGCGTCACGGTCGATGTCGCGCGCGAGGCCTTCGAGCTGGCCGGCGCGAAGCTGCCGATCGCGACCCGCTTTGTGGCCCGGGTGGGCGAGGAGGGGGCGTGACCAAGGCCGCCGATCTACGCCCCCGCACCGCCGACGAGCTGACCGCCCAGCTCGACACGCTCGGCAAGGAGATCTTCAACCTGCGCTTCCAGCGGGCCAGCGGGCAGCTTGAGAATACCGCGCGGGTCCGCCAGGCGCGTCGCGACATCGCGCGCATCAAGACCATTCTCGGCGAACGCAGCCGTCAGGCGAGCTGAGGCCCGGAGACACCATGCCCAAACGCATTCTCCAAGGGGTCGTCGTCAGCGACGCCCAGAACAAGACGGTCGTCGTGCGCGTCGACCGCCGCGTCATGCATCCGATCTACAAGAAATACGTCACGCGTTCGAAGAAATACGCGGCGCATGACGAAGAAAACAAATTCCATACCGGCGACGCGGTGCAGATCGAGGAATGCCGGCCGCTGTCCAAGCGCAAGAGCTGGATGGTGATGAGCGAGGCGACGGGGGTCGCGCCGGGTCTCGCGCGCCGCCGCGCCCGCGCCGCGGCGGATGAGACCGAGGCCGGAGACGCCGCATGATCCAGATGCAGACCAATCTCGACGTCGCCGACAATTCCGGCGCCCGCCGGGTGCAGTGCATCAAGGTGCTGGGCGGGTCGAAGCGGCGTACCGCCTCGGTCGGCGATGTGATCATCGTCTCGGTCAAGGAGGCGATCCCGCGCGGCCGGGTCAAGAAGGGCGACATTCACCGCGCCGTCATCGTCCGCACCGCGACGCCGATCCGCCGCACCGACGGCAGCGCGATCCGCTTCGACCGCAACGCCGCGGTCCTGATCAGCCGCCAGGGCGAGCCGATCGGCACCCGCGTTTTCGGCCCGGTGACCCGCGAGCTGCGCGCCCGCAAGTTTCTCAAGATCGCCTCGCTCGCCCCCGAGGTGCTGTAGCGATGGCCAACAAGCTCAAGATCAAGAAGGGCGACAACGTCGTCGTCATCAGCGGTCGCGACAAGGGCCGCTCGGGCGAGGTGCTCAAGGTGTTTCCCGAGGAGCGCCGGCTGATCGTCCAGGGCGTGCACATGGCGCGCCGGCACACCAAGCCGCGCATGGGCGATCCCGGCGGCATCGTCGACAAGGAGCTGACGATCCACATCTCCAACGTCGCCCATGTCGATCCCGGTTCGGGCAAGCCGACCCGCGTCGGCTACCAGGTTCTCAATGGCAAGAAGGTTCGCGTCGCCCGCCGCTCGGGCGAAGTGATCGACAAGTGAGGATGCCGGTATGACCCGCCTTCACGACCGCTACCAAGCCGAGGTCAAGGCCTCGCTTACCAAGGAATTCGGGTACGAAAACCCGATGCAGGTGCCGCGGCTCGACAAGATCGTCATCAATATGGGGGTCGGCGAGGCGGTCCAGGACTCGAAGAAGATCGACGCCGCGGTCAGCGACCTGACCGCGATCGCCGGGCAGAAGCCGGTGGTGATGCGCGCCAAGCGCTCGATCGCCACCTACAAGCTGCGCCAGAACATGCCGATCGGGGTCAAGGTCACGCTGCGGCGGGACCGCATGTACGAATTCCTCGACCGGCTCATCACCGTGGCGCTGCCGCGCGTGCGCGACTTCCGCGGCGTCTCCGGGCGCAGCTTCGACGGGCGCGGCAACTATGCGCTCGGCCTCCGGGAGCAGCTCGTCTTTCCCGAAGTCGACTACGACAAGGTCGACACGGTGCGCGGGATGGACATCGTCATCGTCACCACCGCCAAGACCGACGCCGAAGCCAAGGCCCTCCTAAAGGGCTTCGACATGCCGTTCACGAATTGATTGCCCGCGGAGAATTCGATCCCATGGCAAAAAAGAGCTCGATCGAAAAAAACGCGCGCCGCGCGAAGCTGGTCAAGCGCATCAACCCGCGCCGCGCCCGGCTCAAGGCGCTCGCCCGCGACCGCGACGCGCCGCCGGAAGACCGCTTCGAGGCGCAGCTCAAGCTCGCCAAGCTGCCCCGCAACAGCTCCGACACGCGGCTGCACAACCGCTGCGAATTGAGCGGGCGTCCGCGCGGGTATTACCGCAAGTTCAAGCTGTCGCGCATCGCGCTGCGCGAGCTCGCCTCGTCCGGGCTGATCCCCGGCATGGTCAAGTCGAGCTGGTAGGGAGGCGTTATCGATGTCGATGAGCGATCCGCTCGGCGATATGCTGACCCGCATTCGCAACGGGCAGCGGGCGCGCCAGGCCGTCGTTGCGGCGCCGGCGTCAAAGCTGCGCGCCAATGTGCTCGAGGTTCTGCGCCGCGAGGGGTACATCCGCGGGTTCAGCAAGGACTCGGTCCGCCCGGGAGTCTCGGAGCTGAAGATCGAGCTGAAATACGTCGATGGCGAGCCGGTGATCCGCGAGATCGCGCGCGTGTCGAAGCCGGGCCGCCGCATCTATTCCAAGCTCGCCGACCTGCCGCGGGTCTATAACGGCCTCGGCATCTCCATCTTGTCGACCCCGCGCGGGGTCATGTCGGACAGCGAAGCCCGCGTCGCCAAGGTCGGCGGCGAGGTGCTGTGCCGGGTATTCTGAGGAGGGCCCGATGTCGCGCATCGGCAAGAACCCCGTCGCCATTCCGAGCGGCGTCACCGTCGATCTGGCGGGCCAGGTGCTGACCGCCAAGGGCTCGCTCGGTTCGCTGTCGCTGACCGTGCATGGCGATGTCGAGGCCACGGTTGCCGACGGCAACGTCACCGTCGCGCCGCGCAACGAGACCAAGCGCGCGCGGGCGCTGTGGGGCACGACCCGGGCGCTCGTCAACAACATGGTCACCGGCGTTTCGACCGGCTTCACCCGCAACCTCGAGATCAACGGCGTCGGCTATCGCGCCGCGGTGCAGGGCAACACGCTGACCTTGCAGCTCGGTTACAGCCACGACATCGTCTATCCGATCCCGGGCGACGTGAAGATCGCCTGCGAGCGGCCGACGGCGATCTCGGTCACCGGGGCCGACCGCCAGCGGGTCGGGCAGATCGCCGCCGAGATCCGCGGCTACCGTCCGCCCGAGCCCTATAAGGGCAAGGGGATCAAGTACAGCGACGAAACGGTCCGCCGCAAGGAAGGCAAGAAGAAGTAGCCATGGCCAAAAAGGCAGACGAACTCTTTCGCCGCCGGCGCGACCGCCAGCGCTACAAGCTGCGGCAGACCGGTCGCGGGCGGCTGCGCCTTTCGGTGTTCCGCTCGTCGCGGCATATTTATGCCCAGATCATCGACGACAAGGCGGGCGTGACGCTCGCCGCGGCATCGACGCTCGACGGCGACGTGAAGTCGGGGATCAAGACCGGCGCGGACATCGCCGCCGCCAGCGCGGTCGGCAAGCTGATCGCCGAGCGGGCCAAGGCTGCCGGCGTCGCTCAGGTCGTGTTCGACCGGGGCGCCTATGTGTTCCATGGCCGGGTCAAGGCCCTGGCCGATGCCGCCCGCGAGGGCGGACTGGATTTCTGAGAGGGTCGCCATGCCACGCACAGCTCAGTCACGAGGTCCCGGCGGGGGACGCGGCGGTCCGGGTGGCGGGTCGCGGGGTCCCGGCGGCGGTCCGTCACGCGGTCCGGGCGGCGACCGCCGCCGGCGCGGCGACGGCGACCAGCCGCGCGAGCGGGAAGAGAGCGAATTCGCCGAAAAGCTCGTCGGCATCAACCGCGTCGCCAAGGTCGTCAAGGGCGGCCGGCGGTTCGGCTTCGCCGCGCTCGTCATCGTCGGCGATCGCAAGGGCCGGGTCGGCTACGGCTCCGGCAAGGCGCGCGAAGTGCCCGAGGCGATCCGCAAGGCGACCGAGGCGGCGCGCAAGAACATGATCAGGGTGCCGCTGCGCGAAGGCCGCACCCTGCATCACGATATCGCCAACTCCTACGGCGCCGGCAAGGTCGTCGTGCGCGCGGCCAAGCCGGGCACCGGGATCATCGCCGGCGGCCCGATGCGCGCGATCTTCGAGGCGCTCGGCGTGCAGGATGTCGTCGCCAAGTCGATCGGCAGCTCGAACCCGCACAATATGATCAAGGCGACCTTTGCCGCGCTCACGGCGGCGACGAGCCCGCGCGCGGTCGCGGCGCGGCGCGGCAAGAAGGTCACCGACTTGATCGGCAGCCGCGGCGGCGCGTCCGAGGCGCGGGAGAACGCCTGATGGCCGCCTCGGGTAAGAAGACTGTCACCGTCATCCAGACCGGCAGCCCGATCGGCCGCCGCTCCGACCAGGAGGCGACGCTGAAGGGGCTGGGGCTCAACAAGCGCCACCGCCAGCGCACGTTGGAGGACACGCCGTCGGTCCGCGGGATGATCCGCAAGGTGCAGCACCTCGTGCGGGTGGAAGGCGAGTAGATGAAGCTCAACGAGATCAGGGACAATCCCGGCGCCCATTACCGCGCCAAGCGGGTCGGGCGCGGCATCGGCTCGGGCAAGGGCAAGACGTCCGGCCGCGGCGGCAAGGGCCAGACCGCGCGCAGCGGCGTCGCCATCAACGGGTTCGAGGGCGGTCAGACCCCCTTGCATCGCCGCCTGCCGAAGCGCGGCTTCACCAACATTTTCCGCAAGGATTATGTCGTCGTGAACCTCGGCAGCCTGCAAAAGGCCATCGACGACGGCAAGCTCACCGGCAAGGACACGGTCGACGGCAAGGGCCTCGTCGCCGCCGGCATCCTGCGCCGGGCGCGGGACGGCGTCCGTCTCCTCGCCAAGGGCGAGCTCAAGGCGGCGATCACGGTCGATGTCGCCGGCGCCTCCAAGGCGGCGATCGCCGCGGTCGAGAAGGCCGGCGGCAAGGTGCTGATCGGCGGCAAGCCGCCCGCGGCGGCGGAAGAAGCACCGGCGAGCTGAACAGGCCGCCACCCCGGCGAAAGCCGGGGCCCATTTTCCCACGTCTCGGCGGCTGAAGGATGGGTCCCGGCTTTCGCCGGGATGCGGCGCCACTATCTTTGGTCCGCCAACTTTCGCATCGGCGCGCCAGGGCTTATTCTCTAGGTGACCCGAAGGTCGGGTAGGGACACAGACAGATGGCGTCAGCCGCCGAACAACTCGCCAACAGCATTAATTTCGGCGCCTTTTCCAAGGCCACCGAGCTCAAGAGCCGCATCTGGTTCACGCTTGGGGCGCTCGTCGTCTACCGGCTCGGCACCTACATCCCGATCCCCGGCATCGACCCGTCGATTCTGCACGACATCTTCTCGCGCAACTCGGGGGGCATCCTCGGCATGTTCGACATGTTCTCGGGCGGCGCGCTCGGGCGCATGACGATCTTTGCGCTTAACATCATGCCGTACATCTCGGCCTCGATCATCATCCAGCTCCTGACCGCGGTCTCGCCGACGCTGGAGACGCTCAAGAAGGAGGGCGAGAGCGGACGCAAGAAGATCAACCAATACACCCGCTACGGCACCGTGCTGCTCGCCGCCGTGCAGGGCTACGGCATCGCCGTTGGCCTCGAGGGGATGCGCACCGGGGGCGCCTCGGCGGTGATCGATCCCGGCCTGTTCTTCCGGCTGGTGACGATGATCACCCTGACCGGCGGTACGGTCTTTCTGATGTGGCTCGGCGAGCAGATCACCGCGCGCGGGGTCGGCAACGGCATCTCGCTGATCATCTTCGCCGGCATTGTCGCCAACCTGCCGCACGCGCTGGCTTCGACCCTGGAGCTCGGCCGCACCGGCGCGATCTCGACCGTGTTCATCATCATCTTCCTGATCATGTCGGTCGCCGTGGTCGGCTTCATCGTGTTCATGGAGCGGGCCCAGCGCCGCATCCTCGTGCAATACCCGAAACGCCAGCAGGGCAACCGCATGTTTGGCGGCGAGGCCTCGCATCTCCCGCTCAAAATCAACACCTCGGGCGTGATCCCGCCGATTTTCGCCTCGTCGCTGCTGCTCCTGCCCGCGACGATCGGGACGTTCCAAACCGCGAATGGCGGCGCGAGCTATGGCTGGATCGGCACGATCACAGCCTATCTCGCGCATGGGCAGCCGCTCTATATGGCGCTCTATATCGGCCTGATCGTGTTCTTCTGCTTCTTCTACACCGCGATCGTGTTCAACCCGACCGAGACCGCCGACAATCTGCGCAAATACGGCGGCTTCATCCCGGGCATCCGGCCGGGCAAGAACACCGCCGATCATCTCGACTATGTGCTCACCCGCCTCACGGTGGTTGGCGCGGCGTATCTGGCGGCGGTTTGCATCCTTCCCGAGATCCTGATCTCGCAATATTCGGTGCCGTTCTATTTCGGCGGCACCAGCCTGCTGATCGTCGTCAGCGTGACGATGGATACGGTCGCGCAAATCCATTCGCACCTTCTCGCCCACCAGTATGAGGGGCTGATCAAGAAGGCGCGGCTGCGCGGGCGGCGCGGATGAACCTGATCCTGCTGGGACCGCCCGGGGCCGGCAAGGGGACCCAGGCAAAGCGGCTGGAACAATCGCACGGGCTCGTTCAACTTGCGACCGGCGACATGCTGCGCGCCGAGGTGCGAAGCGGCACGGCGCTGGGGCGGCGGGTCAAGGAGGTCATGGAGTCCGGGGCGCTCGTCTCGGACGACATCGTCGTCGAGGCGATCGAGGGCCGCATCGCCGCGCCCGAGGCCGCCAACGGCGCGATCCTCGACGGCTTCCCGCGCACCGTCCCGCAGGCCCAGGCGCTCGACGCGATGCTGCAGAAGCACGGCCGCAAGCTCGACCACGTGATCTTGATGGAGGTCGACGAGGCGGCGCTGGTCGACCGGCTCGCCGGCCGCTTCAGCTGCCGCAATTGCGGCGCCAGCTATCACGAGCGCAACAACCGCCCGGCCAGGGGCGGGGTCTGCGACGGTTGCGGATCGACCGATTTCGTCCACCGCCCCGATGACCGCCCCGAGGCCGTGGCCAAACGGCTCGAGGTCTACCGCCGCGACACCGCGCCGATCCTGCCGTACTACCGCGACCGCGGCATCCTGCGCACTGTCGACGGGATGGGCGAGATAGACGACGTCACCCGCGCGATCGAGGCGATCCTGCGGGGCTAGCGCAACCTTCCGGCCCGGGCGGCACGCGATGGACGGAAACCAGATCGGACGCTCGCTCCGCCGCTTCGAGGACGAGCGCTTCCTGCGCGGCCTCGGGCGGTTTGTCGACAATTCCGATGCCGCCGGACAGCTTCACGGGGTCGTGGTCCGCTCGCCGCACGGCCATGCCGCGATCGAACGCATCGACAGGGCGACCGCCGCCGCCCTTCCCGGCGTGCGGGGAGTTTTCACCGCCGCCGATCTCGATGCCGACGGTATCGGCACTTTGCCGTGCATCGCCCAGGTCGCGACCGTGGCGCCGATGATCGTGCCGCCGCGTCCGGCCCTGGCGCGCGGCCGGGTGCGCCATGTCGGCGATCCGGTCGCCTTTGTCGTCGCCGAGACCCGCGAGGGCGCGCGCGACGCCGCCGAGGCGGTCGCGGTCACCTACCGCGAGCTCCCCGCGGTCGTCGATGCCGCGGCTGCTCTGAGCGCGGACGCACCGCAAATCTGGGACCAGGCGCCTGGCAATCTCTCCTACCGCTTCGAGCGCGGCGACAAGGCCGCGGTCGAAGCGGCGCTTGCCGCCGCCGCGCATGTCGTCGAGATCGCGCTGGTGAACAACCGGCTCGTCGTCGCGCCGATCGAGCCGCGCGCGGCGGTCGGAAGCTTCGACCCCGCGACCGGTGTGCTCGACCTGTTCGTGACTGGGCAGGGCGTCCACAGCCTGCGCCAGCAGCTCGCCGGCTCCGTCTTCCACGTGCCGGTCGAGCAGATCGTCGTCCGCGCGCCCGATGTCGGCGGCGGGTTCGGGGTCAAGAACTTCCTCTATCCCGAATGGGTACTGGTGCTGTGGGCGGCAAGGCGGCTCGGGCGCCCGGTGCGCTATGTCGCCGAGCGCGCGGAGGAGTTCGTCAGCTCGGCCCAGGGGCGGGACAACCACACGACGGCGCGGCTGGCGCTCGACGCCGAGGGGCGGTTCCTCGCGCTCGATGTCGATACGGTCGCCAATCTCGGCGCCTATCTCTCGACCAACGGGCCGGGCAGCTCGACCAACTCGCCGGCGACGGCGATGGGCGGGGTGTACCGGGTGCCGGCGGTGTTCATGGCGGTGCGCGGCGCATTCACCAACACCGTGCCGATCGACGCCTATCGCGGGGCGGGGAAGCCCGAGGCCAACTATCTGATCGAGCGGCTCGCCGAGTTGGCCGCGCGCCGGCTGGGGATCGACCCGATCGAGCTGCGCCGGCGAAATGTCATCGCCGAGTTCCCGCACAAGAGCGCGCTGGGCATCGAGATCGATTGCGGCCGGTTCGCGGACAATCTCGAAGACGCGGTGCGGGAGGCGCTCGCCGCCGGGTTCGCGGCGCGGCGGGCGGAGGCGGCGTCGCGCGGGCGGCTGCGCGGGCTCGGTTTCGCCTGTTTCCTCGAAACTTCGCGCGGAACGCCGGGCGAGCGCGCCGAAATCCGCTTCGCCGCCGATGGCATGGTCGATCTGGTGCTCGGGACCCAATCGAACGGGCAGGGGCATGAGACCAGCTTCCCGCAGATCGCTTCGGACCTGCTGGGCCTGCCGACAAGCGCGTTCCGCTTTGTCCAGGCCGATACGCGCACCGTCAAAAGCGGCAATGGGCATGGCGGGGCGCGGTCGATGCATATGGGCGGCGCCGCGCTTGCCCTCGCCGCCGACGAAGTCATCGCCAAGGGCAAGGCGGTGGCGGCGCATCTGCTTCAGGCCGATCCCGGCGACATCCGCTTCACCGCCGGACGGTTCGACCTCCCCGATGGACGCGGCATCGACCTGCTCGCGGCCGCCGCTGCCGCCGCCGACCCGGCAAACCTTCCCGACGGCATGGCGCAAGGGATCGACGGCGACGGCCTCAACCGCTCCGACCTGTTCACCTTCCCAAACGGGTGCCATGCCGCCGAGGTCGAGATCGATCCCGAAACCGGCCTCGTCACGCTTCTGCGATACAGCGCGGTCGACGATTACGGCCGGCTGGTCAACCCGTTGATCACCGCCGGCCAGGTCCAGGGCGGGGTGACCCAGGGGATCGGCCAGGCGATGCTGGAGCACACCGTCTACGATCCGCAATCGGGGCAGTTGCTAAGCGGCTCGCTGATGGATTACGCGCTGCCGCGGGCGGACGATCTTCCCGCCTTCGCGGTGACCTTGGCGGAGCTGCCGACCCGGTCGAACCCGCTTGGGGTCAAGGGGTCCGGCCAGGCGGGCTGCATCGCCGCGCCGCAGACGATCGTCAATGCGATACTCGATGCGCTGTCGCCGCTCGGGATCGAGCGGATCGACATGCCCGCGACCTCGGAATCGGTCTGGCGGGCGATCCGCGGGCGCGGCGGGAGCTAGCGGTTCAACTCGCTGTCGGGAATTATCTTGGCGCATTTCGGCCCGCCGGTCGGCGTGCCTTGGACGCACACGCTGGCGCCGCCCGTGTACGGGTCGAAAGACGGGCCCGGCCATCGCTGCACCATCGAAGCCGGGTTCGGCGGCGGACCGAACCGGTCGGCCGCCTGAGCGGAAATCCCGGTGCCGACGGCGAGCATGCCGCCGAGAATGACCGATGTAATAAGCGTACGCATATCAACCTCCAAAGCATAACAGGCCGGCGTCGGCGGCCGGCGATGTGCGGATTTCCCCATACCGACGTAAAATCAACGGGATGGCGGCGCGTGCCGTTCCCGCGGCGTCCGGGCACTGGCGGTTGACCATTTGTCAACCATCCGTATAATCCGTCGATTGTGCGGCGGTGACGCCGGGCACCCACATTCCTGCCCAAATCCGAGGAGAGCGCGGTGGCGCGAATTGCCGGCGTCAATATCCCCAACCAGAAGCGTGTCCCGATCGCCCTGACCTATATCCACGGGATCGGCCGCTCGAAGGCGCTCGAGATTTGCAACAAGGTCGGCATCCCGATCGACCGGCGCGCCCATGAGCTGACCGACGACGAGGTGCTGCGCGTGCGCGAGCTGATCGACCGCGACTTTACCGTCGAGGGCGATCTCCGCCGCACGGTCGCGATGAACATCAAGCGCCTGATGGATCTGGGGAGCTATCGCGGGCTACGGCACCGCAAGGGCCTGCCGGTTCGCGGCCAGCGCACCCACACCAATGCGCGCACGCGCAAAGGCCCGTCGCGGCCGATCGCCGGGAAGAAGAAATAACGACCTTGATCACCGTCTCACTGCGGAAGAGCTAAATGGCCAGAACGGCGGCAGCGCCGCGCCTGCGTCGGCGCGAGCGGAAAAACATCACCTCGGGCACCGCCCATGTGAACGCGACGTTCAACAATACGATGATCACGATCAGCGATGCCCAGGGCAACGCGATCGCGTGGTCGTCATCGGGCAGCCTCGGCTTCAAGGGGTCGCGCAAATCGACCCCTTATGCCGCTCAGGTCGCCGCCGAGGATGCGGGCAAGAAGGCGATGGAGCACGGCATGCGCACCCTCGACATCGAGGTCAAGGGGCCCGGCTCTGGGCGCGAGTCTGCCCTGCGGGCGTTGCAGGCGGTGGGCTTCGCCATTACCTCCATACGCGACGTTACCCCGATCCCGCATAATGGTTGCCGGCCTCCCAAGCGGCGGCGGGTCTAGCATTTTTACGCCGGCCGGCCGCCGGCGGCGTTTTGGCGATAGAGACCCGGCGGTCTGGCTGCCGGGGCTCGGTTGAACCATTGGTTACCTTTCACCGACTGAGGTCGTCGTGATCCAGAGAAACTGGCAAAATCTGACAAAGCCCAAGGCGCTTTCGGTCGAGCCGGGGGAAGACCCCGAGCGCGTCGCGACGGTCGTCGCCGAGCCGCTGGAGCGTGGCTTTGGCCTCACGCTCGGCAACGCGCTGCGGCGTATTCTATTGTCGTCGCTGCAGGGTGGCGCCGTCACCTCGATGCAGATCGAGGGCGTGCTGCATGAGTTCTCGTCGCTTCCGGGCGTGCTCGAAGACGTGACCGACGTCGTGCTCAACGTCAAGGGCATCGCGCTGAGGATGCACGGCGAGGGGCCGAAGCGGATGCGGCTGCGCGGCACCGGGCCGGGCGAGGTCAAGGCGGGCCAGATCGAGACCGGCCATGACATCGAGATCCTCAACCCCGATCTGGTGATCTGCACGCTCGATACCGCAGCGCGGATCACGATGGAGTTCGTCGTCGAAAACGGCAAGGGCTACGTGCCGGCGACCGACAATCGGCCAGAGGATGCGCCGATCGGGCTCATCCCGGTCGATGCGCTGTTCAGCCCGGTCCGCAAAGTGTCGTACCGGGTGGAGAACACGCGCGTCCAGCAGCGCACCGACTACGACAAGCTGGTGATGCGGGTCGAGACCAACGGCGCGGTGACCCCGGAGGACGCGGTCGCCTATGCCGCGCGCATCCTGCAGGACCAGCTCCAGCTCTTCATCAATTTCGAGGAGCCGCGGCTTGCCGCCGAGAAGGAAGTCTCGGGCGAGCCGCCGGTCAACAAGAACCTGCTGCGCAAGGTCGACGAGCTCGAACTCTCGGTGCGCTCGGCGAACTGCCTGAAGAACGACAACATCGTCTATATCGGCGATCTCGTGCAGAAGACCGAGGCCGAGATGCTGCGCACGCCGAATTTCGGGCGGAAATCCTTGAACGAAATCAAGGAGGTGCTGGCGAATATGGGACTCCATCTGGGGATGGAGATCCCGGCTTGGCCGCCCGAGAACATCGAAGAGCTGGCCAAGCGCATCGACGAGCCTTATTAAGCGGCGCGCGGGCGATTAGGGGAATGACATGCGGCATGGATTGAACGGGCGGAGCTTCAGCCGCAACTCCGCCCATCGCACGGCGATGTTCGAGAATCTCGCCGCCGCGCTCCTCAAGCACGAGCAGATCACCACCACTCTGCCCAAGGCCAAGGACTTGCGTCCGATCGTCGAGCGGCTGATCACGCTCGGCAAGCGCGGCGGGCTCCACGCCCGGCGTCAGGCAATAGCCCGGCTACAGGACAAGAAGCTCGCCGAAAAGCTGCTGACGACGCTGGCGCAGCGCTATGCGACACGGCATGGCGGATACACGCGGATCATCAAGGCCGGCTACCGCTACGGCGACGATGCGGCAATGGCGGTGATCGAGCTGATCGACCGTGACATCACCGCCAAGGGCCAGGATTCCGGTCCGGTCGCGCCGAAGGAAGAGGAAGCGGCGGCCTAACTTATTCGCTATCCCGGCGAAAGCCGGGACCCATCATTCCGCGTCCCGTGCGTCCGACAAAGGGATACCGGCTTTTGCCGGCATGCGACGCTGGGGGCTACACCGTCGGCTTCGCGGTAAATCCCCGGGTGCCGTCGTCGCTCGCGTCGCTGAGCACGATGTCGTTGACGCGCGCGCCGTAAGGGCCCTCGCGGCAGGCGGAGATCATCGCCGTCACCGCCTCGTCGGAACCGGTAACCAACGCCTCGACGCTGCCATCGCGGCGATTGCAGACCCAGCCGCTGAGGCCGAGGCTCGTTCCTTTCTGCACCGCCCAGGCGCGATACCCGACGCCTTGCACCCGCCCGGTGATGCGCAGCCGCATCGTCGTCATTCGAACTCCAGGATCACCTGGTCGACGGTCAGGCTATCCCCACTTTGTGCGCAAAGTTTGGCGATGCGGCCGTCGCGCTCGGCGCGCAGCACGTTTTCCATCTTCATCGCCTCGACGATCGCCAGCGGCTCGCCGGCCTTGACTTCCTGACCCTGCGTGACGACGAGCGCGGTCAAGAGCCCCGGCATCGGCGACAGGACCAGCCGCGATGTGTCCGCCGCCTGCTTCGCCGGCATCGTCAACAGCAGCTCGGCGGCGCGCGGCCACAGCACCTGGGCGCGGCGCACCACGCCGCCATGCGACAAGCGGAACGCGCGGGCCGGCAGAGGCTCGATTTGCACCGTCTCGGCGCGGTCGCCGATGCGCAGACGCATCAAATTCTGTCCAGGCCGCCAATCGGTCTCGGCTGCGACCGGCAAGGTCACCGGATGCGGCGCGCCGTCGAGCAGCACGACCCGTTCGCCGCTCCCGCCATCGGCCAGCGCCGCGGCGAGCAGGATGACGCGGTCGGCCTCGGTGAATTCCGCCGGCGGCGGGAAACCGCCGGGAAATTCCTCGGCGATGAAATCGGTCGAGAGGCGGCCGGCGCGAAACCGCTCTTTGCCGGCGATCGCCGCGAGAAAGGCGATGTTGTGGCGCAGCCCGCCGACATAAAACCCGTCGAGCGCGGCCTTGAGCCGGTCGATCGCCTGGTTTCGGTCGCCGCCGTGGATGGCTAGCTTGGCGATCATCGGATCGTAGTAGAGTGTGATCTCGGCGCCTTCGCTGACCCCCGTATCGACCCGCACGCCTTCGCCCGAGGGCGGGTTGTAGCGCACGAGCCGCCCGATCGACGGGAGGAAACCGCGTGTCGGGTCCTCGGCATAGACCCGCGCCTCGATCGCCCACCCGTCATGGCGGATGTCCTTCTGTGCGAACGGGAGCGTCTCCCCGGCGGCGATGCGGATCATCAGCTCGACCAAGTCGAGCCCGGTGACCATCTCGGTAACCGGGTGCTCGACCTGGAGCCGCGTGTTCATCTCGAGGAAATAGAAGTTGCGGCGCGCGTCGACGATGAATTCGACGGTTCCGGCGGAGAAGTATCCGACCGCCTTGGCCAGCGCAACGGCCTGCTCCCCCATCGCCGCGCGGGTCTTCGCGTCGAGAAACGGGCTCGGCGCCTCCTCGATGACCTTTTGGTGGCGGCGCTGGATCGAGCACTCGCGCTCGCCGAGATAGACGATGTTGCCGTGCCGGTCGCCGAGCACCTGGATTTCGATGTGACGCGGCTGCTCGATGTATTTCTCGAGAAAGATGCGATCGTCGCCAAAGCTCGCCTTGGCCTCGTGCTGGGCGCCGCTGAACCCCTCGCGCAGCTCGGCATCGTCATGGGCGATGCGCATGCCCTTGCCGCCGCCGCCGGCGGAGGCCTTGATCATCACCGGATAGCCGATCCCATGCGCGATCGTCGCCGCCTCCGCCGCGTCGGCGATAATGCCGAGATGCCCGGGAACGGTCGAAACCCCGGCGGCGGCGGCGAGCTTTTTCGACTCGATCTTGTCGCCCATCGCCGCGATCGCCGCGGGCGGCGGCCCGATAAACGCGATCCCGGCCTCTTCGAGCGCTGTCGCGAACGACGCCCGCTCCGACAGAAACCCATAGCCGGGATGCACCGCCTCGGCCCCGGTCTCCTGGCACGCCGCGACGATCCTGTCGGCGCGCAGGTAGCTCTCGGCCGAGGGAGCCGGCCCGATCGCGACCGCCTCGTCCGCCTCGCGCACGTGAAGCGCCTCGGTATCGGCCTCGGAGTACACCGCGACCGTCGCGATCCCCATCCGCCGCGCGGTGCGGATGACGCGGCAAGCGATCTCGCCGCGATTGGCGATCAGGATTTTTTTGAACATCTCACAGCGGGATGTTGTCGTGCTTCTTCCACGGGTTCGCGAGCTGCTTGTCGCGCAGCATCCTCAGCGCGCGGGCGAGGCGCCGGCGGGTCGTGGCGGGCGCGATCACATCGTCGATAAACCCGCGGCTGGCGGCGACGAAGGGGTTCGCGAATTTCTCGCGGTATTCTTCCGTTCGCGTTTCGATGGCCGCGGCGTTGCCCAAATCGGCACGGAAGATGATCTCGACCGCGCCTTTCGGCCCCATTACCGCGATCTCGGCCGAGGGCCAGGCAAAATTGACGTCGCCGCGCAAATGCTTCGAGCTCATCACGTCATAGGCGCCGCCATAGGCCTTGCGCGTGATCAGCGTCACCTTGGGCACGGTCGCCTCGGCAAAGGCGAAGAGGAGCTTGGCGCCATGCTTGATGATCGCGCCGTATTCCTGCGCGGTGCCGGGGAGAAATCCGGGCACGTCGACAACGGTGACGATCGGGATGTTGAAACAGTCGCAAAACCGCACAAAGCGGGCGGCCTTCCTAGCGCTGTCGATGTCGAGGCACCCGGCGAGCACCATCGGCTGGTTGGCGACAATTCCGATCGTCGCGCCCTCGATGCGGGCGAACCCGACCAGGATGTTGGCGGCGTAATTCGGCTGAAGCTCGAAGAAATCGCCCTCATCGACAACCTTCTGGATCAGCTCCTTCATGTCGTAAGGCTTGTTCGGGTTGGCCGGGATCAGCGTGTCGAGCGACGGCTCTTCCCGGTCGGCGCGGTCCTCGGTCGAGCGCGGGGGCCGGGGGGCGCGGTTCGAGGCGGGCAGGAAATCGACAAAGCGGCGCAGTTCGAGCAGCGCCTCGACATCGTTCTCGAAGGCCATGTCGGCGACGCCGGATTTGGTCGTGTGGGTGACCGCGCCGCCGAGCTCCTCTTGGGTCACGGTCTCGTGGGTGACCGTTTTGACGACCTCGGGGCCGGTCACGAACATGTAAGAGCTGTCCTTGACCATGAAGATGAAGTCGGTCATCGCCGGCGAATAGACCGCCCCGCCGGCGCAGGGACCCATGATCAGCGAAATCTGCGGCACGACGCCCGAAGCGAGCACGTTGCGCTCGAACACTTCGGCATAGCCGGCAAGCGAGGCGACACCCTCCTGGATGCGCGCGCCGCCGGAATCGTTGAGGCCGATAACCGGCGCGCCGACCTTCATCGCCTGGTCCATGATCTTGCAAATCTTCTCGGCATGCGCTTCCGAGAGCGACCCGCCGAACACCGTGAAATCCTGACTGAAGACAAAGACGAGGCGGCCGTTTATCGCGCCATAGCCGGTGACGACCCCGTCGCCAGGCACCTTCTGCTCGTCGATGCCGAAATCGTGGCTGCGGTGCTCGACGAACATGTCCCATTCCTCGAACGAGTCGGGGTCGAGGAGGATTTCGAGCCGTTCGCGTGCGGTCAGCTTGCCCTTGGCGTGCTGCGCCTCGATGCGCCGCTTGCCGCCGCCGGCGCGCGCGGCCGCGCGCATATCGTCGAGGCGGCGGGTGATGTCGTTCATCGGTCGAGTTAGCACCAAAGCGGGCGACAAGACCAGAGTTGGTCGGCAAGATCGCCGCGACGAGATTCAACCCCGGAGGAAGCGATGGCGCGCAGCGAACTTTACGAGAAGGGTGCGGCGATGCGGCGGAAGCTGATGGGCGACGCCGCTGTCGAAGCCGCCGCCAAGGGCATCTACAGCGACCCGGTGATGCAGAAATTCATCGACGTCGCGACCGAGACCGTGTTCGGCGCGCTGTGGACCCGGCCCGGGCTCGACACCAAGACGCGCGCCCTTATCTGCGTGATCTCCGACACGTGCACCGGCCGCGAGCCCGAGCTCGCCCTCCACCTCCGCTTCGCGCTGCGCCAGGGCTGGACCGAGGAGGAGCTGACCGAGACCCTCCTCCATCTCAGCGGCTA